>NZ_JBQEPK010000003.1:0-320889 GCF_052045615.1 Methylobacterium sp. 22177 | reverse complement strand
TCTCGAGATCGGCGGGCGGCGCGCCGCCGACGAGGCGCTCGACCGAGGGAATCCGGCGCGGGGACGGCGCCGGGTCGACGGCCTGAGGGGTGGGGGCGGGTCCGTTCATGTCAGGCCAGAGATAACCATCCCGCTGCACGGAGCCAGCCCGTCGACGCGCGGATAATGCGCGCAGGTTGTTCCGGTCCCGGCCCGACGGTAAGGGCAGATCCTGAAATCGGCGCCCGAGAGTCCATCGCACCCGCGCGGGGCGGGCTCGGCCACGCCAACCCCGCCGAGCCTTCTCGGGAGACGTCGCCATGTCCCGACCTTCGATCCAGATCCACCCGATGATCCTGTGCGGAGGGACGGGGACGCGGCTGTGGCCGGCGTCGCGGGAGAGCATGCCCAAGCAGTTCGCCCGGCTGGTCGACGCCGAGCGCTCGACCTTCCAGGCGACGCTGGCGCGCGTGTCGGACGCCACCGTCTTCGCGACGCCCACCGTCATCGCCTCGGCCGAGGCCCGCTTCATCGTCGCCGAGCAGCGCGACCAGCTCGGTCTCTCCGCCGACATCCTGCTCGAGCCGCAGGGCCGCGACTCCGCCGCCGCCGTGGCGGTCGCAGCCCTGCACGCCGCCGCCAGCGACCCGCAGGCCGTGGTGCTGATCATGGCCGCCGACCACGTCGTGCCCGACACGGCGGCCTTCGTGGACGCCGTGCAGCGCGCGGCCGCCGGGGCGCGCGCCGGCTACACGATGACGCTCGGCATCGAGCCCGACCGGCCGGCCACCGATTACGGCTACATCCGCCGCGGCGAGCCGATCGCCGAGGCCCCGGGCGCGGCCCGCGTCGCCCGCTTCGTCGAGAAGCCCGACCGGGCCGGCGCCGAGGCGCTGATCACCGACGGCGCCCTGTGGAACTCGGGCTACTTCCTGTTCCGCGCCGACCTGATGCTGGCCGAGCTGGAAGCGTTCGTCCCCGAGGTGCTGGCGGCCGCGCGCGCGGCCCTGGAGGCGGCGGTGACCGACCTCGACTTCGTGCGCCTCGACGCGACGGCCTTCGCCCAGGCGCCGAAGATCTCGATCGACTACGCGGTCATGGAGCGGACCGCCCGGGCCGGCGTGCTGCCGGTGTCGTTCGCGTGGTCGGATGTCGGCACCTGGGACGCGGTCTGGCAGGTGCTGGACCACGACGAGGCCGGCAACGCCGTGCGCGGCCGGGTGTCGCTGATCGGCACGAAGAACAGCCTCGTGCACAGCCAGGGCGAGGGCCTGACCGCGGTGGTGGGCCTGGAGGACGTGGTGGTGGTCTCGACCCCCGACGCGGTGCTGGTGGCCTCCAAGGCGCATTCGGGCCAAGTGAAGGAGCTGGTCGGCGCGCTGCGGGCCCGCGGGGAGCCGGAGGCGGACGCGCATCTGCGGATGTACCGGCCCTGGGGCTGGTACCAGCGGATCGACATCGGCGAGCGCTTCCAGGTGAAGCGGATCCAGGTTGTGCCGGGCGGGCGGCTGTCGCTGCAGAAGCACTACCACCGGGCGGAGCACTGGGTGGTGGTGCGCGGCACCGCCGAGGTGACGATCGACGAGCGGGTGGTGCTGGTCCACGAGAACGAGGCGGTCTACCTGCCGATCGGGTCGATGCACCGGCTGGCCAACCCGGGCAAGATCCCGCTGGAGCTGATCGAGGTCCAGGTCGGCTCCTACACCGGCGAGGACGACATCATCCGCGTCGAGGACATCTACGGACGCTGAGTGCCCGGGCGGCCAGCCTGCGACCCGATCACCCGCGGGTGCGCCCGGAACATGCGGCCGCCCCGATCGATAGCCTAGCGTGTGGCCGCTCCCGTGCGGCCGCGCCGCAGCGTCGGGGATATCGCATGAAGCACAAGCCGCTCCGCGAGCAGGTCATCGTGATCACCGGCGCCTCGTCGGGTATCGGCCTCGCCACGGCCCGGATGGCGGCCGAGCGCGGCGCCCGGGTGGTGCTGGCGGCGCGCAGCGGCGACGCCCTGGCGCGCATCCGGGCCGAGATCGAGGGCGTCGGCGGCAAGGCGATCGACGTCGTCGCCGATGTCGGCCGGCGGTCCGACGTGCAGGCCGTGGCCGACCGGGCCGAGGCGACCTTCGGCGGCTTCGACACCTGGGTGAACGTGGCCGGCGGCTCGATCTACGGCCGGCTGCGCGAGATCAGCGATGCCGACCACGAGCGCCTGATCCAGACGAATTTCTGGGGAACCGTCTACGGTTCCCTCGTGGCGACCGAGCACCTGCGCCAGCACGGCGGCGCCCTCATCAACGTCGGCAGTATCGCCTCCGACCTCGCCTTCCCGTTCCAGGGCATGTACGCGGCCTCGAAACACGCCGTGAAGGGCTTCACCGACGCCCTGCGCATGGAGCTGATGGACGAGAACGCGCCGATCTCGGTGACGCTGATCAAGCCGGCCTCGATCGACACGCCCCTGCCCCAGCGGGCCCGCAACTACATGGACCGCGAGCCGAGCCTGCCGCCGCCGATCTACCCGCCGGAGGAGGTGGCGAACGCCATCCTGCACGCGGCCGTGCACCCGCAGCGCGACATCTTCGTGGGCGGCGCCGGCAAGGCCTTCGTGGCCGGCAAGGAATTCGCCCCCGGCGCCTACGACTATCTCACCCCGGCGATCATCGCCCTGCAGAAGCGCGGGAGCGCGCCGCGCAACCCGGACGGCGCGCTGCACGCGCCGGTCGCGGCGGGGGAGACGCGGGGCGACCCGCCCGTCCCGGTCATGCGGACCAGCGCCTATACCCGCGCGACCCTGCACCCCCTCGCGGCCGCGGCCGGTCTGCTGGGCGTCGGCGCGGCCACGGCCTTCGCGGTGCTCGGCACCTCGTCCGGACGCCGACGGCGCCTGTAGGGGGAGGCGCGATGGAGACCCTGCCCGGCCCCGCCCGGGCGGCACGGGAGGCCGGGAGCGGGACCGGCGCCGAGGCCGATCCCCGGATCGTGCCGCGCCGAATCGTGTCCCTGGCCGAAGACCGGACGATCGCCTACGCGGAGACCGGCGCCGGGCCGGATCTCGTGGCGATCCACGGCACGCTGATGTGCCTGGAGGACGTCTGGCTCGGCCCCGTGCCGGCGCTGGCCGCGCATTTCCGCGTGCTGGCCGTCGACCGCCCGGGCCACGGTTTCAGCCGGCGGCCGCGCGGCGGCGCGGCCGACATCTGGGATCAGGCGGCCTCCATCCGGGAGGCCGTGCGGCGCCTCGGCCTGGAGCGCCCGGTCATCCTGGGCCACTCCTTCGGGGCCGCCGTCGCCCTCGCCTACGGCATGCTCCATCCGGACGAGGTGGCCGGCATCGTCGCCCTCGCGCCGATCTGCTTCCCCGAGCCGCGGCTGGAGCAGGTGCTGTTCGGGCCGCGGGCGCTGCCGTTCGGCGGCGACGCCCTGTCGGCGCTCCTGGGCGCCAGCAGCGACCGGGCGCTGCTGCCGCTCCTGTGGAACGCGATGTTCTTCCCGGAGGCGATGCCGCCGCGCTTCGCCCGGGACTTCCCCTTCGCCCTCGCGGGCCGCCCCGCGCAGATCACCGCCGAGGGCGAGGATGCGGGCTGGCTCTGGCCGGGTCTCACGCGCAGCGTCCTCAACTACCCGTTTCTGCGCCGGCCCACCCGCATCCTGGGCGGCAGCGCCGACCTGGTGGTGAACACCGACCTGCACGGCCGGCGCGCGGCCGGCCTGATCCCCGGGGCGCGGTTCGAGCGCCTGGCGGGGGCCGGCCACATGCTGCATCACCTTCAGACCGACGCGGTCGTCCGCGCGGCGCTGGCGGTGCACGCGGCCGCCTGACGGCCCCCGCGCGGGGGCCACAACTCAGCGGATGAGCGCCTTGATCTGCTGCTTGGCGCCCGCCTTCAGCCGGGCGAGCCCGCCGCGGGCCTGCCGCTCGCGCTCCTGTCGCAGCGTGCGCTTCTCGGCGTTCCAGGGATGCTCGTGCCGGAGGGTATGCTCCGGCGCGCGGACCCCGAAGCCGAGGGCGTAGGCGCGCCGCGGTCCGGCACTGAGATTCGGCCCGGCGCAGTGCAGGGTCCGGCAATCGTGGAAGGTGGCGCCGCCCGCCGGCAGCGGACAGGGGACCGCGCGCTCCACCGGAACCCCCAGGGCCTCGAGGCCGTGGATCCGCGGGTCGCCGCCGATGCTGCGATGGGTGAGGAGCGGCCCCCTGTGGCTCCCCGGGACGTAGAGCATGCAGCCGTTCTCCGGCGACACGTCCTGCAGGGGCATCCAGACCGTGATCGCCCGGTAATTCGTGTAGGCGGCGTAGAAGGCCTCGTCCTGATGCCACGCGGTCGCCGCACCGATCTTCGGCGGCTTGCGGATCGCGTGCTCGAAGACGAGGGCCGCGCGGCTTCCCAGGAGCTGGCGCGACATGGCCAAGGCGTTGGCCCGGAACAGGATGTCCCGGAGAAGCGGCTCGAAGCGGGACGGATTGAGAAGTTGCGGGGAGCGCGCCTCGCCGGCGCCGCGGTCGATGTCGACGAGGTCGAACAGGCTCCCGTCCTTCCAGCCGCGCGCCTCCTCGAACAGGCGGTCGTAGGCGCCGCGCAGCGTGTCGAGCTCCTCCGCGGTGGTGATCGCCGGGACGGTGACGAAGCCGTCGCGCCGGAACGCGGCGATCTCGTCCTCGGTCAGGAGCCGGGTCGGGACGCGCCCGGCCGCCCGGCTGCCCGCGATCCAGCGGACGAGCCGCGACCGCGCCACGGCCACGCGGGCGGAGAGGCCGTTCCCGGCATCGGGGACGCCGAGACCCAGGCGATCCGGAATCGTTGCTCGCATCGCACCCTCCGCTTCGAGATGATCCCGCGAGGATGCCCGCGTTTAGTCCGATGCCTACAGTACCTATTCCTAGGTATGACTGCCCATTCCAGTCTCATGCATTTGTCTTCATCTTTGCCGCCCACCACCTCCAGTTGAGATTTCCGGCGGCACGTCTTGCTCGTACCGGGCGGGCGCCGCGGTCGGCCGCGCGGCTTCCTCACGCCGGTGCATCGCATTGATGGCATTCCCGAAACTGTTTCCTTTCATGTCCAATATTTAATGCGTCTCACAGGCATCTTTACGCGTTCAATGCGCGATGACGACGATAAATACGCATCGGTTGCTCGGAGAGAGATCATGAATATTTTAATGAAAGCTGCTGCGGTCGCGATCGTGTCGGCGTTGCCGGGGTCAATGTGCGTGACGGGCGCGCAGGCGATGCCGCTCCCGGCCGATCCGGGCCTCGCGGCGCCGATCACCCTGGTGGCGGGAGGATGCGGGCCGGGAGCTTGGCGCGGACCCTGGGGCCACTGCCGCCGCACGCCCTATGTCGGGCCGCTGCCCGGCGGCTGGTACCAAGTGCGGGCGGGGAACGGCTGCCCGCCCGGCTACTGGCGCGGACCGTGGGGCCATTGCCGCAACACGCCGTATCACGGCCGACTGCCGAACGGCGGCTACCGGTAGCCGGTTACCCTTACCGTCGACGGTGCGCGGCGCCGGAGCGCTGGTGGGCGGTGAGGGACTCGAACCCCCGACCCTCTCCGTGTAAAGGAGACGCTCTACCAACTGAGCTAACCGCCCGGCCGGCGACCGTTACGGCATGGCGCTGGTCCGGTGCAAGGGTCCGCGCCCCGGATCCGCGTCAGGGATCGATGAGCCGCGCCGCCAGGGCCGGTCCGAGGCCGACGCTCTCCACGGGATCGGGCCTGGATCGAATCGACGCGGACGCGCCCGAAGCGAGAACCGCGCGGGTCCCGGCCTCGACCGAGCAGATCACCGGAACGGGAACCTGCGGGGCGATCCGCGCCGCGAGCCCCGCCAGACCGGCACCGCCCAGGATGACCGTCTCCGCGCCGGACGCCGCGCAGGCACGGCAGGCCTCGGCCAGGATCGCCAGGGCCGCGTCGGGATCCCGGGCGATGGCGCCGCCGCTCGGAGCCACTGTACGGAGCGCCGCGAGGGCGTCGGACAGCCCGAGTGCCGCCACGAATTCCCGCAGCATCCCCTCCCAGGCCGCCCCACCGGTGACGATGCCGAAGCGGCCGGCCGCGGCGGCCTCGTGGCAGGCCGCCTCCGCCATGCCGATCACCGGCACCCGCGACAGCTCGCGCAGCGCGAGAAGACCCGGATCGCCGAAGCAGGCCAGGTAGACCGCGTCGCACGCGCCCCCGTGCTCCGCGAGGGCATCGAGGGCCGCGTGGCCGGCGATCGCCGCTGCGGCCCGGCTCGCGATGTAGCGCGCGCCGAAACGGCCGGTGACGGCGCGCAGCTCCGCCCGGCCGCCGAGCTGCCGGCGGACATGATCGGCGACGAGGTCGGTGACGTGCGCGCTGGTGTTCGGGTTGATCAGCAGGATACGCATCCGGTCCTCCGTGCCTGGATCCGCGCACGAAAAAGCCCCCGGGGCTCAGGGCGCCGGGGGCTCGTCTCACTCAGTCAGGACGCTCAGTGGGCCACGAAGGCCGCGCCGTCCTCTTCGGTGCGGGCGGGCTTGGCCACCGGCAGGGGCTCCTCCCACTCGATCGCCTCGGGCTGGCGGACCAGCGCCTTCTCCAGCACCTGATCCATCCGCGAGACCGGGATGATCTCCAGGCCGTTCTTCACGCTGTCGGGCACCTCGGCGATGTCCTTGGCGTTCTCCTCGGGGATCAGCACCGTCTTGATGCCGCCGCGGAGCGCGGCGAGCAGCTTCTCCTTCAGGCCGCCGATCGGCAGGACCCGGCCGCGGAGCGTCACCTCGCCGGTCATCGCGACGTCTCGGCGGACCGGGATCCCGGTCAGCGTCGAGATGATCGCGGTGGCCATGGCGATGCCGGCCGACGGACCGTCCTTCGGGGTCGCCCCCTCCGGAACGTGGACGTGGATGTCGCGCCGATCGAAGAGCGGCGGCTCGATCCCGAAATCGATCGCCCGGGAGCGGACGTAGCTCGCCGCCGCCGAGATCGACTCCTTCATCACGTCCTTCAGGTTGCCGGTGACCGTCATCTTGCCCTTGCCGGGCATCATGACGCCCTCGATCGTCAGCAGCTCGCCGCCGACCTCGGTCCAGGCCAGACCCGTCACCACACCGACCTGATCGTCCGCGTCGATCTCGCCGTAGCGGAACTTCGGCGGGCCGAGGAAGACCGGAAGGGTCTCCGGGGTCACCGCGACCGACTTGGTCTTGGTGATCAGGATCTCCTTCACCGCCTTGCGGATCAGGTTGGACAGCTCGCGCTCCAGGTTGCGGACGCCGGCTTCCCGCGTGTAGCGGCGGACCAGCATCATCAGCCCGTCGGCATCGATCGACCACTCGTGCGTCCCGAGGCCATGCTTCTTCAGGGCGTTCGGGATCAGGTGCTTGCGCGCGATCTCGACCTTCTCCTCCTCGGTGTAACCGGCGATGCGGATCACCTCCATCCGGTCCATGAGCGGGCCCGGGATGTTGAGGGTGTTGGCCGTGGTCACGAACATCACGTTCGAGAGGTCGTAATCCACCTCCAGGTAGTGGTCGTTGAAGGTGCTGTTCTGCTCAGGGTCGAGAACCTCGAGGAGCGCCGCCGACGGATCGCCGCGGAAGTCCATGCCCATCTTGTCGATCTCGTCGAGCAGGATGAGCGGGTTCGAGGTTTTGGCCTTGCGCATCGACTGCACGATCTTGCCGGGCATCGAACCGATATAGGTCCGGCGGTGACCGCGGATCTCGGCCTCATCGCGCACGCCGCCGAGCGACATCCGGACGAACTCGCGACCCGTCGCCTTGGCGATGGACTTGCCGAGCGAGGTCTTGCCGACGCCGGGGGGACCGACGAGGCACAGGATCGGGCCGGTGAGCTTGTTCGCCCGCTGCTGCACGGCGAGGTACTCGACGATCCGCTCCTTGACCTTGTCGAGGCCGAAATGGTCCTCGTCGAGCAGCGCCTGGGCGCCGAGCAGGTCCTTCTTGATCTTCGAGCGCTTGCCCCACGGGATGCCGAGCATCCAGTCGAGGTAGTTGCGCACGACGGTCGCCTCGGCCGACATCGGCGACATCTGCCGCAGCTTCTTCAGCTCGGCGGTGGCCTTGTCTCGGGCCTCCTTGGAGAGCTTGGTCTTCTCGATCTTCTCTTCCAGCTCGGCCAGCTCGTCGCGGCCATCCTCGGAGTCGCCCAGCTCCTTCTGGATCGCCTTCATCTGCTCGTTCAGGTAGTACTCGCGCTGGGTCTTCTCCATCTGCCGCTTGACGCGGGTCCGGATGCGCTTCTCCACCTGGAGCACGGAGATCTCGCTCTCCATCAGCGACAGCACGCGCTCGAGGCGCTGCGCCACCGTGGGGGTCTCCAAGATGCCCTGCTTGTCGGAGATCTTGACGAGCAGGTGCGAGCCGATCGTGTCGGCGAGCTTCGACGGCTCGTCGATCTGCGTCACGGCGGAGACGACCTCGGGGGAGATCTTCTTGTTGAGCTTGACGTAGTTCTCGAACTCCGAGAGCACGGAGCGCGCGAGCGCCTCGGCCTCGACGCGGTCGCCGAGCTCGTCGTGGAGCGCCTCGGCGGTCGCCTCGTAGAACTCGTCCGAGCGGGTGAAGTCCACGACCTTCGCGCGGCCGACGCCCTCGACCAGCACCTTCACGGTGCCGTCGGGCAGCTTCAGCAGCTGGAGCACCGAGGCGAGGGTACCGATCTTGTAGATCGCGTCGGTCGCCGGGTCGTCGTCGCCCGCGTTGATCTGGGTGGCGAGCAGGATGTGGCGGTCGGTGCGGACGGCCTCCTCGAGGGCGCGGATCGACTTCTCGCGGCCCACGAACAGGGGCACGATCATGTGCGGGAAGACGACGATGTCGCGCAGGGGGAGGACGGCGTAGGAGCCCGTCGAACCCGGGACCACCGGCTGGCGCGATTTCGACTGTGACATGCTGACTTCCTCTCAGGGACGCCGGGTTCGGCGCCCCCATGCACGGAGCGCGCCTACAGCCAGGTGCCGACCGGGCCGCGAGGGTCGGATTTCGCTAACTTTGCGGCTGGCGACGCGGACCGGACCTCGAAGGAGCGTGCGGCCACCGCGCTGAGCCTGAGGTGGCTGCGGGGGGGAGCGTTTTCAAGGCGGCCCCCGCAGCGCGCCCGGCCAGAGCCGGGCGCCTCATGCAACCCTACCGAGCGCCTACGCGCTGACGCTGGCGGGCGCGTCCTTGTTGCGGTCGCCGTGGATGTAGAGGGGGCGCGACTTGCCCTCGACCACCTCCGGGCCGATGACCACCTGCTCCACGGACTCGAGGCCCGGCAGGTCGTACATCGTGTCCAGCAGGATCGTCTCCAGGATGGAGCGCAGGCCGCGGGCGCCGGTCTTCCGCTCGATCGCCTTGCGGGCGACGAGCGACAGGGCCTCGTCCTGGAAGGTCAGGTCGACGTTCTCCATCTCGAACAGCCGCTGGTACTGCTTCACCAGGGCGTTCTTCGGCTCCTGCAGGATCTTCTTCAGCGCGGCCTCGTCGAGGTCCTCCAGCGTCGCCAGGACCGGCAGGCGGCCGACGAACTCGGGGATGAGGCCGAACTTCAGCAGGTCCTCCGGCTCGACCGAGCGGAAGATCTCGCCGGTGCGGCGGTCGTCCGGGGCCTGGACGGTCGCGCCGAAGCCGATCGAGGTACCCTTGCCGCGCTGGGAGATGATCCGCTCCAGCCCCGCGAAGGCGCCGCCGCAGATGAACAGGATGTTGGTCGTGTCGACCTGCAGGAATTCCTGCTGCGGGTGCTTCCGTCCGCCCTGGGGCGGGACGGAGGCGACCGTACCCTCCATGATCTTCAGGAGCGCCTGCTGCACGCCTTCGCCCGACACGTCGCGGGTGATCGACGGGTTGTCGGACTTGCGGGAGATCTTGTCGATCTCGTCGATGTAGACGATGCCGCGCTGCGCCCGCTCGACGTTGTAGTCCGAGGCCTGGAGCAGCTTGAGGATGATGTTCTCGACGTCCTCACCGACGTAGCCGGCCTCGGTCAGCGTCGTGGCGTCCGCCATGGTGAACGGCACGTCCAGGATGCGGGCGAGCGTCTGCGCGAGCAGGGTCTTGCCCGAGCCGGTCGGCCCGATCAGCATGATGTTGGACTTGGCCAGCTCGACGTCGTTGTGCTTCGTCGCGTGGGCGAGCCGCTTGTAGTGGTTGTGCACCGCGACCGAGAGGACCTTCTTGGCGAAGTCCTGGCCGATGACGTAGTCGTCGAGGACGCGGCGGATCTCCTTGGGGGTCGGCACGCCGTCGCGGCTCTTCACCAGCGAGGATTTCGACTCCTCGCGGATGATGTCCATGCACAGCTCGACGCACTCGTCGCAGATGAACACCGTGGGGCCGGCGATCAGCTTGCGGACCTCGTGCTGGCTCTTGCCGCAGAACGAGCAATACAGCGTGCTCTTCGAGTCGTTGCCGCCAGTCTTGCTCATATCGGTCTCCGATTCCTCGCGTCCGCAGCCGGCAAGGGGCGGACGCGCATCGCATGAATGTAGGGGGCCCGTTTAAAGAAACAGTGTGCTGCGCGCCTTTGACCGAAGGGCCCGAACCTCGATGCAAACACGCTGCCGCGGCGGGATCAAGGCCGCGCCGCGGCGGTCAGGCGACGCGGGGCGGTCAGGCGGCCGCCGGCTCGGGACGCTTCTCGATCACCTCGTCGATGAGCCCGAACTCCTTGGCCGCGTCGGCGGTCATGAAGTTGTCGCGCTCCAGCGCCGTGTGGATCGTGTCGTAGTCGCGCCCGGTGTGCTTCACGTAGATCTCGTTCAGGCGCCGCTTCAGCGCCTCGATCTCGCGGGCGTGGATCAGGATGTCGGTCGCCTGGCCCTGGAAGCCGCCGGACGGCTGGTGGACCATGATCCGGGCGTTCGGCAGGGCGAAGCGGTGGCCCGGCTCGCCGGCTGTGAGCAGCAGGGAGCCCATCGAGGCGGCCTGGCCGACGCAGAGGGTCGTCACCGGGCAGCGGATGAACTGCATCGTGTCGTAGATCGACAGGCCGGAGGTGACCACGCCGCCGGGGGAGTTGATGTAGAAGGAGATCTCCTTCTTCGGGTTCTCCGCCTCGAGGAACAGCAGCTGCGCCACGATCAGCGACGCGCCGTAATCCTCCACGGGGCCGGTGAGGAAGATGATGCGCTCGCGGAGCAGGCGGGAGTAGATGTCGAAGGCGCGCTCGCCGCGGCTCGACTGCTCGACGACCATCGGCACGAGCGCGTTGTTGTAGACGTCGATCGGATCTCTCATCTCGTCCTGCCCCGGAGTGAGGCCCGGGGCTGCCGCGAATCAGGGCAGCCCCGGGCATGTCAGCGAACACCGGCGATGCTTAACCATCGCCTAACCCTTGCCCGCCGTCCTGGGACAGAGCGGGACTCAGTCGGCCTTGGCTTCGGTCTTGGACTCGTCCTTGGCCTCGGCCTTGTCTGCCGGCTTCCCGCCGGTCGTGTCGTCGTCATCTTCGTCGGCGAAAAGCGCCTCTTTCGAGACGGGCTCCTCGACGAGCTTGACCTGCCCGAGGACGTGGTCGACGACCTTCTCCTCGAACAGGGGCGCGCGGAGTTCCGCGAGCGCCTGCGCATTCTTCCGGTAGAAGTCCCAGACCTGCTGCTCCTGGCCCGGGAACTGCCGGACCCGGGCGATGAGGGCCTGGTTCACCTCCTCGTCCGAGACCTTGATATCGGCGCTCTCGCCGACCTGCGCAAGCACGAGACCGAGACGGACGCGCCGTTCCGCGATCTTCCGGTACTCGGCCTGGGCCTTCTCCTCGGTGGTGTCCTCGTCCTCGAAGGTCTTGCCGCGGGTCTTGAGGTCCTGCTCGACCTGCGCCCACACCGCGGCGAATTCCTGCGCCACCAGCGACGGGGGCAGCTCGAAGGCGTACTTGCCGTCCAGCGCGTCGAGGAGCTCCTTCTTGAGCCGGCGGCGCGAGGCGGCCTCGAAGTCCCGGCCGATCGCCTCGGACACGGCCTCGCGGAGCTTCTCCAGCGACTCCATGCCCATCGACTTGGCGAACTCGTCGTCGATCTTGGCTTCGCCCGCCGCCTGGATCTTCGTGACGGTCACGTCGAACTCGGCGTCCTTGCCGGCGAGGTGCTCGGCCCCGTACGACTCGGGGAAGGTGACCTTCACGAGGCGCTTGTCGCCGACCTTGGCGCCGACGAGCTGATCCTCGAAGCCCGGGATGAACGAGCCGGAGCCCAGCTCGAGGTCGATGCCCTCGCCCTTGCCGCCCTGGAACTCCTCGCCGTCGATGCGGCCGACGAAGTCGATCGTGACGCGGTCGCCGCTCTGGGCCTCGGCGCCCTCCTCGCGCTCGGTGAACGGGCGGCTCTGGCCGGCCATGCGGTCGAGGGCCTCGTCGACCTCCGCGTCCGACGGCTTGGCGACGAGCTTGGTCAGGCTGACGTCGGAGAGGTCGGCGAGCTCGAAGCTCGGCATCACCTCGAGGGCGACCTTGAAGGCGAGGTCGCCCTTGGCGTCCAGCGCCTTCTCGACCTCGGCCTGGTCGGTCGGGAACTCGACCTGCGGCTCCAGGGCGAGCTTGAGGCCGTTATCGGTGACGATCTGGCGGTTCGCCTCGTTGACGGCGTTCTGCACCACCTCGGCCATCACGGAGCGGCCGTAGACCTTGCGCAGGTGCGCGACCGGCACCTTACCGGGACGGAAGCCCTTGAGCTGCACCTTGTCCTTCATGCCGGACAGCTCGTTGGTCAGGCGCTCCTCGAGTTCCTGGGCGGCCAGCAGAACCTGAAACTCGCGCTTCAGCCCCTGGGCGTTGATCTCGGTCACCTGCATCGTCGTCGTCGCTCTTCAAAGAAACCTGGGGTCGCCGGCCGGGCCGGCGTCGTGCTCGCGCGGACCGGGATGCCGAGATGTCGGGTACGGGGCGGAGGGTCCCGAGGGGACCGCAACCTCAGCAGAGGTCCTGGTGCGGGCGGAGGGGCTCGAACCCCCACGTCTTGCGACACTGGAACCTAAATCCAGCGCGTCTACCAGTTCCGCCACGCCCGCGCGCGCCGACATCCGGCGCATCGCCGACCGCCGGAAGCGCGCCCTATAGCATGGGCCGGCGGGCCCGCAGCAAAAAACTTGCCCCTGTGGCGCGGCAGCCCGCGCGCCGCTAAGGAGCGGGCCCACCGCGAGCCGCAGCCGAGATCCCATGCCGCCATCCCGCACCGTGCCGCCGACCGATTCGCGTGCCGGCACGCCGTCGCGCCGGACCCTGCTCGCCGCCGCGGCGGCCTTCGGGCTCGCGCCGGAGGCCGCGCGGGCCCAAGCGCCGGCCGCCGCGCCAGGGGCGCCGGCGCCGTCCTCCGCGCAGCCGGAGCCCGCGGCGGCGCCGGCGGCCCTGCCGGCGGCGCCCGGCAGGACGCGGTTCAGGCCGGAACCGGCGCCAGAGACGCCGGTCTGGTGCTTCGACGGCAAGGCCCTGCCGCCCGTCATCCGCGAGAAGCTCGGGCAGGCGGTACGCCTCAAGGTGGAGAACCGGACCGACAGGGCGCTGTCGCTGCACTGGCACGGGGTGCGCAACGTCAACGCCATGGACGGCGTCGGCGGGGTGACCCAGGCGCCGATCCCGCCGGGCGGCGACTTCCTCTACACTTTCACGCCGCCGGATGCCGGCTCCTACCTGATCCGGCCCCTGGTCGTCGGCGGGGCGAGCGAGCCGTCGGGCCGCGGGCTCGCGGGCATGCTGGTCGTCGAGGAGACGAACCCGCCCGCGGTCGACGCCGACGTCAGCGTCGTGCTGCAGGACTGGCGGCTCCAGGACGACGGCACCCTGATGCCGTTCGGGCAGACGGCGCTCGCCGCCGCGCACGGCCGCCTCGGCAACCTCGTGACCGTCAACGGCAAGCCGGTGCCGGGCGCCTTCGAGGCCCGGCCGGGGTCCCGTATCCGCCTGCGCCTCGGCAATGCCTGCAACGCCCGGGCGACACGCATCAAGTTCGAGGGCGTGAAGGTCTACGTGGCGGCGGTCGACGGCCAGCCCACCGACACGTTCGAGCCCCTGCGGGCCACCCTCCCCTTCCCGCCCGGCACCCGCTACGACCTGCTCGTCGACCTGCCGGAGGAGGAAGGCGCCACCTGCGAGATCCACGCGCTGATCGGCAAGGGCCTGGTCCTGGCGAGCGTCGTCACCAAGGGTGCCAGGATCACCGAGAAGCGGCCCCCGATCGGGCCGATCGGCGAGAACAAGCGCCTGCCGGCCGAGATCAAGCTCCAGAACGCCCTGCGCCGCGACGTGGTGATCACCGGCGGCGCCTTCGTGCCGAAGGGTAAGGACGGGGCCAAGGACGCCCCCGCGCCCGACCCCGTCTACACGGGCGACCCGCAGAAGATCTGGTCGGTGAACGGCGCGAGCGGCGCCGCCGGCCTCGCGCCGATCTTCTCGGTGAAGCGCGGCCAGGTGGTGGTGCTGGCCCTGCGCAACGAGACCGCCTTCCCGCAGGCCCTGCACCTGCACGGCCACTGCTTCCGCCTGCTCCATCCCCTGGACGACGGCTGGGAGCCCTACTGGCTCGACACCTTTCAGCTGCTGGAGGGCCGCACAGCCCGGATCGGGTTCCTGGCGGACAATCCGGGGCGCTGGCTGATCAGCGCCACGGTGCTGGAGCGGTTCGACACCGGCCTCTGGACGATGTTCGAGGTCACCTGAGCGGTCAGCCGCCGGTCGACGCGACGAGGTCGCGCAGCACCGCCGGCATCAGCTCGGGGATATCCTCGGCAATCAGGCCCGGCCCGTGGCGCAGGCCGGCATCCCCGTGGAGCCAGACGCCGGCCGCGGCGGCCGCGAAGGGCTCCATGCCCTGCGCCAGCAGGCCGGCGATCAGGCCCCCGAGGACGTCCCCGGACCCGGCCGTCCCGAGATAGGGGCTGCCGTGGTCGTTGATGGCCGCACGGCCGTCGGGGGCCGCGATCACCGTATCGGCCCCCTTGAAGACCACCACGGCGCCGGTGAGCGCGGCCGCCGCGCGGGCCCGCGCCACCTTGTCGGCCCCCTCCACCACCGCGTCCGTCCCGTCGAAGAGCCGCGCGAACTCGCCGGCATGCGGTGTCAGCACGGCCCGCGCATCGCCGTCGGCGAGATGGGCGGCGAGCAGGGGCGCCTTCCCGGCGAAGCTCGTCAGCGCGTCGGCGTCGAGGACGAGGCCGCGCCCGGCCGCCGCCGCCACGGCAACGCGCTCCCGGGTCGGCTCGCCGGTGCCGAGCCCGGGTCCGGCCAGGATCACGTTCAGCCGCTCGTCGGTGAGCAGGTCGTCGAGGTCGTCGGCGCTCTCGCAGGGCCGCAGCATGATCGCCGTGAGGTGGGCGGCGTTCTCAGCCAGCGCGGCGACCGGGGACGCGACGGTGACGAGCCCGGCGCCGACCCGCAGGGCACCGCGGGCGGCGAGCCGGGCGGCGCCGGTCTTGGTGGCGGGCCCGGACAGGACCAGGGCGTGGCCGCGGGTGTACTTGTGGCTCGCGCCGGTGAGGTGCGGGAAGTCCCGGCCCCACAGGGCGGGCCCGTTCCGGTCAAGGGGCGCGCAGGCGGCCAGGCCGGCCTCCAGCGCCGCCAGGCCGGTCCCGATATCGGCGAGGCTGAGCTGGCCGCAGAGGCTCCGCCCGGGCTGGAGCAGGTGTCCCGGCTTGAAGGTCACGAAGGTCACGGTCTCCACCGCCCGGATGGCGGCGCCGCGCACCGCGCCGGTGTCGCCGTCGACCCCGCTCGGCACATCGACCGCGAGCACCGGCACCCCGGCGCGGTTCACCGTCTCGACGAGGGCGCGGGCGGCACCGTCGAGGTCGCGCGACAGGCCGGCCCCGAACAGGGCGTCGATCACGAGGTCGCAGGACGGCAGCGCGCCGCCCTCGGCCGCGCGCACCGGCCCCGTCCAGGCCTCGGCCGCCAGCGCGGCGTCGCCTGTCAGCGCCGACACCGCGCCGAGGCAGAGGAGGTCGACGGCGTAGCCGGCTTCGGCCAGCAGGCGCGCGGCCACGAAGCCGTCGCCGCCGTTGTTGCCCGGCCCGCACAGGACGACGACCCGGCCGCCCGCCGGCAGGCGGGCCCGGGCGCGGGTGGCCACGGCGGCCCCGGCCGCCTCCATCAGGGTCAGGCCCGGGACGCCGCCGTCGATTGCCGCCGCATCGACCCGCCTCATTGCCGCGACCGTCAGCAAGCGCATGTCCGCCTCCGAGTGTGCCCGTGCACCGATCAGACCTGACCAAAACCGCGCCAGATTCCGGCGAAGCGCCCTAAGGATGTGCGTGAAACGCACAGCAAATAGGCACTAAGGTCGGACACGCCGCGAAAACGGCATGGCGAAGGCGTCACGAGGATGTTAGAAATGCCAGGCACCGCAGCGCAGGCCCGAGCGGCATGAAGAAGATCGAAGCGATCATCAAGCCTTTCAAGCTCGACGAAGTGAAGGAGGCGCTCCAGGAGGTCGGTCTCCAGGGCATCACCGTCATCGAGGCGAAGGGGTTCGGCCGTCAGAAGGGCCACACGGAGCTCTACCGGGGCGCCGAGTACGTGGTCGACTTCCTGCCCAAGGTGAAGCTGGAGATCGTCCTGTCCGACGCTCTGGTCGAGGGCGCCGTCGAGGCGATCCGCAAGTCGGCCCAGACCGGCCGCATCGGCGACGGCAAGATCTTCGTCTCGACGATCGAGGAAGCGATCCGCATCCGCACCGGCGAGACCGGCACGGACGCGATCTGACAGATCCCCGCGCGGTCCCGGGACCGCCGGCGACCCGTTATTCCACGACACCTGCCCAAGATTTCGCACTGCGCGAATGTCCGGCATCGGCGCTTCCGACTCTGGAGCGCCGTCTTCCGCACCCCACATCATCGGGAACGGTCGGCCCGATCGGCCGCTTGAACCCGATGCAGGAGGAAGTGCGATGGCCGCCACGGACCCGCGCGAGACCGCCAAGATCTACGATCTGTCCGCGTTCCGACGCGCGCGCGAGACCGCCCGGGCGGTTCCGAACGCGAAACCCGCGTCCGTGCCGAGCTTCGGCGGGGGCGCCTGGTACCACGAAGCCGCCATCCGCGAGGACGAGCGCCCGCGACGTCCCTGAGGCGGAGGCGTGGGGCGCGATGGCGCCGCCCCCCGCAACCCTCGAACAAGCTCGACCGGGCCGCCTGCCCAACCTCCCCATCCCGAGGTGCCCGCGCCAGGGGGCCGCGAAGGAGCACTCTGCCGAGCAGTCCGGCCCCTGAGGCCTCGTTCGAGGCCTGGGGCGCGCTCAGGCAGCTCGGGATGAGGGCGTTAGCCCGGGAGTCCATCGCCCCGGAAACGGCGAAGCCGGACCCGAGGGCCCGGCTCCGCTAGCTCTGTCGGGAGACTTGGCGCCTCCCCCCGCGTCTTACGCGGCTGCGGCGGCCTCGGTCGGCACGGAAGCGATCGTCTTCAGCACCTGCGAGGCGATCTGGTAGGGGTCGCCCTGCGAGTTCGGACGGCGGTCTTCCAGGTAGCCCTTGTAGCCGTTGTTGACGAAGGAGTGCGGCACGCGGATCGAGGCGCCGCGGTCGGCCACGCCGTACGAGAACTCGTGGATCGAGGCGGTCTCGTGCTTGCCGGTCAGGCGCATGTGGTTGTCCGGACCGTAGACGGCGATGTGCTCCTCGCGGGCGTTCTTGAATGCCTCCATGAGCTTCTCGAAATAGGCCTTGCCGCCGTGCTCGCGCATGAACGCGGTCGAGAAGTTGCAGTGCATGCCCGACCCGTTCCAGTCGGTGTCGCCGAGCGGCTTGCAGTGGTACTCGACGTCGATGCCGTACTTCTCGCAGAGGCGCTGCAGGAGGTAGCGGGCCATCCACATCTCGTCGGCGGCCTTCTTGGAGCCCTTGCCGAAGATCTGGAATTCCCACTGGCCCTTGGCCACCTCGGCGTTGATGCCCTCGTGGTTGATGCCGGCATCGAGGCAGAGGTCGAGGTGCTCCTCGACGATCTTGCGGGCGACGTCGCCGACGTTCGAGTAGCCGACGCCGGTGTAGTACGGGCCCTGCGGCGCCGGGTAGCCGGAGGCCGGGAAGCCGAGCGGGCGGCCGTCCTTGTACAGGAAGTACTCCTGCTCGAAGCCGAACCAGGCGCCGGCATCGTCCAGGATGGTGGCGCGCTTGTTGGACTCGTGCGGGGTCACGCCGTCCGGCATCATCACTTCGCACATCACCAGCACGCCGTTCTTGCGGGCCGGGTCGGGGAAGTGGCGCACGGGCTTCAGCATGCAGTCGGAGCTGCCGCCCTCGGCCTGCTTGGTGGACGAGCCGTCGAAGCCCCACATCGGGAGCTGCTCGAGGGTCGGGAAGCTGTCGAATTCCTTGATCTGCGTCTTACCGCGGAGATTCGGGGTCGGCGTGTACCCGTCGAGCCATATGTACTCGAGCTTATATTTGGTCATTCCGGTTCTCTCGTCCGTATCGATGCGCGACCGGGGTAACCCTGGGCAACGCGAACGGCTTGCCGCCTCTCAGACGGCCGCAGCCGCCTTTGCATGGATCGTGCCAGGAAGGCCATTGCCGGAGAACAACGGTGCCCTAGAAACGGTGCGGCCCGATCACGCTTGCGAGATCGGGCGCGAGAACAGACTGATCGCTCTATCCGGCAACCGATTCCGATCCCCGGCGGGTGGCAAGGCACGCCCGCGCCGGATATCAAGCGCCGCCGGCCGGCGCGAGCGACCGCGTTCGGGTGCGCCACGAGAGACGGTTCAGAGATCCCTGGAGGATGCCCACGATGACCACTGCGGCCGAGGTGCTGAAGACGATCCGGGACAACGACGTGCGTTACGTGGACTTCCGGTTCACCGACCCGCGCGGCAAGTGGCAGCACGTCACGTTCGACGTGTCGCTCATCGACGAGGAGATCTTCGACGAAGGCACCATGTTCGACGGCTCCTCGATCGCCGGCTGGAAGGCGATCAACGAGTCCGACATGTTGCTGATGCCGGATCCGGTGACCGCCACGCTGGACCCGTTCTTCTCGGCCGCGACCATGTCGATCGTCTGCGACGTGCTCGAGCCGGCGACCGGCGAGCCCTACGGCCGCGATCCGCGCGGCACCGCCAAGCGCGCCGAGGCCTACCTGCAGCAGACCGGCATCGGCGACACGATCTATGTCGGCCCCGAGGCCGAGTTCTTCGTGTTCGACGACGTCAAGTTCGGCGCCGACCCGTACCGCACCGGCTTCGAGCTCGACTCCACCGAGCTGCCGACCAACGGCTTCACCGACTATGAGGGCGGCAACCTCGGCCACCGGGTGCAGACCAAGGGCGGCTATTTCCCGGTGCCGCCGCAGGATTCGGCGCAGGACATGCGCGGCGAGATGCTCGCGGCCATGCAGTCCATGGGCGTGAAGGTCGAGAAGCACCACCACGAGGTGGCTTCGGCCCAGCACGAGCTCGGCATGAAGTTCGACACGCTGACCCTGCTCGCCGACCACATGCAGATCTACAAGTACTGCATCCACAACGTCGCGCAGAGCTACGGCAAGTCGGCGACGTTCATGCCGAAGCCCGTCTACGGCGACAACGGCTCGGGCATGCACGTCCACCAGTCGATCTGGAAGGACGGCAAGCCGGTCTTCGCCGGCGACAAGTATGCCGGCCTGTCCCAGGAGTGCCTCTGGTACATCGGCGGCATCATCAAGCACGCCAAGGCGCTCAACGCCTTCACCAATCCGTCGACCAACTCGTACAAGCGGCTCGTGCCGGGCTACGAGGCGCCGGTGCTGCTCGCCTACTCGGCGCGCAACCGCTCGGCCTCCTGCCGCATCCCGTGGACCAAGAGCCCGAAGGCCAAGCGCGTCGAGGTCCGCTTCCCCGACCCGATGGCCAACCCCTACCTCGCCTTCTCGGCGCTGCTGATGGCCGGCCTCGACGGTATCCGGAACAAGATCGACCCGGGCCCGGCCATGGACAAGGACCTGTACGAGCTGCCGCCGCGGGAGCTCAAGAAGATCCCGACCGTGTGCGGCTCGCTGCGCGAGGCCCTGAACAGCCTCGACAAGGACCGGGCCTTCCTCAAGGAGGGCGGCGTGTTCTCGGACGACCAGATCGACTCGTTCATCGAGCTGAAGATGACCGAGGTGCTGCGCTACGAGATGACCCCGCACCCGATCGAGTTCGTGCAGTACTACTCGCTGTGATGTGACAGGGGCCGGGCGCGACGCCCGGCCCGGCACCCTCTCCCGGGCCGGGGCCTCTCGCAGGGGGCTCCGGCCTTCTTCTTGCGGCCACTCCGGCGTTATCCATCCCCGCCCGATCCCGATGCGCCCGTCAGCGCGAAGGCCGGCTCGGGACCCGCGCGGCCCGGGGGAAGGTCCGGCGACCGCGCCGACGCCGGCGGTCACGCGGAGCCCGCCCGATGCTCACCCTCGACCACCTCGTCGTCGTCGCGCCCGATCTCGCGGAGGGCGTGGCGCATGTCCGGAACTGCCTCGGCCTCGCCATGCCGGAGGGCGGCCGCCACCGCGAGATGGGCACGCGCAACCACCTCCTGCGCCTCGGCGACGCCCTGTTCCTGGAGGTGATCGCCGTCGATCCCGAGGCGCCGCCGCCGTCGGGCGCCCGCTGGTTCGGCCTCGGCGACGCCGCACGGGTGCGGGCGGACTGGGATGCGGGCCGGCGGCTGCGCGGCTTCGTCGCCCGCGCGGACGATCTCGACGGCGTTCTCGCCGCCCACGGCGCGCTCCTCGGCGCGGCGGCGACGATGACCCGCGGCGACCTGTCCTGGCGCTTCGCGGTACCCCCGGGCGGGGCGTGGCCGGCGGACGGCGCCGCGCCCTGCGCGATGGATTGGGGGCCGCGCGGCAACCCCGCCGCGACGATGCCGGATCTCGGCGCCAATCTGGAGGCGCTCGTCCTGACGCACCCGGATCCCGACGCCGTCGCGGGGCTTCACGCCGCGCTCGGCCTCGTCGACCCGCCGCGGGTCGTGGTGGGCCCGGGCCCGCGCTGGACCGCCCGGATCACGACGCCGTCGGGCCCGCGGAGCCTGACCTGACGGCGACGGACCCTCCTCGCCGGCCTGATCGGGTGGGTGACCGGCGAGGAGGGCCTGGCCGGGGCTCGCAAGCCCAGGCAGCCACAACCTACCAGCGACACATCGCGGTGCGGTGACAGGAAAGTCTCACCCCGCACAGGAAGTGTGCGGGATCCTCGCGACTCTCAGGTGTGCGCGAAGATGTCGGTCTCGGGCCAGCCGTCGAGGTCGAGGCGCGCCCGCGTCGGCAGGAAGCCGAAACAGGCGGCCGCGAGATCGGTGCGGCCTTCCCGGGCCAGCATGGCGTCGAGCCGCTCCCGGGCCGCGTGGAGGTGGAGGACATCCGAGGCCGCGTAGTCGAGCTGGGCCTGCGACAGGGTCTCGGCGCCCCAGTCCGAGGATTGCTGCTGCTTCGACAGGTCGACGCCGACCAGCTCGCGGACCACGTCCTTCAGCCCGTGGCGGTCCGTGTAGGTGCGCGCGAGCTTCGAGGCGATCTTGGTGCAGTAGACCGGGCTCGGCATCACGCCGAGGGCCCTGTACAGGACCGCCACGTCGAACCGCGCGAAGTGGAAGATCTTCAGGATGCCGGGATCGGCCAGGACCCGCTTGAGCACGACCGGCTCCGGCCCGGCTTGCGGGATCTGGACCACGTCGGCGGTGCCGTCGCCGGTGGAGAGCTGCACCACGCAGAGGCGGTCCCGATGCGGGTTGAGCCCGAGCGTCTCGGTGTCGATGGCCACCGCCCGGCCCGCGTCGTAGCTGGCGGGCAGGTCGCCGCGGTGAAGACGGACGGTCGGGCTCGGCATCGTTCTCGGACCTTGCGGGGTTTTCGGCCGGTAGCATCGGTGCCAAGTGCCGGCAAGCCGCGGACGATTCGCGCGGCCGGGACCGACAGGGAGCTGGACATGACGGCAGCCGAGGTGATCGCGACCCTGGGGTTGAAGCCCCATCCCGAGGGCGGCCATTATCGCGAGACGTTCCGCGATCCCCGCACCGTCGACGGGCGCTCGGTCGGCACAGCGATCTACTTCCTGCTCGATCTCGGCGAGGTCTCCGCGTGGCACCGGGTCGACGCCGCGGAGATCTGGCACTGGCATGCCGGCGCGCCGCTTGTGATCACCACCAGCCCGAACGGTCACGACGCGGCGGCGCAGCATCTCGGGCCGGACCTCGCCGCCGGGCAGCGCCCGCAATGCGTCGTGCCGGCCGGCCACTGGCAGACCGCCACCAGCCTGGGCGCCTGGACCCTCGTCGGCTGCACGGTCTCGCCGGGGTTCGACTTCGCCGGCTTCGAGATGGCGCCGCCCGACTGGCGGCCGACGCCGCGGGGCTAGACCGGCTTCGGCGACGCCCGCGAGGCGCGCACCGCCGTCAGCGCGCCGGCCACGATCAGCAGGCAGGCGAGCGCGAGGCCCGGTCCGGGGCTGGCATAGCCGGTCACCACCAGGATCAGCGTCGAGAGGACCGGCGCGGCGTAGGCGATGACGCCGAGCAGCCGGACGTCGCCGTGCTTGCAGCCGATATCCCAGAGGTAGAAGGCGGCGCCGACCGGCCCCAGTCCGAGCAGCAGCACGGCGCCCCACTGCGCGGCGTCGGCGGGCCAGATCGTCGTCTCGAAAGCCAGGTGGCAGGCGAGGCTCAGCGCCGCGGTGACCAGGCAGAAGCCCGCGACGGCGTCGGTCGGGACCTGCCCGACGCGGGCCGAAAGGACCGAGTAACCGGCCCAGACGAACGCCGCCGCCAGGGCGACGGCGTAGCCCGGCAGGGCTCCCGCGGCGAAGCCGAGATCGCCCCGGCCGGCGAACAGCACCGCGATCCCGGCGAGGCCGAGGAGCGCACCGATCAGATGACCCGGGCGCAGCCCGCCGGCCTCGGGCAGGCGCGCCGAGAACAGGACGATGAGCAGGGGCCACAGGTAGCTGATCAGCCCGGCCTCGGCCGGTGGCGCGAGGCGCAGGGCGCTGAAATAGAGGGCGTGGTAGCCGAACAGGCCGCCGACCCCGAGGATCCAGACCGGCCAGGGCTGGATCAGCGCGCGGGCGCGGGCGGGCCGGGCGATCCAGGCAACGCATCCGCAGACCGCGCCGATCAGGAAGGTCGTGGCGGCGAGCTGGAAGGGCGGCATCGCGCCCGAGGCGGCGGTGAAGAGGGCGAGCAGCGACCAAAGCGCGATCGCGCCGACGCCCGCGATCGTCGCGGCGGAACGGGGCGTCGGTCGGGACGGGATTCCTGCAGGCGCGGTCATCGGCGTCCGCTACCATGCGGCCGCCCGAGTCGGCGAGGTCGAGGGTCACGCCCCTGTCACCGTCCCCCTCTACCGGCGGCCTGAAACGGGAGGTTCGCGATGCGTGCGATGATGTTGGGGCTGGGGCTGCTTCTGGGGGCGGGCCCCGCGCTCGCCGGCGAGGCCGCCCAGCTCGGTCCCCGGCCCTTCTACCTCGTCGACCAGCTGAAGCCCGGGCCGCTCAAGGACAGGCTCGCCGCCTGCGGCGTCGACCGGACCTACACGCCCCGGACCTTCTCGATCTCGCACCGCGGCGCGCCGCTGATGTTCCCCGAACACACACGGGAGGGCCTGCTCGCCGCGTACCGGATGGGTGCCGGGATCATCGAGTGCGACGTGGCCTTCACCAGGGACCGCCAGCTCGTCTGCCGCCACAGCCAGTGCGACCTGCACACGACCACCGATATCCTGGCCCGACCCGACCTCGCGGCGAAGTGCACGCAGGGCTTCACGCCGGCCGATCCGGCCACCGGGCGGAAGGCCTCGGCCAAGTGCTGCACCAGCGACCTGACGCTGGACGAGTTCAAGTCGCTGAACGGGAAGATGGACGCGTCCGACCCGGACGCCACCACGGTGGCGGCCTACATGAACGCGACGCCGCGCTGGCGCACCGACCTCTACGCCGGCAGCGGCACGCTGATGTCGCACAGGGAGTACATCGCGCTGGTGAAGGGGATGGGGCGGAAGTTCACCCCCGAGCTGAAGGCGCCCCAGGTCCCGATGCCGTTCCAGGGCACCTACACGCAGGACATGTACGCCCAGCAGCTGATCGACGAGTACAGGCAGGCCGGCGTCCCGGCCTCCGACGTCTACCCGCAGAGCTTCCAGCTGCGCGACATCCTCTACTGGCTGGAGAAGGATCCGGAGTTCGGCCGTCAGGCGGTCTTCCTCGACGATCGGGACGAGACCGCGAAGGGCTTCGACCCGGAGAAGCCCGCCACGTGGCAGCCCGGCATGGCCGAACTCGCCCGGAAGGGCGTGAAGATCCTGGCGCCGCCGCTGTGGATGCTGGTCCGGCCGGGGCCGGACGGGACGATCGAGCCCTCGACCTACGCCCGGGAGGCCAAGGCGGCCGGGCTGGGGCTGATCGCGTGGTCGCTGGAGCGCTCCGGCCCGCTGAAGGGCGGCGGCGGGTACTATTACCAGTCGATCAAGCCGGTGGTCACCGGCGACGGCGACATCCTGCGGCTGCTCGACGTCCTGCACGGACAGGTCGGCGTGCTGGGGGTCTTCTCCGACTGGCCCGCGACCACGACCTTCTACGCCAACTGCGTCGGCGCGCCGTAGCGACGCGGCTCAGTCGGCCCACAGGGCCACGAGGGAGAAGAAGCCGGCCATCGCGAAGTTCACGATCAGGAAGCCGGTGATGATGAGGGCGAGCGTCATGGCGGCCTCGGAGGCGGAGCGGTATGGGGGATGGGGGCGCGGCGCGGCCAGGCCTTCGTGGACCTGCGCCGCCCGCCGACGGACCCCGCGGCGCGTCCGCGGGGCGTGCGCGGTGTCCGCCTAGTACGGGATCAGCACGTAGACGAGGTTGGACAGGTACTCGCCGCTCAGCGGCTTCCAGCCGAGCCGCCGCCGGATCAGGCCGTAGCCCGCGCAGGTCAGCGCGGCGGAGCCGAGGACAGCCAGCGTGAACCAGGCCAGGCTGGCGGTCGCGAACCCGACGGTGCTGCCGAACAGGGCCACCGTCACGAAGATGATCCGGCTCGGGTTGCGCGGGCCGCGCGTCGTCATGTCGGACATGGGGACCTCCCTCGATCCGGATCAGCGGGCGCGGCAGTTCGGGCCGTACCAAGTCATGGTCCGGCGATCCATGCCGCCGTCCGAGGAGGCGCCGCAGACGGGGAAGCGCGGGTCGCCGGTGCGCTGCAGGCTCATCACCCTGTAGAGGTCCTGCTGGGCCTCGCGGCGGCGGTTCTGCTCGGCGAGCTGAGCCTGCCAGTACAGGTTGCTGTTGGACTGGGCGACGGCGCGCTGCTGGTGAAGGCCCATCATGCACTCGGCGAAGCCGTCGGTGCCGGGCTCGAAGCCGAAGGCGTAGCACTGGTTCTGATCCAGCGCGTGGCGCTCCTGCGGCGTGACGCAGGCCGCCAGCCCCAGGGCACAGGCCGCCGCGAGGCCGAGCTTCGCGGCGGCGGGCAGCGCGCGGCCGCGGCGCACGGCCGAGCGGTCGTCACGCGTCTCTGTCGTGCGGGAAGAACAATCCTGGCTCGCGCCGATAAACTGAACGCCGAATTTACCGTGAAACCAGTTGTTCATGACCCTCGGGACCTCGATTTCTATCGGCGGGACCATCCGTGAGCCGATGGAAGGAGATCTATACGAGGCCGCTCGAATTGTTCGTGTCTCAGAACACGCGGGCCGGCGCGCCGATCGCTGCCCGCAATGCCCGCTATCCCGCCCGACGCGCGATTCCGCACGCGGGGAAGGACTTTCGTCACGCTTGATGGTTCGGATGGTGCGGGCCCGCGGCCGGCGGCACGCGCGGCGCGTGGGCCGGAGCGGCGCGGCCCGGGACGATCGCCGGCAGGCGGGGCCCGGCGCGGGGAGCGCCGTCGTCGGGCTCGGCCGCGCGGCGTGTGGGAAGGAACGCTCTTCGGACGGAGAGATGCGCGCCCGACGCGGTGGGGCTACTTGCCCACAGGGCAGGCGCGCCGGTTCGATCCGGCGCGCCCGCGGCGATCAGACGAAGTGCTGGCCGCCGTTGATGGTCAGTGTCGAGCCGTTCACGAAGCCGGCCTCGTCGCTGGCGAGATACTCGACCGCGTGGGCGATCTCGTCGGACTCGCCGAGGCGGCCGGTCGGGATCGTCGAGATGATCTTGTTGCGGATGTCCTCGGGCACCGCCATCACCATCTCGGTGGCGATGTAGCCCGGCGCCACCACGTTGACGGTGATGCCCTTCGAGGCGCTCTCCTGCGCCAGGGCCTTGGCGAAACCGATTACGCCGGCCTTGGCGGCCGAGTAGTTGGTCTGCCCGGCCTGGCCCTTCTGGCCGTTGATCGACGAGATGATGATGATGCGGCCGAAGTTGCGGCTGCGCATGCCCTCGATCAGCGGACGGGTGCAGGTGAACATCGAGTCGAGGTTGGTCTTGATGACCGCCTGCCACTTCTCGAACGTCATCTTGTGGAAGGCGCCGTCCCGGGTGATGCCGGCGTTGTTCACCAGGATGTCCACCGGGCCGAGTTCGGCCTCGATCGCCTTGATGCCGGCCTCGCAGCTCGCGAGATCACCCACGTCGAACTTGAAGACCGGGATGCCGGTCTCGGCCTTGAAGGCGTTGGCCGCCTCGTCGTTGCCGGCGTAGTTGGCGGCGACCTTGTAGCCCTTGACCTTGAGCCGCTTCGAGATCGCCGCGCCGATGCCGCGGGTGCCGCCCGTCACGAGGGCGACGCGTCCTTGAGCCATTGTTTCCTCCTGTTCGCATCACTTGATGCCGCGTGCGGATGGCGTCCGCACGCGATTTTTTCTGACTTCGGCCTTAAGTCTATGTTGTGAGCCGATACTGTCGTGACAGACCGATCAGGTCCGCTCGACGCACATCGCCACGCCCATGCCACCGCCGATGCAGAGCGTGGCGAGGCCCTTCTTGGCGTCGCGGCGCTTCATCTCGTGCAGCAGGGTGACGAGCACACGGGCGCCCGAGGCGCCGATCGGGTGACCGATGGCGATGGCGCCGCCGTTGACGTTCACCTTCGCGTCGTCCCAGCCCATGTCCTTGTTCACGGCCAGCGCCTGGGCCGCGAAGGCCTCGTTGGCCTCGATCAGGTCGAGGTCGGACGGCTTCCAGCCGGCCTTCTCCAGGGCCTTGCGGGAGGCCGGGATCGGGCCGGTGCCCATGACCTTCGGATCGACGCCGGCGGTCGCCCAGGACTTGATCCGGGCGAGCGGGGTCAGGCCGCGGCGCTCGGCCTCCGAGGCCGACATCAGCACCAGGGCGGCGGCGCCGTCGTTGAGGCCCGAGGCGTTGGCGGCCGTGACGGTGCCGTCCTTGGTGAAGGCCGGCTTCAGCTTGGCCATCGCCTCGATGGTGGCGCCGTCGCGGATGTACTCGTCGGTGTCGACGACCGTGTCGCCCTTCTTGCCCGGCACGGTGACGGGGACAATCTCGTCCTTGAACCGGCCCTCCTTGCGGGCTGCCTCGGCCTTGTTCTGCGAGCGGGTCGCGAACTGGTCCTGCTGCTCGCGGGTGAGCTGGAAGGCCTGGGCGACGTTCTCGGCGGTCTGACCCATGTGGTAGCCGTTGAAGGCGTCCCAGAGCCCGTCCTTGATCATGGTGTCGACGAGCTTCACGTCGCCCATCTTCTGGCCGCCGCGCAGGTACTGCGCGTGGGGCGACAGGGA
Organism: Methylobacterium sp. 22177; assembly: GCF_052045615.1. Lineage (NCBI taxonomy): Bacteria > Pseudomonadati > Pseudomonadota > Alphaproteobacteria > Hyphomicrobiales > Methylobacteriaceae > Methylobacterium > Methylobacterium sp. 22177. The sequence goes on along the minus strand of NZ_JBQEPK010000003.1, from coordinate 293,347 downwards.
CATCGATTCCTGACCGCCGGCCACGATGACCTTGGCGTCGCCATTGGCGATCTGCTGCATGCCGATCGCGACCGTGCGCAGACCCGAGCCGCAGACCTGGTTGAGGCCCCACGCGGTGGCCTTCTCGGGGATGCCGGCCTTGATGGCGGCCTGCCGGGCGGGGTTCTGGCCGGCGCCCGCGGTGAGGACCTGCCCGAAGATCACCTCGTCCACCTCATCGGGCGAGACCTTGGCCCGCTCCAGGGCGGCCTTGATCGCCGTCGCGCCGAGCTCGTGGGCCGGCACCGCCCCGAAGGCGCCGCCGAACGAGCCGACCGGCGTGCGCGCCGCCCCGACGATGACGATCTCTTCGCTGCCTGCCATGTGAACGTTCTCCTCTCGCGAGCCGGCGCGCCTCCACGTCCCGGGGCGCGCTCTGTGCCGGCTCTGGGATGAAGGGCTTGAGGTCGGCGAAGTCAAGGTTGTGCATCGATGCGCCAAACGCGCCGATGACGCGACCGCGAGACTGAAATGGCGCGGCCGCCCCGACCACTCTGCATTATTCTGCGTTGAAGAGCTGCAGTTTGCTGTTTTCTGCGCCCGGGGAAGGCTTTAAGGATCGTGTTGCGGGCGCGAAGACAGCCCCCGCCAGACAGCACCGCGCGTCTGCAACGCCCCCCGGTCCCGAGTCCAGAAAGGCCGTTCCCGATGGCGGATACCGTCAAGGCCACCCAGACCGTCATCAAGAAGTACGCCAACCGGCGCCTCTATCACACCGGCACCTCGACCTACGTGACGCTGGAGGACCTCGCCACGATGGTGCAGAACGGCGAGGATTTCGTCGTCTACGACGCGCGCACGGGCGACGACATCACCCGCTCGGTCCTCACGCAGATCATCTTCGAGCAGGAGAACAAGGCCGGCGCCGAGAACCTGCTCCCGGTGGCGTTCCTGCGCCAGCTGATCCGCTTCTACGGCGACAGCATGCGCACGATGGTGCCGAGCTTCCTCGAATTCTCGATGGCGAATTTCGCCAAGGACCAGGACGGCCTGCGCGAGAAGTTCGCCCAGAGCTTCGGTCCGGCAGCGTTCCAGAACGCCATCGAGCAGCAGGTGCGCACCAACATGAACTTCTTCGGCGACGCCATGAAGATGTTCACGGGCTTCGCGCCGCCCGCGCCCGGAGCCCAGCCGACGGCGCCGGCCCCGACACAGTCCGCGCAATACGGGGGCGGCGAGCTGGACGATCTCAAGCGCCAGATGCTGGAGATGCAGCAGCGCCTGGAGGCGCTCGCGAAAAAGTAATTCGGCCGGACCGGCCGGTCGAAGGGTTGACGATCCGTAAACGTCGGCCCCACCTTTGCGACACGGGCACGGAAACGTGCGGAGAATGTGCGCATGGTGCGGATCGGAACAGTCAGCCGTCTCGGCCCGACACAGGTCCGGCCCACCCGGCGCGCGCCGGTCCCGGACGCGGACGGATCCCCCGAGGCGGCGCGGACGGAGGTCCAGGCTCTCGCCCTGATCGACGGGGGCCGGTCCGACGAGTCGCCCGCCCCCCGGACAGCAGAACGCGCGGCCGCGGGGAGACCCCGCGCCGGCTTCATCGCGCAATTGCTGACGGCGGGTGATCCGACGCTGCTGCCGTCGCGCCTGGAACGGACCCGGATGGCCGCCGCGCGCTACGCGGAGGCGGCGCGGCGCCTCGCCTGAGGCGCCGCCCTCGCGAAGGCTCAGGCCTCGGCGGACTTCACCTTCAGCACCTGACGGCCGCGGTACATGCCGGTCTTCAGGTCGATGTGGTGCGGGCGGCGCAGCTCGCCGGAATCCTTGTCCTCGACGTAGGTCGGCGCCTTGAGGGCGTCGGCCGAGCGGCGCATGCCGCGGCGGGAGGGGGAGGTCTTTCGCTTCGGAACGGCCATGGCTGGATCCTTCGTGACGCCGCGGACAAAGCGGCGCGCGGGCGGCTCCTCGATCGAGGATCGCCACGCACACCGCGGGATACGGATGAGGGCCGGCTTATAGCTCCGGCGCCGGCCCGTGACTAGGGGTGCCGGACCACAACCGTTAAGCGCGGGTTCAATCGGGGCGGCGCAGTTCTGACGCGACGGCACCGCGGTGCGGGCCGCGCCTCTCGGGAGAACGCCATGGCCTCCTCCACCAAGACCCTCGCCCTCCTCGCCCTCCTGTCGAGCCTCGTCGCGGCTCCCGCCCTGGCGCAGGCGCCCCAGGCGCCGACGACCGCGGCTCCCGTGGCCCCCGCGAAGCCCGCGGCGCCGAGCGCACCGGTCGCCGGATCGCCGAACGCCGCCAAGGGGGCACTCATCGACCTCAACAGCGCCAGCGCCGAGGAGCTCGACGCCCTGCCCGGCATCGGCGCGGCCCGCGCGGCCGCGATCATCAAGGGGCGGCCGTATCGCGGGAAGGACGACCTCGTCTCCAAGAAGATCATCCCGAAGAACGTCTACGACGGCATCAAGGACAAGGTCATCGCCAAGCAGAAGTAGCCGCTACTCGGCGATCGCCCCCTGAGGCATGGAGAAGCCGGGGGGCGTCTTCGGGGCCGCGGCGGCCTTCGGCGCCGCGTGCCGGGGCGCCTTCTTGCGGGCCTCGGCCTTCGGCACCTTCGGCGCCTTGACGGCGGGCGGCGCCTCGCAGGCGCGGAACGTGAGCTGCGCCAGGGGCGTCCCCTCCTCGGTGACGATCGCGATCGGATCGGGGAAGGTCGGCAGCGTCGGCTCCCACTGGATCGGACTGCCCAGCATCGCCTCGACGCCCGACGCGGCGCCGCCGCGCCGCAGCGTCGTGAAGTCCGGCCCGTAGGCGGTGGCGACCTTGCCGGCGATCACGACCTGGAGAACCTCGTTCACCTCGGTCGTCAGCGGCCTGAGCGGGTTCGTCGTGCGGACCTGCCCGGCCCGCGTGATCACCATCTTGAACCCCTTGGCGCTCTCGAACCGGGCCGCCTGCGTGCCGCAGGGCTGCTCGAGAGTCGGACCGGCGGCCGGCGTGGAGCTCGCCGCCCGAGGGTCGATCTGACCGGGCGTTGCCGGCGCCGCCGCGGGCGCCGCAGGGACAGGCGCGACCTGGGCAGGCGCGACCTGGGCAGGCGCGAACTGGGCAGGCGCGACCTGGGCAGGCACGGCCGGCTTGCCGGCGGGCGCCGCCGGAACGCTCTGCATCATCGACAGGCAGAGAGGGCTGGCGAGCAGCAGCCCGGCCACCCCGCGCGCGCGCAGCCTCATCGCGCGGCTCCCGGCGGATCCCCGCGGAGCGGCTGGTTGCGCTGCGTCCGGTCGAGAGCTCGGATCGGCTCCAATTCAATCGCTTCCAGATCGAGCACCCGCGGGTCGAGCACCTGTGCGCTGCGGTCGATCGGGCTCTTGCGCGGTCCGACCGAGCCGATGAGCAGGTCCTCGTCCTCGATGTCGAGTTCGGAACCCATGCGCAGGGGCTCGCGCCGGCCGCGCGCCGCCATCGCGGCGACCGCGACGATGGCGACGGCGAAGACCAGAATAGCCAGGATGATGAACAGGCGCTCCATCAGGAGGCCAGCTCTAACCTGCGGTTCGGGCCACCGCCACCCCATCCAGGCCTCGATGTCTCCCCGCCGCGTCGCGGCCGTGTCCCCGATCGCGCGCGGAACGCTCCTTGCGTGGGCCGTCGGACCGGGTAGATGCGGGCAGACCGGAGCCGGGACCGACCGATGCAGCACGAGCCGAGCCGCGAGCCCGAGGAACTGGAGGCGCACCTCCTCGGCCTGATCGAGGCCGCCCGGGAGCAGGCCCGGGAGGATCCGTTCCGCAATCCCGTCCTGGCGGTGACCTTGGCGATCACCCGGCGCTTCGACCGGGACGAGATCTCGACCGGCGACCTGGACGGGCTGTTCGTGCGCCTGCGCGCCGCGGCCCTGGCGGCGCGGGCGGAGCGGCTGCGCGCCTATGTCGGGCTCGACGCCGGCCCGGACGACCCGCAGGCGGGAATTCCCGCCCGGCTCGTGGCGGCGGCCCCCGACCGGGCGGACAGCGTCGAGACCTTCGCGGCCCTGATCCACCGCACCGCCTTCGCGGTGGTGTTCACGGCCCACCCTACCTTCGGCATGCCCCGGGCCGTCGCCGGCCTCCTCGCCGAGGCCGCGAGCCTGCCCGACGCCAAGGACCGCGCCGGGCTGATCGCGCGCGCGGCGGCCCTGTCGACGCGGCCGGACGCGCCGATCACCCTGGATGTCGAGTTCGAGCAGGCCTGCGCGGCGGCCAATAACGGCCGGCTCGCCCTCGACGCCTTCAACGGCGCCCTGCTCGACGCCGCCCGCGCGCGCTGGCCGGACCGCTGGACGGAGCTGACGCCCCGCCCCTTCGCCATCGCCAGCTGGGTCGGCTGCGACACCGACGGACGGACCGATATCGGCTGGTGGGACACCCTGCGCTACCGGCTGATCTCGAAGCGCATGCAGTTCGACCGGGTGATGCGCGACCTGCCGGAGATCCCCGCCTGCCGGGAGGTCCGGGCCCTCGCCGAGAACGCCCTGGCGGCGGTGAACCGCCAGCTCACCGTGGCGCCGCGCCTCGGCGACCAGCCCTCCCTCGAGGCGGTGCACCGCTTCGCCCTGGCGCTCATCATCGAGCGCGAGCGCGCCCAGACCGATGCCGGCGCCCTCGTCGCCGGGCTGACCCAGGCCCTCGAGGCCGCCGACGACGCGGGCGACCAGCGCCGGATCGCCATCCTGCGCGCGGGCGTCGCGACGCACGGCCTGTCGAACGCCCTGCCGCATTTCCGGCTGAACGCCAGCCAGATCCACAACGCGGTGCGGCGGGTGATCGACCTGGAGGGCGAGCCCACCGACGCGGCCCGGCGCCGCTCGCACCTCGCGACGATCCACACCCTGCTGAACGACGTCCGCCCGGTGGCCGTCGATTTCGGGGCGCTCGCGGCCGAGCGGGCCTCGGCGGCGCGGCTGATGATGACGATCGCCCAGATCCTCAAGCACGTGGACGGCACCCATCCGGTGCGCTTCCTCATCGCCGAGACCGAGACCGGCTACACCCTGCTCGCGGCCCTCTGGCTCGCGCGCCACTACGGCATCGCCGACAAGCTCGAGATCACGCCGCTGTTCGAGACGGCGAGCGCCCTCGAGCAGGGTATCCGGGTGCTCGACGACGCCCTGCGCAACCCGCACTGGCGGCAGTACCTGAAGCGCATCGGCCGGCTCACCGTGCAGTTCGGCTACTCCGATTCGGGCCGCTACGTCGGCCAGCTGGCGGCGACCTTCTGGATCGAGCGGCTGCGGCTGCGCATCACCGAGATGCTGGTCCAGAACGGCCTGTCCGACGTCGAGCTCGCGATCTTCGACACGCACGGCGAGTCGATCGGGCGCGGCGCCCATCCGACCTCCCTGCGCGACCGCCTCGCCTACCTCGCCCCGGAGGATGCGCGGGACCGGGCCCGAAAGGCCGGCATCCGGGTCAGGCTCGAATCGAGCTTCCAGGGCACCGACGGCTACCTGCTGTACGGCACCGAGGCGCTGGCGCGCGCCAGCGTCGCCCGCATCGCCGAGCACGTCTACGCGCTCGACGTGACGGAGGAGGATTCGTTCCCGGACTACGCCTTGAACGACCGGCCGAAGGCCTCCGACGGCAGGGTCGATCCGATCTACGCCGAGCCGGATTTCGCCCTCGAGTTCTTCACCGCCGCCCGCCAGGACATGGAGGCGCTGGTCGACGACCCGGGCTACGCCGCCCTGCTCGGCACCTTCGGCCCGAGCCTGATCGACCGGACCGGGTCGCGCCCGGTGGCGCGCCAGACCGACAACGGCGGCCCGGCGCGGATCACCCATCCGCGCCAGATGCGGGCGATCCCCAACAACGCGATCCTGCACCAGCTCGGCTTCCTGGCGAATTCCCTCCACGGGATCGGACGGGCCGCCCAGCGCGGCCCGGACCTGTTCCGCGACATGCGGCGCGATTCGGTGCGCTTCTCCCGGGCCTTCCGGCTGGTCCAGCACGCCGCCTCGGTCGGCGACCTCGACGTGCTGCGGGCCTACATCGACACGCTCGACCCGGCCGTGTGGCTGGAGCGGGCGCGGCGCACCCAGAAGGATTTCCGCCGGGACGAGCTCGTGGTGATCTCGGGCGCGCTGGAGCGCCTCGACCTCGCCCCCGCGCTGCGGAACCTGTTCGGACGCCTGACCCGGGACTGGCTCGCCCTGAGCGCGGCCGCCCCGGACCTGCCCGCCATGTCGGCCCGGCTGACGCTGCTCCACGCCCTGCGCCTCGCGCTGATCCACCGGATCTGGTTCCTGGCGGTGCACATCCCGGGCTTCCGGCCGCAGGCGGGCATCTCCCGCGAGCAGCTGCTGGAGCGCTTCCTGCGGCTGGACATCGACGGCTGCCTGAAGCTCCTCGACGCGATCTTCCCGGTCACGCCGGACCCGACGCTCGGCCTCAATTTCGGCGAGCCGGCCGGCCCGCGCGACGTCGGCACCTACGAGTCCGAGCACGCCAACCTGTTCCAGCCGATTCGCCGGATGTTCGATCAGGTGCGGGAAATCTCGGGGATGATCCAGCACGAGGTCGGGGCGTTCGGGTAGGCGCGGCCCTCAGGCCGCCTCCACGCGCAGGACCGTGCCGCCGATCCCGGTGACGCGCACCCGCCGGCCCGCCGGCAGGTCGGGCCCCTCGACCCGCCACAGCGTGTCGTCGAAGCGGATCCGGCCCGCGCCCCGCACGATCGGCTCGTCGAGCACCCCCTCGCGCCCGATCAGGCCCCGGTCGGCCCGGTTCAGCTCCGGCCCGGTACCCTTGCCGCGCCGCTGGAGGCGCGTCGCGAGCGCCACCAGGGCGACGGCGAGACCGGCGAACAGCAGGGTCTGGCCCTGCCAGGGCATGGGGAGCGCCGCCGCCGCGAGGCCGGTCGCGACGGCGGCGAGCCCGAGCCAGATCAGGAACACGCCGGGCAGCAGGATCTCGGCACCGGCCAGCACGAGGCCGGCGATCACCCAGCTCCAGGCCGCCCCGAGGGCCTCGAAGGTTCCGGCGAGGGAGGCGATCGTCACCGGCGTCAGGCCCGCGGCGCAGCGACGTTCGGCGGCGTCCCGGTGCGCCGGGGCGCGGCGGCGCCGTCGCCGAAGACCGAGCGGGTGAGTTCGCCGATGCCGCCGAGGGTGCCGGCGAGCGCCGCAGCCTCGATCGGCACCACCACGACCCGCTGGTTCGGCGCGGTGGCGATCGCCCGCACGGCGTCGACGTACTTCTCGGCCACGAGGAAGTTCGCCGCCGCGATGTCGCCCTCGGCGATCGCCCGGCTGACCATGCCGGTCGCCGTCGCCTCGGCCTCGGCGGAGCGCTCCCGCGCCTCCGCGTCGCGGAAGGCGGCCTCGCGCCGGCCCTCTGCCTCCAGGATCGCCGACTGCTTGCGCCCCTCGGCCCGCAGGATCTCGGCGGCGCGCTGCCCTTCCGCCTCCAGGATCGAGGCGCGCTTCTCGCGCTCGGCCTTCATCTGCCGGGCCATCGCCCCGGCGAGATCGGCCGGGAGCACGATGTCCTTGATCTCGATCCGGTTGATCTTGACGCCCCAGGGCGAGGCCGCCGCATCCATCACCCGGAGCAGGCGCTCGTTGATCTCGTCGCGGTGGGCGAGGAGCTGGTCGAGATCCATCGAGCCGACCACGGTGCGGATATTGGTCATGGTCAGCGTCGTGGCGGCGAGGTCGAGGCTCGAGACCTCGTAGGATGCGCGCGCGGCGTCGAGGACCTGGTAGAACACGACCGCGTCGATGGTGACGCCGGCATTGTCGCGGGTGAAGGCCTGCTGGCTCGGCACGTCGATGACCTGCTCCATCACGTTGACCTTGCGGCCGACGCGCTCGACGAAGGGCGTGATCAGGCCGAGGCCGGCGTCGAGGCTGCGGGCGTAGCGGCCGAAGCGCTCCACCGTGTAGACGTAGCCCTGGGGCACGATCTTCACGCCCGCGGCCAGGGTGACGATCACCAGCGCCGCCACGCCCACGGCGAACACGCTGAGCCCGAACGGAAGCCCCATCGACACCCCTCCCCTGCCGACGCCACGGCCGGCGCGGCCGGCGCGGCCCGCAGCCTAACAGGCCGCTCCGGGCTCCGCGACCGCGGACGCAGGGGCGCCCGGGGGCGTGCCGCGCCGCGGCGTGAACGGCCACCCGCTCATCTCGATCATCAATGGTTCAGGCCGCCGCGCTTACGAAGCCGGCAAGCGTCGCGTTCGTCGTCGCTCAGACCCCGTCGAAGCAACGCTTGTTGAAGAAACATTCGGCATGATCCCCGCCACCCTCGCCGCGGAAAGAAGTCCTTTCACGCCGCTGCGGGCGGCAGAAATCCCCACCCAACCGGACTCGGTGCGCGCGTGAAGATCGCTGTCCTCGCACATCTGAAATACCCGATCGGCCAGCCCTATGCCGGCGGCCTGGAGATGCACACGCACCTCCTGACCGTCGCGCTGAAGCGGCACGGGCACGACGTCACGCTGTTCGCCAGCCGCGGGTCGGACCCGGCGCTCGATCCCGTGACGCTCTGCGATCCGACCGGGGACGCGCTCCTCGATCCCGAGCGCGAGGAGGTGATCGACCGCACCGAGGAGGACGCCTACCGGCGCATGATGGAGATGGTCGCGGCCGGCGGCTTCGATCTCGTCCACAACAATTCCCTGCACGCGCTGCCGCTGCGCGAGAGCGCCCGGCTGGGCCTGCCCTGGGTGACCGTGCTGCACACGCCGCCCTTCGAGTCCCTGGTCAGCGGCGTGGTCCAGGCCGATCCCGACATGGCCTTCCTGGCGGTCTCGCCGTCCCTGGCGCAGGAATGGGCGCATCTCGTGCCCGGCGCCCAGGTGGTCGACAACGGGGTGGACCTCTCGACCTTCGCGTTCTCACACGCTGCCGACGATCCGCCCTTCGCCTTCTGGTCGGGCCGGATCGTGCCCGAGAAGGGGCTGCACCTCGCGATCGACGCGGCCCGGGCCGCCGGGCTGCCGCTCACCTTCGCGGGTCCCAAGCTCAATCCCGGCTACTGGGCCGCCGAGATCGCCCCGCGCCTCGGTCCGGACCTGACGCATCTCGGTCATCTCTCCCACCGGGACCTCGCCCACCATCTCGGCCGGGCCCGCGTGGCGATCGTCTCGCCGCGCTGGGAGGAGCCCTTCGGCCTCGTCGTGGCGGAGGCGCTCGCCTGCGGTACCCCGGTGGCAGCCTTCCGCCGCGGCGCCATGCCCGACATCCTGGACGCGTCCTGCGGCCGCCTCGGGCGCCCGGACGATCCGCAGGATCTCTCGGTGGCGATCCGGGAAGCCGCCGGCCTGTCGCGCCGGGCCTGCCGCGACCGCGCCGAGGCGCTCTACGACGCCGCCGCCATGACCGGGCGCTATCTGGAAGCCTACGACGCCGTGATCGCGCGCTGCGCCGAGCGGGCGCGGCCGGCCCTGCGCGTCGCCGGAGGACGCGGCTGAACGGCGCGGATCCGCGCGCCGCAATCCGCACCCGAGCCCGGAGCCCGGCGGCATGACGGGCCGCCCTCGACCTCCGCGGCGCACGAGGGTGCCACGGGAGACCTGCCATGACCACCGACGCCGACCACCCGGCCCCACCGCCCTGCGTCGTCTGCATTCCCGCCCGGAACGAGGCCGAGCGCCTGCCCCGCCTGCTCGCCTCCCTGGCGGCGCAGAACGGCGTCTCGGCGCGGGCGCCGCTGCGCGTCGTGGTGCTGGCCAACAATTGCACGGACGGGACCGTCCAGGCGGTGCGGGACGTCGAGGCCTCGGGCATCCTCGCGACGCTGACCCTCCGGCTGATCGCGGTCGACCTCGTCGGCGCGGACGCCCATGTCGGCACGGCCCGGCGCATGGCGCTCGATGCCGGTGCCGACTGGCTGGAGGCCGACGGTGAGCCGGACGGCATCCTTCTCACCACCGACGCGGATGCCCGCCTGCCGGCCGAGTGGGTGGCGGCCAATCTCCGCGCGCTGGAGGCCGCGGACATCGTGGGCGGCCGGCTGGTGATCGACGACGACGGCACCCCGGACCCCGCCCTCGCAGACCTGCACGCGCGCATCGAGCGCTACTGGTCCGGCGTCCGCCGCCTGGAGGACCTGCTCGACCCGCCGCCCTACGACCCGGCCCCCCGCCACGGCGACCATACCGGCGCGAGCCTCGCCGTTCCCGCGATCCTGTACCGGGCCGTGGGCGGACTGCCGGCGCTGCCCTGCGGCGAGGACAACGCCCTCGTCGGGCTGCTGCGCGCCAACGGTGCGCGCCTGCGCCACTGCCCGGACGTGCAGGTCCTGGTCTCGTCCCGCCATCAGGGACGGGTCTCGGGCGGCATGGCCACCGAGATGCTCCGCCGGACCCGCGTCCTCGACGGAGAGGCCTACCTGCTGCCGGAGGCGGCCCACTGGCAGGCGCTGATCCTGCGCCGCGCGGCCCTGCGCCGGGCCTTCCACCTCGACCCCCAGGCCCGCGCCGCGGCCTGCGCGCGGCTCGGGCTCGACGCGGAGGATCTCGCCGCCGTCGGGGCCTGTCCGAACGATATCGCCTTCGTGGAGCGGGCCGATCGGATCCTCGAGTCGCGCAGCCCGCCCGCGCGGGAATGCGCCCTCGATCTGGCGGTCGCCGATCTCGACGCCCTCGCCCTGTCCCTGAGGGACGCCGCGTGACCCGCGGCATCGGCTGGTACGTCCACCACCAGGGCGCCGGCCATCTCCAGCGGGCCCGGGCGGTCGCGGGCGCCCTGAACCGGCCCTGCACCGTCCTCGGCACCCTTGCCGGGTTCGACACCGCAGGCCTCGACATCGTCGACCTGCCCGACGACCGCCCCCTCGGCGACGCGGCCTTCGACGGCCGGGACGGCGCCATCGAGCGGCCCGAGGCCCTGCACTACGCGCCGCTCAAGCATCCGGGGGTCCGCGCGCGGATGGCGCGCATCGCCGCCTGGGCGGAGCGGGCCGACCCGGCCCTCCTGGTCGTCGACGTCTCGGTGGAGGTGGCGATCCTGGCGCGTCTCCTGTCGGTGCCGACCCTGGTGGTGCGCCTCGCGGGGACACGGACCGACCGGCCGCATCTGGAAGCCTTCCGCAGCGCAACGCGGCTGCTCGCCCCCTTCCCCGCCGCGCTCGACGGCGCGGCCGTGCCGGACTGGGTCCGGGCCAAGACGCTCTACGCGGGGTTCCTCGGCGCGCCGGCGCAGGCCCCGACCGAATCGGGGCGCGAGATCGTGGTGGTGTTCGGCCGGGGCGGCGCGGGCGGCAGCCTCGCGGAGCTCGCCGCGGCGGCGCGGGCGGTACCGGACCGGCCGTGGCACGTCCTGGGACCGGTCTCGGGCTCGGGCCCCGTGCCAGACAACCTGCACCTGCACGGCTGGGTCCCCGACGTCGAGGCGCGGGTCGCGCGGGCGGCTTTGCTGGTGGGCGGCGGCGGCGACGGCGTCGTTGCCCTGGCCGCCGCGCAGCGGAAACGCTTCCTCTGCCTGCCGGAGGAGCGGGCCTATGGCGAGCAGACCGAGAAGGCCGAGGCGCTGGCCCGGCTCGGGGCCGCGGTCGTGCATCCCGGCTGGCCCTCGCCCGCGGCGTGGCCGGGCCTGATCGCGGCGGGCCTCGCCCTCGACCCCGCGTTTATCGGCGGCCTGCACGATCCGGACGCGGTCCGGACCTGCGCCGCGACGATCGACGATCTATTGCGGCGCCTCTGATCGGTCGGCCAGCGAAGATCCGAACGTCGGCAGCGCCGAAGCGGGATCCGCTCCGGCGCGGGTAGCGCAGTCCGAGATCAGGAGATCAGGTCGAGCTTCGCCGCCTCGATCCCGTCGGCGCGGATCGCGTCCGGCAGGGACGAGAAATCGCGATATCCCGCCTCGCGCGCCATGGCGTCGAGGGCCGTCTGCTCATCGGCAGCCGCGCCAGTCCAGAGCACCGCGCCGCTCTTTTTCTGTCTAATCTGGAAAATGCTCATCGATCCCTCCCCGGTCCCGAGAAGACCATCGATCTATTAACGTCGCTATTCGTGGCGGGTTGCAGCTGGATCGATCTAAACCGCCGCGCTCCGGCCGCCACGATGACCTGCGGCGCGAGGCCCGGCGACGGCCTCGCGCGACGGCGCTATGCTCGGCACCGTCCAGGATGGCTCGCCATGAAAACGCCGACCTGCCCAGCGAGGGAGAGGCAATACCCGTCCAGCGCCGACTGCGAGGTCCCCGCCGTGAACTCCGTCCGTTGGCGCGCGTCTCGCCTCAGTCTCCTGTGCGGGCTCGCGATGCTCGCGGCGGCGCCGGCCCGGGCGGTCGAGACCGCCGCCGTTCCCGACGCCGCCGCCATCGCGCCCGCGGTCACGGTCGTGCCGGCCGAGAGCCGCGAGATCGTCGAGCGGGCCGTCGTCACCGGCACACTGGTCCCCCGGGACGAGATCCTCGTCTCCCCCGAGGTCGAGGGTCTGCGCATCACCGATCTCCTCGTCGAGGAGGGTGACCGCGTCACCAAGGGACAGGTTCTCGCCAAGCTGTCGCTGGAGATGATCGTCACCCAGGAGGCCTCGAACGCGGCGGCGATCGCCCGCGCCGAGGCGGCCATCGTCCAGGCCCGGAGCCAGATCGTCCAGGCGGAGGCCGCCAACCTGGAGGCCAAGCAGGCGCTCGAGCGGGCCCAGGCGCTCGCCAAGACCGGCAACGCCACCGCGGCCGTGCTGGAACAGCGCGTCTCGGCGGCGCAGGGAGCGGAAGGCCGCCTCGCCGCCGCCAGGGGCGGCCTGCAATCGGCCCAGGCCGACCTCGCCACGGCGCGGGCCGCCGGGGCCGAGATCGCCCTGCGGCGCGCCCGCACCGACATCCGCGCCCCCGAAGCCGGGATCGTCAACCGCCGCACCGCCCGGATCGGCGCCACCGCCACGGCGGCGGGCGAGCCGCTGTTCCGGCTGATCGCCCGGGGCGAGATCGAATTGGAGGGCGAGGTGCCCGAGACGTCGCTGGCGCGCATCCACGTCGGCAATCCGGCGAGCCTCGACCTCGATGACGGTCGCCGCCTCGCCGGCAAGGTGCGCCGGGTCTACCCGGAGGTCGACCGGGCGACGCGGCTCGGCAAGGTGCGCATCCGCCTCGGCGATGATCCGGCCCTGCGCATCGGCGCCTTCGCGCGCGGCAGCGTGGAGATCGCGCGCCGCACCGGCATCGCCGTCCCGGTCTCCAGCCTGCTCTACGCGGCCGACGGCCGCGCCAGCGTGCTCGTGGCGAGGGACGGGCGCGTCGAGGCGCGGCCCGTGACCACGGGCCTCTCCGCCGACGGCTTCACGGAACTCCGCTCCGGCGTCGCGGCCGGCGAGAGCGTCGTGGCCCGCGCCGGAAGCTTCCTGCGCGACGGCGACCGCGTGCGCCCCGTACCGGCCGCCACCGGCACGCCGATCGCCGACGCGGCGCCGCGGTAGGACGAGTCGAAGGATCCGGCCATGCGCCTCAACGTCTCCGCCTGGGCGATCCGCAAACCCCTGCCCTCGGTGGTCCTGTTCCTGGTCCTGATGATCCTCGGGCTGGTGAGCTTCCGCTCGCTGCCGATCACCCGGTTCCCCAACATCGACATCCCGATCGTGTCGGTGACGATCACCCAGTCGGGTGCCGCGCCCGCGGAGCTTCAGACCCAGGTCACCAAGTGGGTCGAGGACTCGGTCGCCGGCGTGAAGGGCGTCAAGCACATCCTCTCGACGATCACGGAGGGCATCTCCACCACCACGATCGAGTTCCGCCTGGAGGTGAACCAGGATCGGGCGACCAACGACGTCAAGGACGCCATCGCCAAGATCCGGCAGAACCTGCCGCGGACGATCGACGAGCCGATCGTCTCGCGCGTGGAGATTGCCGGCCTGCCCATCATGGTCTACGGCGCCTCCGCGCCCGCCATGACGCCCGAGGACCTGTCGTGGTTCGTGGACGACGTCGTCGCCCGCGGCCTGCAGAGCGTGAAGGGCGTCGGCGGCGTCGAGCGGCTCGGCGGCGTCGCCCGCGAGATCCGCGTCACCTTGAAGCCCGACCGCCTGCTCGCGCTCGGCATCACCGCCGCTGACGTGAACCGGCAGCTGCGCCTGACCTCGGCCGACATGGCGGGCGGCCGCGCCGAGGTCGGCGGCCAGGAGCAGTCGATCCGGGCGCTCGCCGCCTCGGCGAGCCTCGAGACACTGGCCAAGACTTCCATCGTGGTGCCGGGCAACCGCAAGGTCCGCCTCGACGAGCTCGCGACCCTGTCGGACACCGCCGAGGAGCCCCGCACCTTCGCGCGCTTCAACGGCGAGCCGGTGGTCGCCTTCGCGATCTCCCGCGCCAACGGCGCCAGCGACGCGGACGTGTCGGTGGGCGTCGCCAAGAAGATCGCGGCGCTCCACGCGGCCAACCCCAACGTGCGGTTCGACCTGATCGACACCAGCGTCGACAACACGATCGGCAACTACCACTCCGCCATGATGGGCCTGATCGAGGGCGCCATCCTCGCCGTCGTGGTGGTGCTGCTGTTCCTGCGGGACTGGCGCGCGACCCTGATCGCCGCGGTGGCGCTGCCCCTCTCGGTGCTGCCGACCTTCTGGGTGATGAGCGCGCTGGGCTTCTCGCTCAACGCCGTCAGCCTCCTGGCGATCACGCTGGTCACCGGCATCCTGGTGGACGACGCGATCGTCGAGATCGAGAACATCGTCCGGCACATGCGGATGGGGAAATCGCCCTACCGCGCCGCCCTGGAGGCCGCGGACGAGATCGGCCTCGCGGTCATCGCCATCACGGCGACGATCATCGCGATCTTCTCGCCGGTGTCGTTCATGGGCGGCATCGCCGGCCAGTACTTCAAGCAGTTCGGCCTGACGATCGCGGCGGCGGTGTTCATGTCGCTGCTCGTGGCGCGCCTGATCACGCCGCTGCTCGCGGCCTACTTCCTGCGCGATCACGGGCCGGACCACGAACGGGACGGCCTCGTGATGCGCGGCTACACCCGCCTGGTGGCGTGGTCGGTCCGGCACAAGTTCATCACGCTGGTGCTCGGCATCGCGTGCTTCGCCGCCTCGATCGCCTCCACGGGCCTGCTGCCCGCGGGCTTCCTGCCGGCGGAGGACCAGGCCCGCACCCTGTTCGTGGTCGAGCTGCCGCCGGGAGCCCGCCTCGCCGACACGGTCCGGGTCACGGACCGCATCGAGGAGAAGATCCGCGCGCTGCCCGAGGTGAAGAGCGTGTTCGTGGACGGCGGCCGCCAGCTTCCGGCGAAGAAGGAGGTGCGGCTCGCGAGCCTCACCATCAACCTCGTCCCGAAGAACACCCGCCACAGGACCCAGAAGCAGCTCGACGCCGAGGTCGCGGCGATCCTGCGGGAGGAGCCGGACCTGCGCTTCTGGGCGCTGCGCGAGGGCGGCCAGCGCGACCTCGCGCTGATCATCGCCGGTCCCGACAAGGCGGTGGTGGCCGAGGTCGCCGCAAAGCTCCAGCGCGAGGCCCAGCAGGTCCCGCACCTCGTCAACGTCATGTCGACGGCGCCCCTCGACCGGACCGAGGTCCGGATCCGGCCGAAGCCCGCCGTGGCGGCCGATCTCGGCGTCAGCACCGACACCATCGCCGAGACCGTGCGGGTCGGGACGATCGGCGACATCGGCATGAACCTCGCCAAGTTCAACGCCACCGACCGGCAGATCCCGATCCGCGTGCAGCTCCCCGAGAGCGTGCGCGGGCGGCTCTCCGACCTCGCGACTCTGAAGGTGCCGGTGAAGGGCGGGACGGCCGTGCCGCTCGCGACGGTGGCCGACATCAGTCTGGGCCAGGGCCCGACCGGCATCGACCGCTACGACCGCGCCGTGCGCGTCGCCCTGGAGGGCGACATGCAGGGCAGCGACGCGCTGGCCGAGCTGATCGCCCAGGTGATGAACCTGCCGACCGCCAAGAACCTGCCGCCCGGGGTCACGATCAGCCAGACCGGCGACGCCGAGGTGATGGGCGAGGTCTTCGAGGGCTTCGCGCTGGCCATGGGCGCCGGCCTGATGATGGTGTTCGGCGTGCTGATCCTGCTGTTCGGCAACTTCCTGCAGCCGCTGACCATCCTGTTCTCGCTGCCGCTCTCCATCGGCGGCGCGATCCTGGCACTGCTGATCTGCCACATGCCGATCTCGATGCCGGTGGTGATCGGCATCCTGATGCTGATGGGCGTCGTGACCAAGAACGCCATCATGCTGGTGGATTTCGCCGTCGAGCAGATCCGGGCCGGCGTCGACCGGAACGTCGCGATCGTCGATGCCGGCCGCAAGCGCGCCCGGCCGATCGTCATGACCACGATCGCCATGGCGGCCGGCATGGTCCCGTCCGCGATGGCCTACGGGATCGGCGGCGAGTTCCGCGCGCCCATGGCGGTGGCGGTGATCGGCGGGCTGATCGTCTCGACGGTGCTGTCGCTCGTCTTTGTGCCGGCGATCTTCGTGCTGATGGACGACCTGTCCCGCCTGCTGACGCGGCTGTTCGGCCGCTTCGTGGGCGAGCGCGACGATCCGGAGGATGCCCCCGTCTACGATCCGGCCCATCCGGCCAACGACGGGCACCCGCCGCCACGGATCGCCGCGGAGTAGAGCGGTTCAGCGCGGGACGCGCACGCTGTCCCGGAGGAGCGCCGCGCGGGAACCCGGATCCGGGCCCCTGTCGACCGGCGGCGCATTGCGTCGCGCGCCGCGATGGGCTGTGACTCGGCCCCGCCGAATCAACGGAGACGAGCGAGACGATGTCGGGTGGTCACGGGGCGATCGAGGGGTCGAACAAGCGCGTGGCGCTGCTGATCTCGGTGCTGGCGCTGTTCCTCGCGTTCAGCGAGACGCTGGGCAAGGCGTCCCAGACGGATTCGATCGGCGCCAACGTCGAGGCCGCGAACCAGTGGGCCTATTTCCAGGCCCGCACGATCCGCGCGACGGTGCTCAAGACCGCCGACGAGGCCCTGGCGCTGGTGCCCCCGGGGCCGAACCAGGACGCGATCGCCGCCAAGCGCGCCGAGTGGTCCAAGACCCTGGCGCGCTGGGATTCCGAGCCGTCGACCGGCGAGGGCCGCAAGGAACTGTCCGAGAAGGCCCGCGCGTCTGAGGGCCGGCGCGACCTCGCGCTGCTGCGCTACCACCATTACGAATTGGCTTCGGCGGCCTTCCAGATCGGCATCGTGCTGGCGTCGGCCGAGGTGATCACCGGGATCAGCCTGCTGGTCTTCGCCGGCGGATTCCTGGGCCTCGCCGGGGCGGCGCTGCTCGGCTTCGGCTACCTCGCGCCGCACGCCCTGCCGTTCTTCCACTGATCGGCGTCGGCCACCGGCAGCGACGTAACGCCACTCCCGTTCCCGATCGATTGAACCCGCGCGCCGCCGGGCTGGACGCGCGGTTCGGAAGCTGATCGTCTCGGCGCATTCCAGGGGGGAATGATGTCCGAACACTCAGAAGATCAGGGCCGCCTGACGAAGATCGCCAGCGCGATCTTCCTGCACACCGAGCACGCCATCTACGCGGCGCTCGGCATCCTGTTGGCGCTCACCGCCCTCGTGGCGCTGATCGAGGCCGCCGGCATGACTTGGGAGGCGATGCGGGCGCTCGGCGGCGCGCAGCAGATCCTGGAGGTGATCGACCGGCTCCTCTTCCTGCTGATGCTGATCGAGATCCTGCACACGGTGCG
Source organism: Methylobacterium sp. 22177 (assembly GCF_052045615.1). Classification (NCBI taxonomy): domain Bacteria; kingdom Pseudomonadati; phylum Pseudomonadota; class Alphaproteobacteria; order Hyphomicrobiales; family Methylobacteriaceae; genus Methylobacterium; species Methylobacterium sp. 22177. The sequence continues at coordinate 275,712 of NZ_JBQEPK010000003.1, read as the reverse complement.
GGTCTCGATGCGGTCGGGGACGCTGACCTGCGAGCCGTTCCTGATCGTCGGGCTGATCGCCTCGATCCGGCGGGTGCTGGTCATCACCCTGCAATCGTCGGAGATCATGCACGCCAAGGACTGGTCGCCGGAGAAGCAGGCGCTGTTCCAGGCCTCGATGATCGAGCTCGGCGTGCTGGCGGGCCTGATCCTCACGATGGTGTTCGCGATCTTCCTGCTGCACCGCGCCCGCGACGACGGCAGGCCCGCGGGCGAGGAGAAGCCCGAACACGTGTCCTGACAGCCGCGCCGGCGCGCGGTCGGGCGCCGGCGGGATGGGCGGTCAGTTCATCCGCAGGATCGCGGCGTTGAGGAGCGTCGCGAACGCGACCCAGGCCGCGTAGGGGACGAGGAGCCAGGCCGCGAGCCGGTCGAAGCGCCAGGTCAGCCGGATCGTCCAGAGCACCATCACCAGCAGCATCGCGACGACGATTAGCCCGGCGCCGATCGCGTGCGCGGTGAAGAAGACCGGGGTCCAGGCGGCGTTGAGGGCGATCTGCACCAGGAACGCCGCGAGGGCGAGCCACCAGCCCTCGCGGCTCGGCCCGGTGCGCGGCATGGCGCCGAGCAGCCGCCAGAGGGAGACCGCGATCATCGTGTAGAGGATCGTCCAGGCGACCGGGAACACCCAGTTCGGCGGGTTGAAGGCCGGCTTGTTCAGGCTCGCGTACCAGCCCGGGATCTCGGCCTGGGTCGCCATCGAGCCGACGGCCGCGGTGGCCGCCACCGGCAGGATCGCGGCGGCGAGGCGCAGCCAGCGCGGCAGTGGCGATCCTCCGGGGACGTGTGTGGCGGCGGTCATGATCGTCGGTCTCCACCGGGCGCGGCGTGTGGCGCGGCTTGCCGGGGGCCACGCGCCGTGGCACGCGCCCGTCTCCATCCGCCGAGAATCGCCAGATGTCACAGCCTTACGCGCCGCAGGGTCGGTCGGATACCCGGAGCGACGCCGAGCCGGACTTCACGCGCCGGAGCCTCGCGGCCCAGGCCATGGGCCGGATCGAGCCTGAGACGCGGGCGGTGGTCATGCCGCTCCACGTCGCCACCACCTTCATCCGCGATCCCGACAATGGCTACAGCTCCGGCTACAGCTACGCGCGGCCCGACAACGCCACGGTGCGTGAGGCGGAGTCGGTCCTGGCGATGCTGGAGGGCGCCGGCGCCGGCGCGCTGCTGTTCGGCTCCGGGATGGCGGCGGCGACCGCGGTGTTCGGCGCGCTGGAGCCCGGCGACCACGTGGTCGCCGGCACGGTCATGTACTGGGCGCTGAAGCGCTGGCTGCGCGAGGAGGCGCCCCGGCGCGGCCTCACACTGACCTTCGCGGACACGGACGATCCGGACGCCCTGCGCGCCGCGATCGAGCCCGGCCGGACCAAGCTCGTCTGGATCGAGACACCCGGCAACCCGCTCTGGACGGTCACCGACATCGCCGCTGCGGCCGAGATCGCCCACGCGGCGGGGGCGCGGCTCGCCGTGGATTCCACGGCCGCCTCGCCGGTCCACACCCGGCCCCTGGAACTCGGCGCCGACATCGTGATGCACTCGGCCACCAAGATCCTCAACGGCCATTCCGACGTGGTGGCGGGCGTGCTGGCGGGCGCGCGGGCCGACGCGTTCTGGGAGCGGATCCGGGGGATCCGCGCCGGCAGCGGCGGCATCCTCGGGCCCTTCGAGGCCTACCTGCTGATGCGCTCGCTCCGGACCCTGCATCTCCGGGCAGCCGCGCAGGCGGCGGGCGCCCTGCGCCTCGCCGGGCGCCTGAGCGGACACCCCCACGTGACCCGCGTCCTCTACCCGGGTCTCCCGGACGATCCCGGCCACGCGGTCGCCTGCCGGCAGATGCGGGACGGGTTCGGCTTCATGCTGTCGATCCGGGTGGCCGGCGGCGAGGCCGGCGCCATCGCCACGGCGGCGCGGGTGCGGCTCTGGAAGCGGGCGACCTCGCTCGGCGGCGTCGAGAGCCTCATCGAGCACCGCGCCTCGGTGGAAGGCCCGGGCAGTCCCTGCCCGCCGGACCTGCTGCGCCTGTCCACCGGCATCGAGGACACGGACGACCTGTACGGCGATCTCGATCAGGCCCTGCGCGGCGCCCACGCGGGGTGATCGTCGCGGGCGCTTGGTGCCGAACGGGTTCCTGGCGCGTTGTGCCGGCAGTTCCGGCGGCGCGAACCGCCACAGATCGCGAGTCTGACGACATGACGACCCGTTTCCGCACGATGGTCCCAGGCACCTTCGCGCTGCTCACCCTGGCGCTCGCGTCGGCCCCCGCCCGGGCCGACGCGGTGCCCGATCTCGACGTCGAGCGCACCTGCCAGTCGGCCCAGGTCACGAACACGACCATCAGCGACAAGGCGAATTACGACGGCTGCATCCGCTCCGAGCGCGACGCCAAGAAGGAGGCCGAGCGGCACTGGAGCAGCTACACGCCCGCCGCCAAGCGCCAGTGCCAGAACCAGTTCAAGGCGGGCGGCTTCCCATCCTACGTCGAGATGGTGACCTGTCTGGAACTCGCCTCCGGCACCGTGCCGACGCAGAGCACCGAGGGCGGCCGCGCCGTCGGCGGGCCGGGCGCGCCGCAGGACGTCAAGGTGCAGCGGGAGGGCGGCGCCAATCTGACCAAGGAGCCGCCCGCGAGTCAGCGCACGGATCCGATCAAGGTGCTGGAGAACAAGTAGGCCGACCTCGACGCCGTCAGGCGCGCACGCTGCTGTAGGCCGTCGTCACGTAGGGGAAGTCGAGCGTCGCTCGGCCGGCGAGTTCGGGCGTGTCGGCGATGAGGGCCCGCACCGCCGCGGCGACGCGGGCGCGCTCGGCGCTGGGAAGCGCCGCGATGAAGCTGACCGAGAGCGTGCGGTCGAGGATCACGGCCTCGGGCGTGCCGCTGTGCGCGTGCCGCCAGCGCCGCTCGCGCAGCGGCCCGAAATCCGGCGCGGGAAACGGGGCCCGCCACGCGCCGGTGCGGTAGCGCGGCGCGCCGCCCTCGTGCGGATCGGTGATCCGCGACAGGGCGGCGACCCAGGGCACAGTCTCGTCGCGCACGTTCCAGATCAGCCCGAGCCGGCCGCCGGGACGCAGCACCCGGGCGATCTCGGTGAGCGCGGCGGCCGTGCCGAACCAGTGGAAGGACTGGGCGCAGACCACCGCGTCGAGGCTCGCCGCGTCCAGCGGGATCGCCTCCGCGGTCCCGGCGAGGGCCTCGACCTCCGGATGCGCGCCCGCGATCCGCGCGCGCATGGCGTCGACGGGCTCCACCGCGACGACGGAGGCTCCGGTCGCGCGCAGGGTGGGCAGGAACTTGCCGGTGCCCGAGCCCAGGTCGAGCACCCGCCGCCCCGGCCCGAGACCGAGATCCGCCGCGAGCCAGCCGGTCACGGCCGCCGGATAATCGGGGCGGCCCGTCACGTAGGTGTCCGCCTCGGCACCGTAGCCCTGCGCGGCGGCGCGGTGAATCGCCGATCCCCTCTCGTCCGACATGCCAGCACAGCTCCCGACGGTGCGCGACGCGGCGCGACGGCGTGCTATGGGCCGAGTCGCCCCCCGCGCACCAGACCCTTCTCCCGCCGGCCCCGTGAACGCCCTCGCCATCATCGCCCCGATCTTCGGGATCGTCCTGATCGGCTGGGCTGCCGCCCTCGCGGGGCTCCTCTCCGACAAGGTCAGCGACGGGCTGTCGGAATACGTCTTCGCCGTCGCGGTCCCGGCGCTGATCATCGCCACGCTGACCAAGCCCGGGATGAGCGGGACCGTCGCGTGGTCCTACTGGGTCGCGTATTTCGGCGGCGCGGCGATCTCGTGGTTCGTCGGCACGCTGATTGCCCGGCGGCGCGCCGGGATCGAGCGGCGCGGCGCGATCCTCCACGGCTTCGCGGCGAGCCAGTCGAACACGGTGTTCGTGGGCGTCCCGATGATCCTCCAGGCCTACGGCGAGGAGGGTGCTTTCCCGCTGTTCATGCTGCTCGCCGTCCACCTGCCGCTCATGATGGGCAGCGCCACCTTCCTGATCGAGTCCGATTCCGGCCTGCCGGTCCTGGCGCGGATCCGCGGTCTCGCCCTGGTGCTCCTGCGCAACCCGATCTTCGTGGCGCTGCTGATCGGCATGGCCATGAAGGCCCTCGGCCTCGCGCCGGCCGGCATCGCCCGGTCGCTGATCGACGCCTTCGCGGGCACCGCCTCCACCTGCGCGCTGGTGGCGCTCGGCGCCGGCCTGAAGCGCTACCGGGTGCTGTTCGACCTCAAGGGTGCCCTGGTGATCGCGCTCCTGAAGAATCTCCTCCACCCGCTCGCGGTCTGGATCCTGGCCTTCCACGTCTTCGCCATGCCGGCCGCCTACGCGGGCGTCGCCACCCTGTTCGCCGCCATGCCGGTGGGGATCAACGCCTACCTGCTGGCGGCGCGCTACCGGACCGAGACCGGCATGGTCGCGGCCTCGGTCCTGGTCTCGACCCTCCTGGCGCCGCTCACCACGCTGGCCTGGCTCACGCTCCTCGGCCGGGCGTGACGGCAACGCCCCGGCGTCACCGCGCGCGTTGGACCGGGCGCCGCGCGGGTCTAGGGTAGGCCCAAGCGCGCGGGCCGCGAGGACCCGCGCTTCCCTGCAGGCGAGGAATTTCGATGAACGCTCCGATGCGCCCTCCGGGCAGCGCCTCACCGTCGGCCCCGGCCTCGGCCCGCTTCGTCTGGGACGATCCCTTCCTGCTGGAGGATCAGCTCACCGAGGACGAGCGGGCGATCCGCGACGTCGCCCAGAGCTTCGCGCAGGAGCAGCTTCTCCCGGGGATCGTCGAGGCCTACGCCACCGAGAAGACCGATCCCGGCCTGTTCCGGAAGATGGGCGAACTCGGTCTCCTCGGCGTGACCCTCCCCGAGGAGTACGGCTGCGCGGGCGCCTCCTACGTGGCCTACGGGCTGGTGGCGCGGGCGGTCGAGGCGGTGGATTCCGGCTACCGCTCGATGATGAGCGTGCAGTCCTCCCTCGTCATGTACCCGATCCACGCCTACGGCTCGGAGGAGCAGCGGCAGAAGTTCCTGCCGAAGCTCGCCTCGGGCGAGTGGATCGGCTGCTTCGGCCTGACCGAGCCCGATGCCGGCTCGGACCCGGCCGGGATGAAGACCAAGGCCGAGAAGATCGACGGCGGCTACCGGATCTCCGGCGCCAAGATGTGGATCTCGAACGCGCCCTTCGCGGACGTGTTCGTGGTCTGGGCGAAGTCCGACGCGCACGAGGGCGCGATCCGCGGCTTCGTCCTCGAGAAGGGCATGAAGGGCCTGTCCGCACCGACGCTCAAGGGCAAGCTGTCCCTGCGCGCCTCGACCACCGGCGAGATCGTCATGGAGGGCGTCGAGGTCGGCGAGGACGCGCTCTTGCCGAACGTCTCGGGGCTCAAGGGGCCGTTCGGCTGCCTCAACCGGGCGCGCTACGGCATCTCGTGGGGCGCGATGGGCGCCGCCGAGGATTGCTGGTACCGCGCCCGCAGCTACACCCTGGAGCGCAAGCAGTTCGGCCGGCCCCTGGCGCAGACGCAGCTCGTCCAGAAGAAGCTCGCCGACATGCAGACCGAGATCGCGCTGGGCCTCCAGGCCTCGCTCCGGGTCGGGCGGCTGATGGACGAGGGCCGGATGGCCCCGGAGATGATCTCGCTGGTCAAGCGCAACAATTGCGGCAAGGCGCTGGACATCGCCCGCACCGCCCGGGACATGCACGGCGGCAACGGCATCATGGGCGAGTACCACGTGATGCGCCACGCCCAGAACCTCGAGACGGTGAACACCTACGAGGGCACCCACGACGTCCACGCCCTGATCCTGGGCCGGGCGCAGACGGGGCTGCAGGCGTTCTTCTGAGATCCAGGAACGCGCCTCCCACCCGCACCCACATCCTGAGGTGCGGGCGGGATATCACCGCAGCGCTGGGGTGGGCTTACTCCCCGCCCTCGTCGCCGGCGAGCGACCATTCGAGCACCCGGGCCAGGTGATCGTAGGCGCCGTACTTGCTGGCATATTGCGGGTAGGGCCGCGCCGTGTAGGCCGCCTCGCCGGTCATGAACCGGGCCACCAGCCCCTTGAGCCGCGCGGCGTGCTCGGCCACGATCGCCTCCACGCCGCGCTCCTCGCCCCGGGGCGGCTTCACCGGGATCGGGACGAAGGGCTTCCGCCCGCCCGAGGCGTGGACGTAGAGCAGGTCCGGCGTCGTCTTCGCGGCCGGGAGGTCCGCGAAGGCGCCGTGCATCAGCATCGCCGCCTCCAGGGTGAGCTGCGGCGAGAACCCGGTGAAGATCATCTTCGCCGAGGGCGGCGTCCCGGTCTTGTAGTCGACGATGCAGGCGGTGCCGTCCGGCCGCAGCTCGATCCGGTCGGCCCGGGCGCGCAGCGTGAAGGTCTCGCGCCCCATCGGGATCACCCAGCGCCCGGAGACCTCCGGGTAGACCCGGGTCAGGCCGGGCCGGCGCTGCGCCTCCCAATCGAGATAGGCCGAGGCCATGCGCTCGTAGCGCGGCCACCACTCGGCGTAGAGGTTCGGGTACTCCGCCTCGATCTCGCCGAAGGCGTTCACCGCGAGGTTCAGCAGACGCTCCGCCGCGTCCGGCGGCAGGTCCGCCGGGTGGCGTGCGGCGAACTCCGCGAAGACGTCGTGCACCAGGGAGCCGCGGGTGGCGACGCCCGGCGCCGCCGCCAGGGGATCGAGGGGATCGAGCCCGAGAACGTGGCGGGCGAAGATGCTGTAGGGATCGCGCACCAGCGTCTCGATCTCGGTGACGCTGAGCGAGCGCGGGAACAGGGCCGGGTCCGGCTTCGGCGCGGGGCGCTTCAGCCGCGGCTCCGGCGGCGCCGCGTCGAGCCGCGCGGCGAGGCCCGTGAGCCGGCGCCCCGCGCGCAGGACGGCGTCCCAGCGGGCATCGCCCGAGAGGGCGCGCAGGCGCTGGATCAGGCGCGACGGCACGGTCGGCGCGCCCTCGCGCTTCAGCGCCCGGGTGATCACCGCGTCGCGGCAGCCGAGCGCCTGCACGAAGTCGTGGGCCATCTGACCGATCCGCCGCTCGGGCGGGTTGAGGCCGACCCGCTCGCGCATCGGCCGGTTGAGGAACGAGTCGGTCAGCGTGCGCACCGGCCAGACGCCCTCGTCCAGCCCGCCGAGCACCACGCGGTCCACCGAGAGCAGGCGCGCCTCCAGCAGCCCGAGGATGCGCAGGCGCGGATGCGGCGCCTCGCCCGAGCAAGCGACCTTGCGCTCCCGGGCCAGCGACGTGAAGAAGGTGGCGTAATCGTCGAACCGCCCCGGCATCAGGCCGGGTTCGGCCATCTCCAGGTCGTCGAACAGCGCGTCGAGGCAGGACAGAGATCCGTCCGTCTCCGCCGGGGAAGCGTCCTCCGGTCCGGCGATCAGGCGGTCGCACGCCTCCCGGTGCCCCGTGGCGGTGGTGACGAGGTCGCAATCCCCGGCCCCGTCCGGGCCCGGGAAATCCCGGAACACCAGATCCAGCCGGTCCAGCAGGTCCGCCGCCAGCTCCCAGTCGACGTCCTTCAGGCGGCGCTTGGCCCGGGGCCGGTGCTCGGGCGGTCCGGCGCGCTCGGCGGCGAGGGCCTTGCGCAGGCCGTCGAAGCCCGGGGCCGGGACCGGGCCGCGCAGCAACCCGATCTCCAGGGCCGCGGCGCCCCGGACCACGTCGGGGCGCGGCAGCCCGAGATGGACCATCGGATGGGAGAGCAGTGCGATCAGCCGGGCGGGGATCGCGTCGGCCTGATCGCGCGCGAGGTCGGCGGCGAGTTCCGCCGCGAGCCGGGCGAGCCGCCCGGCGGCGCTTCCGGCGAGGGACAATCCGGCGGAATCCTCCGCCACGATGCCCCAGCGCAGCAGTTCGACGGCGACCCGGCCGGCGAGCCCGCGGTCGGGCGTGATGAGGGCCGCGGTGGCGCCGGGGGTCTGGAGGGTCTCGCGCAGCGCCAGCGCCGCGACCAGCGCCTCCTCGCGCTCGTCGGCCGCCTCAGCGAGCGCGAGCCCGTCGAGGCCCAGGCGGGCGACGGTGTCGCGCTCGGCCGGGTCGAGGGCGGCCCACGCATCGGTGGTGTCGGCCGGACGGAGAGCCTGCGACAGGAGCGCGGCCCGCGCCGCCTGGCCGGCATCGGGCTCGCCGAGGGCGACGACCTCCGCGCGGCCGATGTTGAGGTTCTCCGGCCCGAGCAGCCGGTGCAGCACCGCCTGCGGGTGGCCGTGCGCGATCACGCGGGAGAAGCCCTCGCCGGTGTCGATGCCGTCCCATCCGGCCGCGTCGAGGTCGAGATCGAGCCCGGGCAGGACCACGGCGCCGTGGGGCAGCTTGGCCACGGCGGCGATGAGCCGGGCCGTGGCCGGCACGGAGCCCAGCGACCCGGCGACGATCACCGGGTCCTGGGTCGCGCTGCGCGACAGGCGCCGCTCCTCAGCGAGGACGAGCCCGCGGGCGCGGGCGACCGGATCGGCGAGTCCCCGCTCGGCCAGGAGCTTCGGCCAGTTCTCGGCGGCGATCTTCACGAAGTCGAGGGTCAGGCCGAAATAGCGGGAATACTCGGCCTCGACGGCCGCGCCGATCTCCGACCAGGGCAGGCCCTCGACGGTGAGCGCGTCCATCAGGCGCTCGAGATCGCCGGCGAGCCCGACGGCGTCGGCGGGGGAGGACGGCACGAGGAACGGCACCTCGGCATCCAGCGGCAGCAGCGTCCGGTCGACGGTCTTGGCCCAGGCCTGGACGAGGCGGGCCAGGATCAGACGACGCTCCAGCGGCGGCATCGGGATGCTCAGGGGGTCGGCGTTCTCCTCCAGCAGCGGCTCGGCGGCGAGGTCGAGCTCGGCCTCGTCGGCCTCGCCGAGGGGTATCATCCGCGGGAGCAGCGTCGCCCGGCCTGGCGCGTCCCGGCCGACCCTCTCGGCCAGGATCGCGCCGAGGGCCCGGGCCGCGCGGCGGGTCGGCAGGTAGATCGTGACCGCGGCGAGGGCCAGCGGATCGCCCGCCACCGGACCGACGAGGCGGCCGGAGAGCAGCGCCTCGGCGAGCGTCGGCAGGAACGGAACGCCGCGGGAGATGGTGAAGACGGCCTGTCGGGCGGGCATGGGGGCTTCTACGCCCCCGCCGGGCCCGCGGACAGGGGGCGATGGGCCGCTGGGGAAACGATCGCGCGGCTCCCCCCACCCCCGCGAAGGTCAGGGATCCGGGCGCGTTCCGCCGCGGACCTCAGCCCTTCGCCCTCGCGGCGGCGCCGTAGCCGGCGCGGCGGCCGAACACGACGCCGGAGGTCAGCCCCGAACCGCCGGGATAGCCGTTGAAGAAGACGCCGCCGACCATCTCGCCGCAGGCGTAGAGGCCGGGAATCGCGCCGCCGTCCGCGCGCTCCACGCCGCCGTCGTCGCCGACCTCGACGCCGCCGTAGGTGAAGGTGATGCCGCCCGTGACCGGGTAGGCCTTGAACGGCCCGGTCTCGATCTTCTGCGCCCAGTTCGACTTCGGCAGGGCGAGCCCCCGTGTGCCGCGCCCGTCCTTCACGGTCGGATCGAACGGCACGCTCTCGTCCACGGCGGCGTTGAACGCCGCGATGGTCCGCCGCGCCGCCGCCCGGTCGATGCCCTCGAGCCGCTCGAGGAGCCCGTCCAGCGTGTCGGCCTCGACGTAGTGCGCGTCGTGGAACCGGTACTCGCTGTAGAGCAGGTGATCGACCTTGGCGTCGAAGATCTGCCACGCCACGTGCCCGGGCTGCTCCATGATCGAGCGGCCGAACTGGGCGTAGGTGTAGTTGCGGAAATTCTTGCCCTCGTCGACGAAGCGCTCGCCGTTCGCGTTCAGCATCAGACCCAGGAAGTAGCAGATCTTCCGGTAGTGCTTGCGCTCGCCGTGCGGCAGGTCGAGGTTGCCGTAATCGGGGGTGTGCAGGTCCATCGGCGTGGCGTGGCAGCCGCCGTAGAAGCCGTGGGCCTTCGCGCCGAGGTCCAGGGCCATCTGGAGCCCGTCGCCCTGGTTGTGGGGCGTGCCGCGCACCCGCGCCCTGTCCCAGCCCGCGCCGATGAAGCGCGTGCGGAGGGCGGCGTTCGACTCGAAGCCGCCGCAGGCCAGCACCACGGACGCCGCCCGGACCGGCCCCTGCGGCGTCTCCACGCCGACGACGCGCCCGTCCTCCACGATCAGACCCCGGGCCGGGCAGCCGTAGCGGATCTCGCCGCCGGCCCTCGTGAAGGCCTCCAGCTCGGCCCGTGCGAGCCCGAAGCCCTCGTCGTGCGTGGCGAGCGTCAGGCCGCCCCAGAACACGAAGCGCCCGTCCTTCTCGAAGGATTGGCGGGAATAGATCGGCTCGAACTTCACCCCCTGCGTGGCGAGCCAGCGCAGAGCCGCGCCGCTCTCGTCGATCAGGATGCGCTGCTCGCGCGAGAGCGGCCGCCCGTCGTTGAAGCCGAGCAGGTCCTCCTCGAACTTCTGCGCCGTGTAGGCGCCGAAATCGGTCCGCGGCAGGCGCGGATCCTCGGGATCGACCAGCAGCGGAATCAGGTCGTCGTTGCCCGCGTAGACGAAGCGCATGGCGCCGGCCGTGTAGGCGGTGTTGCCGCCGGCGAGGTCCCGCTCGGCCTTCTCGATCATCAGCACCGAGGCGCCGCGCTCCAGAGCGGCGAGACCGGCGCTCATGGCGGCGTTGCCCGACCCGACCACGACCACATCCCACCGCGCATCGTCCGGACGCTGCATCCCTGCCTCCTCTCACCGGCCTCTCTAGCCTCATTGTATACGACTGCATGCAATTGGCGGCAAGCGTTTCGGCCCCCTCGGTTTCGCGCTATGGCCGAGCGAGGAGAGCCGGACATGAAGGCCAGCGAAGCGGAGCGCTCCAGCGGCGCCGGCGCCTATGAGCGGCTGCTGCGGGCGATCGAGGAGGGCGAACTCGCGCCCGGCAGCCGCCTGCGCGAGGCCGAACTCGCCGAGCGGTTCCAGATCAGCCGCACGCCGGTGCGGGAAGCCCTCGGCCGGCTGGAGGCGCAGGGACTCGTCGCCCACGAGCCGCATCGCGGCGCCAGCGTGGCGCAGCTCGACTACGGCCAGGTGAGCGAGCTCTACGACCTGCGCGAGGTGCTGGAGGGGACGGCCGCGCGCCTCGCGGCGATCCACGCCAGCGCGGTCGAGACCGAGATCCTGGAGGAGATGGTCGCCCGGGACCGGACGCTGCTCGGGGACGCGCCCGCGCTGGCCCGGACCAACCGGCTGTTCCACCGGCAGATCCACGGGGCGGCGCGCAACCGCTTCCTGCAGAGCACGCTGGAGACGATGCGGCTGTCGCTGGTGCTGCTGCCGGGCGCCACAACCCTGGCGGCCCCGGATCGCGCCGCGGAGTCGCTCGCCGAGCACGCCGCCATCGTGGCGGCGATCCGGGTCCACGACGGGGATGCCGCCGAGGCCGCCGCCCGGGCCCATATCCGCGCCGCCTTCAAGGCGCGGATCCGGATCTGGCAGGAGAGCTGAGCGGCCCCGGCCCTCAGGCGTGGGCGGGCACGCGCTCCAGTCCCGCCCGGCCCCGGAACAGGGCGAGCGTCGCGACGATGCCGCAGGCGGCCGCCGCCATCAGCCAGTAGCTCGGCGCCGCCCGGTCGCCGGTCTTCTCGATCAGGAAGGTCGAGACCATCGGCGTGGCCGTGCCGAACAGCGCGGTGGCGAGGCTGTAGGCCAGCGAGAAGCCGCTCGCGCGGACGTGCGGCGGCACCACCTCGGAGAGCGAGACCACCATCGCGCCGTTGTAGACGCCGAAGAAGAACGAGAACCACAGCTCGACGGCGAGCATCTTGCCGAAGGTCGGGTCGGCCACGAGCCAGTGCAGGGCCGGGTAGGTCGTCAGCAGCGACAGGGTCGAGATCGTCAGCAGCACCGGCTTCCGGCCGACGGCGTCCGACAGGGCCCCGCCCACGGGCAGCCAGATGAAGTTCGTGATCGCCACGAACAGCGTGACGATCAGGCTGTCGGTCTCGGTGAGCTTGAGGACGTTCCTGCCGAAGGTCGGGGTGTAGACGGTGATCATGTAGAAGGTCACCGTCGTCATCGTGGTCAGCATCATGCCGAGCAGGACGATCCGCCAGTTGGCCGCCACCGTGGTCAGGATCTCGCGGGTGCTCGGATGGTGGGTCCGCTTGGCGAAGTCCTGCGTCTCCTGGAGCGAGCGCCGGATGAAGAAGATGAACGGCACGATCAGGCAGCCGATCAGGAACGGGATGCGCCAGCCGAAATCGCCGATCTGCTGCTTGGTCAGGAAGGCGTTCAGCCCGTAGCCGATCAGGGCGGCGAACATGATCGCCACCTGCTGGCTCGCCGACTGGAACGACGTGTAGAAGCCGCGCCGACCGGGCGTGGCGATCTCGAACAGGTAGATCGAGACGCCGCCGATCTCGACGCCCGCCGAGAAGCCCTGCAGCAGGCGCCCGGCGAGGACGATCAGCGGGGCCGCGACGCCGATCGTGTCGTAGCTCGGGCAGAAGGCGATGAGCACCGTGCCGCTCGCCATGATGGCGAGCGTGATGATCAGGCCCTTCCGGCGACCGATCCGGTCGATATAGGCGCCCAGCACGATCGCCCCGAGCGGCCGCATCAGCGCCCCGAGCCAGAACGTGCCGAAGGTCAGGAGCAGCTCGGTGGTCTCGTTGCCCGAGGGGAAGAACGCCCGCGCGATGTAGGTGGCGTAGAACCCGAACAGAAAGAAGTCGAACATCTCCAGGAAGTTGCCGCTCGTCGAGCGGAGGATCGCGCCGATCCTCGACTGGAGCGTGGCCCCGACGGCCCCGGGATCACCGGCCATGACGACGTCCTTTCCGGGTGCCCATCAGGCACCGATCCACTTCATGGCGACGATCGTGCCGGTCACGGTCAGCGCGCCGCCGATGCGGGTGGCGATCTGCGCGAAGGGCATCAGCGCCATGCGGTTCGCCGCCGTGAGGATCGCCACGTCGCCGGTGCCGCCCTGGCCGCTGTGGCAGGCGTTCACGATGGCGGTCTCGATCGGGTACATCCCGAGCCAGCGGCCGACGAAGAAGCCGACGGCCATCAGCGTCACGACGGTCGACACGATCGTGATCAGATTGACCAGGGTGAAGGCGGCCATCAGCTCGTGCCAGGGGGTGAGCGCCACGCCGATGGCGAAGAGCAGCGGGTAGGTCATCGAGACCTGCACGAACTTGTAGACGACGAAGCCGCCGGCCTGGAGGTGGGGCGACACCGCGCTGGCGAGCTTCGCCAGGACGGCGAGGAACAGCATCGCCACCGGCGCCGGCAGGCCGACGAGGTGATGGGCCATGACACCGAGCAGGTAGAGGGTGATCGCCGTGAGCCCGGCCGCGCCGATCGTCGCGGGGTCGATCTGGCCCTTGGCGGCCTCGGCCCTGGCCTGGGCGTCGCTCGACTTGATGCCGTCGGAATCGGGCTGGAGACGGCCCTCGCCGGTGAGGTGCGGGTAGCGCTTGCCGACGGAGTTCAGGGCTCCCGACAGGATGATCGCGGTCAGGGAGCCCAGCATCACCGGCGGCAGCACCTGGGCGAAGACCACGCCCTGCTGCAGGCCGAGGATCGCCGCGTAGCCGATGGAGAGCGGAATCGCTCCCTCCCCGACGCCGCCGGCCATGATCGGCACGACGATGAAGAAGAACGTCTTGTAGGGGCCGAGGCCGAGCAGTGTGCCGACCAGCGTGCCGACCAGGGCCGCCGCCACCGAGCCGAGGGCGAGCGGCGCGAAGATCTTGAGGAAGCCCTTGATCAGGACCTCGCGGTCCATGCCGAGGATCGAGCCGACGATGATCGTGGCGATGTAGATGTAGAGGAAGTTGGTGAACTTGGTGAAATCGGTGATCGCCTTCACCATCTGCGGCGGCACCAGCGCGTAGTAGACCAGCGCCGACGGGATGAAGGTCGCGAAGATCGCGCCGGCACCGATGTTCTTCAGGATGGGGATCCGCTTGCCGATCTCCGCGCAGGTGAAGCCGCCCATCACCAGCACGGCGATCATGGTCGGCCCGTCGGGCTTGATCTCGCCCTCCTGAACCAGGACGGTGAGGAGGATCGCCAGAATGACGAAGATCGGGAGCGGTATGATGCCGATCTTAAAGTCGATCAGGCGCCACCAAACGTCCGGCCAGAACCGGGCCGCGCGCCCGTTCTCCACCCGCCCCTCTGCCGGCGAGGGGATCGGGCTCGGTGATGCGGTGCTGGTCATGGCGTCCCCCCGGATCTCTGACCGCTTGCGGGCCGTTTCGCCGCGCCCTCGCGACCGCGGCCTGAACCGCGATTCGTCGAGTCCCGCACGATTGGCGGCGATTGAGTGATCTCCGGCGTAGCAGCGCGGATAAGGGGCGGCAACGCGATCCAGGGAACAAAGGACGCGACCTGTCCCGTCGGCCGGGATTAAGACCCCGGCTCCGTCGTGGTCACCGGGCACGGAGATGGCCCGGCGTCGCCCGGGCCATGACGGCGTCGACCGGGCCATGACGGCATCGCGCGGGGACAGGCGACGGGACCGAGGCCCCGCCGCCGGGATCGTCGATCAGAAGTCGCGCTGGACGCGGAAGCGGACCTGCGAGACCGAGTCCTGCGTCACGGTGCGCGGGACGAAGGTGCCGTTGTTGATGCCGGCGACGTTGGCGTAGGCGGTGGGGCTCTTGTCGGAGTCGATGGCGCGTCCGTGCTTCACGCCGATCTGGGTGTAGAAGGCCTCGACGCCGATATCGAGATCGCGCACGGGCGACCAGATGATGCTGCCGCCGGCGACGAACTGGTAGGTGTCGCGCAGAGCTTGGCTCAACTGGTAGAAGCGCGTTCCGGGCGCGCCGACCGCGTTGGAGCCGAAATTGGCGGCGCCGTTGAAGTTCAGGACGTTGTAGAGCGCGCCCTGGGCGAGGCGGGCATTGCGGGAGAAATCCTGCTCTCCGTAGGAGCCGAAGACCGCCGAGCGCCATTCCGGCGTCCAGTAATGCAGGAACGACGCGACCGCCGAGAAGGATTGCGATGTCTGCAGCTGGCCGGTGAACGGGTTGACCGTCGCGTCCGAGAAGCTCTGGTAGATCTTCTGGCCATGGAAGCCGTTGTTGAGCTGCGTGTAGCAGCCGGTGAAGGCGCAGTACCCCGTGTACATCTGCGCCCCGTCGGCGTAGGCGCCCTGGAGATAGAGGGCATCCCCCAGCGCGACGAAGGGTGCGTTGATCTTCAGGCCGCCCTGCACGGCCCAGCCCTCGACGCTCTTGGTGTGCGCGACGCTGACATTGGCGCCCGCCGCGGGCGTCGCCGCGATGTTGCCCACATTCAGCTCATGCACCGCGGCGGAGAGCTGCGCCGAGCCCCAGCCCTGATCGACGCGCAGGACGCCGACGACGTCGGGCAACCGCTCGCGCTGAACGCTGTCGATGCTGCCGACCCCGATCGGGGCACCTCCGAAGTAGCCGACGAAGACCGGGCTCGCCGGCGACGCGGTGCCGGCCGGCGCGTAGATCGGGCTGCGCCGGAAGACCGGGTCCTCGACCGACAGCGTCGCCGACAGGCCGTAGCCGGCCGTCACCGTGTAGGCGAGAAGGTTGGTGGAGGAGACATCCGAGCCGGAGGTCGCGCCGTAGATCTCGAAGTCGTGGGCGTAGAAGTCGAAGAAGGACGACGCGCGACCGGCCGTGAGGCCGGCGAACTGGATGAACGCCTTGTCCACATTCATGAATTGCTGCGCGTGCCCGGCCTCGTCGACGCCCGTGGCGTCGTAGGCCTGCCCGATGCGGGCCTGGGTCCCCGAGCGCGCGTACCCGGTGCGGGACCCGGCATCGAGGCGAACGAAGGCGCGCAGCGTGCCGTAGGCGGTCTGCGTGCGGGCATCGAGGTTGATGCGCAGACGGCCCTGATAGCCCGCACTGTCACCGGCGTTCGTTCCGGCCTGCCGCGTCGACGCTGTCATGTATCCGCCCTCGAACCGGGCACGGCCGGAGATGCGAAGGCAGGTATCGGTGCCGGGAATGTAGAAGAAGCCTGCGCCGTACGCGCCGCAGACGCGGACGTACTCGACCGGCACACCCTTCCTGATCGGCAAGTCGGCGGCGTGTGCAGCGCCCACGGCCGCGAACGCGGCAGCAGACCCCAACAGCGATGATCTCAGTAACGGCATCGACGTCTCCGGATTTTGAAGCTCAAATCTCGCAAACGGATGAGCAAGACCGGAAATTCCAAGTATAATCTGTGATTATCTCACGGACTTCTGGGTAGTTCTAGCTTGCTACGACGGTTCTGTGGCCCATTTGCCGGGATACACTGTGCATCGGCCGTCGTGCGCGCAACAAAGATTCGATATTTTTTCCGATCTGCCAAGATAATGTTGTACGATCGCAACAAAACGCGCCACAATAATACCAAGAAAATCGATCATTACTGATTTTATCAGCCGACCTGAAGATAAAAGGCGCAGGTCAGATAGTGTTATTTCAAGCTCTCTCGAGCGATCCCCACCAATCGATGGGCGCCGGTTCGGAAGGCGGGTCAGGGCTGTCGCGCGGGCCGCATCCGGCCAGTGAGTCATCGCGGCCGCGGTCGAAACCGGCTCGGCGTCCCGCAGCGGACCTGCGGCCGCCGGCAATCGATTCGAAGCGCGTGCCGCGCTTGTCCGGCTCGTCGGCCTGAAGACCGGATCATCCCTCGGATGGCGTGCGCCGCACGACGTGGCGGCACCGTTCCGGCTGAATAGAAGCGGAGCATGCTCGGACAGTGGCGCCGGGCGAACGAGGCCGCGCAGCGTCAGCTGCCCGCGCGGCGCGGAGCGGCGCCGGCGCTCCTCACCGGCAGGTCATCGACCGGGGCACGCGCAGCGAGTCGCCCGACCGGGCGCCGGACCGTGCCCGCCCGGGAACGGAGGTTCCGTCAGCGGACCCGTGCCCGGTCACCGCTCCGCGCGACACCACGACGGCGCGGCGGCGGTCGCGCCGGATCGCGTCGGCGACCTCGTCCGCGGGCAGACCGCCTCACGGGCCGGGAGCGGCCCGACACAACGAAAAAGGCCCGGCAGAAGCCGAGCCTTGAGGTTTCTGAAGCACGGGGACCGGCGCGGAGGCCGGAGCCCCGGCGCCGGTGGAGTGGCTTAGAAGTCGCGCTGGACGCGGAAGCGGAAGGTGGAGACGCTGTCCGCCGTCGTGGTCCGCGGCACGAAGGTGCCGTTGTTGATGCCGGCGACGTTCGCGTAGGCCGTCGGGCTCTTGTCGCGGTCGATCACGCGGCCGTTCTTCACGCCGATCTGGGTGTAGAAGCCCTCGACACCGATATCGAGGTCCTTCACCGGCGACCAGATGATGCTGCCGCCCGCCACGAACTGGTAGGTGTCGCGCAGCGCCTCGCTGAGCTGGAAGAACCGGGTGCCCGGCACGCCGACGCCGTTCACGCCGAAGGAGTTACCGGTCGGGTTGGCGAGCGCGAAGGCCGCGCCTTGGGCAAGACGGGCACCGCTGCTGTAGCTCATCTCACCGTACGACCCGAAGAAGGCCGAGCGCCACTCCGGCGACCAGTAGTGGAGGTACGAGGCCGTCGCGGTGAAGCTCGTGGACTGCTCCAGCTGCCCCGTGAACGGGTTGAGCGTCGCGTCGTTCATGTACTGCGCGAACTTCTGGCCCTGGATGGTGGCCGGGTTCTGCGAGTAGCAGCCGCTGAAGGCGCAGTAGCCGGTGTACATCTGCGCACCGGAGCCGTAGGCGCCCTGCAGGTAGAGGGCGTCGCCCGGCGCGATGAACGGCGTGTTGATCTTCAGGCCGCCCTGCACCGCCCAGCCGTACGAGTTGCTGGTGTGCGGGATGCTGACGTTCGAGCCGGTGCCGGTGCCGGCGCCGTTCGCCACGTTGCCGACGTTCAGCTCGTGGACGGCGGCCGAGACCTGAGCGGAGCCCCAGGCCTGGTCGAGGCGCAGGGCGCCGACGAAGTCGGGCATGCGCGAGCGCTGGATCACGTCGACGAAGCTGTACCGGGTCGGCACGCCGTTGGTGTAGCCGATGAACACCTCGGCCGGCGACTGGGACTGTGCGAAGTTCGCGATGTTGGCGTTGACCGTCACGCCGCCCGGGTTGTTCGTCTGCGAGAAGATCACGCTGCGGCGGAAGACCGGATCTTCGGCCGAGATCGTCGCGGACAGGCCGTTGCCGAGCGTGGCCGTGTAGGCGAGCAGGTTGGTCGAGGCGATGTCGGAGCCGAGCGTGGCGCCGGCGAACTCGAAGTCGTGGGCGTAGAAGTCGAAGAACGACGAGGCGCGACCGGCGGTCATGCCGGCGAACTGGATGAACGCCTTGTCGACGTTCACGAACTGCTGGGCGCGGCCGAACTGATCGATGCCGAGGCCCGGGAAGGCCTGGCCGATACGCTGCTGGGTGCCGGAGGTGCCGACGCCGGAGTAGCCCGTGCGTGAGCCGGCATCGAGGCGGACGAAGGCGCGCAGCGTGCCGTAGGCGGTCTGGGTGCGGGCATCGAGGTTGATGCGCATCCGGCCCTGGTAGCCCGACGTGTCGCCGTTGCTGCCCTGACGCGAGTAGCTGGTCATGTAGCCGCCCTCGAACCGGGCGCGGCCGGAGAGACGCAGGCAGGTGTCGGTGCCGGGAATGTAGAAGAAGCCTGCGCCGTAGGCGCCGCAGACGCGGACGTACTCGATCGGGACCGCCTTCTTGACCGGCAGGTCGGCGGCATGAGCAGCACCCACCGCCGCGAACGCAGCAGCAGACCCGAGCAATGAGCTCTTCAAGAGCTTCATAGACATCTCCAAAGCTTCGAGACCCAATGATGCGGACGTGCCCGGTTATCCGGGTCTAGCCGCACGTTCTGTAGGTTTGGCCCGCGTCTTAAGTGGCAGGCTCCTGCGGGCTCTCGCTTGGCGATGCCCCCGTGCACGATCACCATGTGCGAACGGGTTTCTGCGAGCAACGAGGATTCGCGGCCGCCTCGGCAGTTCCAGCGCGATGTTGCGGCCTGGCAACATTCTCGGGGTGCTTTAGTCGGCAATGGTTCGCCGAATGTGCACGAATGCTGTCCTGAGCGGCTGACCTGCCGCTCCGACGGGCAGCGGCCCGCCCGGACCCGATCCGGGTCCGGGCGGGCTCTCGCCGTCTCAGGCGATTCGCCGGCGCGGCGGCACCGGAAGGCCGCCGCTCGTGGATGTGTCGGGCGGCGGCCTCACCATGGACCGACTCACATGGGCGGCGTCAGTCCATCCTTGCCGACGGCGACGCGCCGGGCGGTGATGCGCCCGTCATCCCCGCGCGCGGCGATCACGAAGACCTTGGCGCCGGGCGTCACGGCCGAGGCGCTGGCGGGCTCGAAGCTGACGACCGGCGCCTGCGGCGGCACCAGGATCTGCAGGGACTGGCCCTGGCCGTAATCGACCGTGAGGGTCCGCTCCGCCCCGCCGCCGCTCGCCTTCACCGTCCCGTTGGTCATCGCACTCTTCACGCGGGGCGCGTCCGGCGCGGTCGAGCGCATGTCCGTCTTCACCGTCCCGTTGGTCATGGCGCTCTTCACCGGCGCGCCGCCCGCGGTGCGGTCGGGGATCATGTCCCAGTCGTAGTGTCCCTCGCCGGTGCCGCGCATCGCCTCGGGAAACAGCACCACCTCCAGGGCCACCGGCGGCTCGCCCTTCGTGGCGGTGCCGATGAAGACGCCGTCCTTGATCGCGTCGAGGCTCGACGGAACGACCCAGGAGACCTTCGCGTCGGGGGCGAGCCCCACGGTTTCCGACGCGCCGTCGATCGTCTTCAGCGTGAAGCCGCCGCCCGCGACCGCCTCGACGGTGCCGCGCAGGCGCTCAACCTTCGGCGCCGCCTGCGCAGCGGTGGTGACGGCCAGCAAGCTCATCAGGGCGAGCGTCGTGAGTTTTGCCATGGGTATTATCTCTTCTCGCTGCCGGGATCGTCGCGACCGGCGGGACGTGGGGCGGGATCGCGTGACGTCAGCCCTCGAGGGCCTGTGACATCGCACCCGGGTTCGCGCCCGCGCCCGGCCCGGTTACGCGTCCCCGGCCTCTCCCAGGCGACTCAGGAACGGCGCGGCCGCCGCCTCCGCGGCCGCCTCCACAGCGCGGTATCGGCGCACCACGTCGGCGCCCAGGGCGGAGAGGCGCGCGCCGCCGCCGGCCCGGCCGCCGGTCTGCGCCTCGACCAAGGGCCGGCCGAAGCCGGTGTTCATCGCCTCCACCAGCAGCCACGCCCGGCGGTACGACATGCCGAGCGCGCGGCCCGCGCCCGCGATGGAGCCGTGCTCGGCGATCATCTCGAGAAGCCGCACCTTGCCGGGACCGAGGCGGTGCCCCGGTCCGAGATCGATGCGGATGCTGAGCCGGGGCGCCTCGCCCGCGGCCGGGGCGGGGCTCCGGAGCGGGCCGGGTGAGGCGCTCAGGCGGGGAGCGCCAGCAGCGCGAGGCCGGCCGCGGCGAGGCCGACGCCGAGGGCCGGGGCGGCCCGCGTCGCTCCGATCCGCGACGCCGCGACGCCGACGCCGATCCCCGCGGCGTGCAGGAGCGCGGTGGCCGCGAGGAAACCGAGGCCGAAGGAGAGGCCGGAGGCGGTCTCCGGCATCTCGGCCCCGTGGGCGTAGCCGTGGAACACCGCGAAGACGCCGACCAGGGCGGCCAGCAGGGCGACCGGCGCGCGGAGGCCGACGACGGCGGCGAGACCGAACACGACGATGGACAGCGCGATCGCGATCTCGACATGCGGCAGCACCACGCCGGCCAGGCCCAGGCCCGCCCCCACGCTCATCAGCGCCAGGAACGACAGGGGCAGCGCCCAGAGCGCCCGCCCGCCGCGCAGGCTGGCGAGGAGGCCGACCGCGACCATCGCGAGCACGTGGTCGGCGCCCAGAAGCGGATGGAGGAAGCCCGCCTCCGCGCCCGTCGCGGCGCCGTGGCCCGGGTGGGCGAGCGCCGCCTGGGGCAGCAGGATGAGTGCCGCCGGCAGGAGCGCCAGGGACGCGGCGGGTCGGGAGGAGAGCAGGCGCTTCATCGAGGATCCTTCGCTGGACCCGCGAAGATGTAGCGCCCTTCCGCCGCCGCTGCGAGGGGCCGGCGAACGATGATGCGGCCGCGCGGCGGCGCCGCGAGCCGGGGCCTCAGAGCGACATCGCCTCGTGGACCGCGGATGGGGCGAACGGCTCCGAGAAGGCGGCCCCGACGCCGTGGGTGAAGTGGCGCATCACCGTGGCGGTCTTTCGCCCGACGCGGATCATCGCTCCGATCTCCAGCTCGTGGTCGACGAGCAGGGCGACGCCGGAGGCCGAGACATTGAGGACGTGGCCCTGGAAGGCCTCGCCCGTCGCGGTCGTGACCTGGACGATCTTCTGCCTCGGTACGATTCGCCGGTGAGCCCGGACCGGCTCGGGCTGCAGATCCTGGGCGCGCGCCAGCGTCACGAACTGCCGGGCGAGATCGGTGAGGATCGCGCGCCCGCCCCGGACACAGACGATGAATTCCTGGCCGGCCACGCGGGCGATGCGGGCCTCGAGTGTCCCGATATGGCGGATGCTGCAGGTGAGATCCTCACCCGGCGCCAGGAGCGAGGAGGATCGGAACCGGATGCCCTCGGTCGAGACGTCGGCGGTCACGGCGTAGAAATCGCGACGCCGCTGGTTCCAGCACAGAGCAGGCAACATGACGATGTGCCGCCGAACCATCGCACCCGTATCATCATGAAGAAGACATCGGTGACCTTCTGGGGCCCGAGATTTTTCCGGGCTGTTCAGGCAAACCGTAAAATTGGCCTGATCCCGATCTCCGGCGGGCCGCGTTCCCGATGCCGGGCCGCACGGCGCGGAACCAACCTTTCCGTCCCACCTGGGCGATCGGCGCGGGTTGCGCGAACGCCGCGCTCCGAGGGCCGCCGACCGCGGCGGTGCGATCGCGCCACCAACTGAATACAAGATGCATCTTGAACCTATGGCACGGATGCTGCCTTGGGATTGTGCATGCCACACGGCCGCGCAACACTGCCGGTCGCCCCTGGAACGGACGCGGCCGATCCGCACCGCTCCTCCCGCCTCCATCCGGACCGGTCTCATGTTGCGTCTCGCCGCCTGTCTCCTCGCCGGGTTCGTCCTCGCCGGCCCCGCCGCCGCGCAGACCCTGCGCTACGGCATGATGGAGGATCCGGACGCCCTCGACCCGACGCTCGCCCGGACCTTCGCGAGCCGGATGGTGTTCGCCGCGCTCTGCGACAAGCTCGTGGATATCGGGCCCGATCTGAAGCCGGTGCCGCAGCTGGCCACCTCCTGGGAGCTGTCGCCCGACGAGAAGGCGCTGACCATGCACCTGCGCCCGGGTGTCCTGTTCCACGACGGCGAGAAGCTCGACGCCGCGGCGGCCAAGTTCTCGATCGAGCGCCACATGAAGATGCCGGGCTCGCAGCGCCGCTCGGAGATCGCGCCGGTCGACTCGGTGGACGTCGTCGACGACCTGACCTTCCGGATCAACCTGAAGCAGCCGTTCGCGCCGCTGCTGGCGCAGTTCACCGACCGGGCCGGCATGATGGTCTCGCCCAAGGCCGCCGAGCGGCTCGGCGACAAGTTCGCCACCGCGCCGGTCTGCGCCGGTCCGTATAAGTTCGTGGAGCGGGTGCCGCAGGACCGGATCGTGGTCGAGCGCTTCCCCGACTACTGGAACAAGGACGCGATCCACATCCAGCGGATCGAGTTCCGCCCGATCCCCGACGCCACCGTGCGGCTCACGAACTTGCGCGCCGGGCAGCTCGACCTGCTGGAGCGGCTCGCCCCGACGGACGTGGCGCAGGTGAAGCGCGACGCCAAGCTGAAGCTCGATTCGACCACCGAGCTCGGCTTCCAGGAGATCCTGTTCAACCCCAACAAGGCCGGCTCGCCGGTTTCCGACCCGAAGGTGCGCGCCGCCTTCGAGGCGGCCATCGACCGCAACGCCATCAATCAGGTGGTCTATAACGGCGAGTTCCTGGCCGGGAACCAGTGGGTCAACCCGAAGAACCCGAACTACGTCAGCGAGTACCCGATCCCCAAGCGGGACGTCGCCAAGGCGAAGGCCTTGCTCGCTGAAGCCGGCAAGCCGAACCCGCAGATCACCCTGACCGTCTACGCCAACAGCGAGTCGCCGCAGGTGGGCCAGGTGATCCAGGCCATGACCAAGGAGGCGGGCTTCGACGTGAAGATCCAGGCCGTGGACTTCACCACCGCGCTCGATGCCGCCGACAAGGGCAATTACGAGGCGCAGCTCTATTCCTGGAGCGGCCGCTCGGACCCGGACGGCAACACGTTCAGCTTCCTGGCCTGCAAGGCGGCGCTGAACTATCCCAAGTACTGCAGCCCCGAGGCCGACGCGGCGCTCCAGGCCGAGCGCGGCACCGTCGATCCGGCCAAGCGCAAGGCCGCCTGGAAGGCCCTGGCCGATCAGGTGCTGAAGGACCGGCCGGGCATCTACATCCTGCACCGCAAGCTGCTCTGGGCCTACAGCCAGAAGATCACCGGCTTCGTGCCCTACCCGGACGGGCTGGTGCGCTTCACCGGGCTGAAGCTCAACTGATGCTGCGGTTCCTGGCGCGTCGCCTCGCCCTGGCGGTCCCGACCCTGATCCTCGCCTCGATGATCATCTTCGCCCTGCAGCAATTGCTGCCGGGCGACGTCGCCACCGCGCTGACCGGCGAGGAGCGCGACCCGCAGGTGATCGCCTTCATCCGCGAGAAGTACCACCTCGATGAGCCCCTGCCGGTGCGCTACGCCTACTGGGCCGGCGGCGTGCTGCGGGGCGATCTCGGTGAGTCGATCCGGCTGCAGAAGCCGGTCTCGGAGCTGATCGTCGAGAAGCTGCCGGTGACGCTGGAACTCGCCTGCCTCGCCATGCTGGTGGCGCTCGCCATCGGCGTGCCCATGGGCGTGCTCTCGGCGGTCAAGCGCGGTCAGGCCGCCGACACGATCGCCAACGGCGTGGCCCTCTGGGGGCTGTCGGTGCCGAACTTCTGGCTCGGCATCCTGCTGATCCTGCTGTTCTCGGTGGAACTCGGCTGGCTGCCGGCCTCCGGCTACGTCTCGCCCTTCGAGAGCCTGTCGGAGAACCTCGCCGCCATGGTGATGCCGGCCTTCGTGCTCGGCAACGCCATCGCGGCTGTGATGATGCGCCACACCCGCGCGGCGATGCTGGGCGTGCTGGGCTCCGATTACGTTCGCACCGCGCGCGCCAAGGGCGTCTCGCCCCTGCGCGTCACGCTGCGGCACGCGCTGCCCAACGCCGCGATCCCGATCATCACCCTCGGCGCGCTGGAGTTCGGTCAGCTCCTGTCCGGGGCGGTGCTCACCGAGCAAGTGTTCTCCGTGCCGGGCTTCGGCAAGCTGATGGTCGATGCCGTCTTCAACCGGGACTTCGCCACCGTGCAGGGCGTCGTGATCTGCACGGCCGCCACCTACATCGCCCTGAACCTCGCCGCCGACCTGCTCTCGGCCGCCGTCAATCCGAAGCTGAGGCGGGCATGAGCACCGGCAGCGAGATCGCCCGCGCCGAGGCGGTCGGCCTGGAGTCCGCCCCGTCCGGTACCCCCGCCCACGCCATCCTTCAGGAACCCGGCACCCTCGCGGCCTTCTGGCGGCGCCTGCGCGCGCGCAAGAGCGCCGTCGCAGGTCTCGTCATCGTCGGCCTGCTGGTGCTGATGGCTGTGTTCGCGCCCTGGATCGCCCCCTACGACCCGACCGCCACCGACTGGGGCAACGTCCGCGGCGCGCCGAGCCTCGCGCACCCGTTCGGCGGCGACGAGGTCGGGCGCGACGTGCTCTCGCGGATCATCTTCGGCGCCCGGGCCTCGCTCGGTGCCGGCCTCGTCTCGGTGGCGCTGGCCGTCTCCCTCGGCCTGCCCCTCGGCCTGCTCGCCGGCTACGCGGGCGGCTGGATCGACGGCGCGATCTCCCGGCTCACCGACGCGCTCCTGGCGATCCCGTTCCTGATCCTGGCGATCGCGCTGGCCGCCTTCCTGGGCCCGAGCCTCGTCAACGCGATGATCGCCATCGGCCTGTCGGCGACCTCGACCTTCATCCGGCTGACCCGGGCGCAGGTGCGCGCCGTGGCGGCGGAGGAGTTCGTGGAGGCGGCCCGCGCCATGGGCAACCCGCCCTGGCGGATCGCCCGGGTCCACATCCTGCCCAACATCGTCCCGGCGATCCTCGTCCAGGCGACCCTCACCATCGCGGCCGCGATCATCGCGGAGGCGAGCCTGTCCTTCCTCGGTCTCGGCCAGCAGCCGCCGGAACCGTCCTGGGGCGCGATGCTCAACACCGCCAAGAACTTCATGGACGAGGCGCCCTGGATGGCGATCTGGCCGGGCCTGTCGATCTTCCTGGCGGTGCTCGCCTTCAACCTGTTCGGCGACGGATTGCGGGACGCCCTCGACCCGAGGCAGCGCACATGACCAAGCCCCTCCTCGACGTCCGCGACCTCGCGGTCGCCTTCGACACCGACGGCGGCGCGGTCCACGCGGTCAACGGCGTGTCCTACACCCTGCACGAGGGGGAGACGCTGGGGATCGTCGGCGAGTCGGGCTCCGGCAAGAGCGTGCACGTGCTCGCCATGTTGGGCCTGATCCCGCGCCCGCCCGGCCGCATCACCGGCGGGCAGGTGCTGTTCGAGGGCCGCGACCTCCTCGCCCTGAAGGAGCGGGAACTCCGAAAGATCCGCGGCGGCGCGATCGGCTTCGTCTTCCAGGACCCGATGAGCTCGCTCAACCCCGGCATGACCGTGGCGGCGCAGATCGTCGAGCCCCTGCGCATCCATCTGGGCCTCGACGCCCGCGCGGCCCGCGCCCGGGCGAAGGACCTGCTCGATCTCGTGCGCATCCCGAACGCGGCCGCCCGCCTCGACCAGTACCCGCACGAGTTCTCCGGCGGCCAGCGCCAGCGGGTCATGATCGCCATCGGTCTCAGCTGCCGCCCGAAGCTGCTCATCGCCGACGAGGCGACCACCGCCCTCGACGTCACCGTCCAGGCCGAGATCGTCGCCCTGGTGCAGGAGCTGAAGCGCGAGCTCGGCATGGCGATCATCTGGATCACCCACGATCTCGGCGTGGTGGCCGGCATCAGCGACACCGTGCAGGTGATGTATGCCGGCCGGATCCTGGAACGCGGCCCGGTCGACGACATCTTCTCGGATCCGCGCAACGCCTACACGCTGGGGCTGCTGCGCTCCCTGCCGGACCTGTCCGGCGGCCGGGCCGGGCGGCGGCGCCTGCACCAGATCGAGGGCGCGCCGCCGGACATGCGCCACCCGCCGCCGGGCGATCCCTTCGCGCCGCGCAACGCCTTCGCCACGCCCCGCTGCCGGGCCGAGATGCCGCCCCTGGCGCAGGCGCCCGGTGCCGCTCCGGGCCACCTCGTCGCCGCCTGGTACGACCTGCCGAAGCTCCTGAGCCGGGAGGCCGCACGATGAGCGGGCAGGATTACCCGGTCGTCTCGGTGCGCGACCTGTCCAAGCACTATCCCCTCCGCTCGTGGTGGGGCGGCAAGGCCTCGGTGTTCCGCGCCGTCGAGGGGGTCAGCTTCGACATCCGCCCCGGAGAGACCCTCGGCCTCGTCGGCGAATCCGGGTCCGGCAAGTCGACCATCGGCCGGGCCGTGACCATGCTCAACCCGCCGACCTCGGGCACGATCGCCTTCGAGGGCACCGACCTCGCCAAGCTCTCGGCGGGGGCGATGCGGAGGATGCGCGCGCGCATCCAGACCGTGTTCCAGGACCCCTACGCGGCCCTCAACCCGCGGATGAGCGCCGGGGAGTACGTCGCGGAGGCCTTCAAGCTGCACCGGCGGGATATGCGGGGTCCGGAGCGGCGGGAGGCGGTCGCGGCCCTGTTCCAGCGGGTCGGACTCGATCCGCGCTTCATGGGGCGCTACCCGCACCAGTTCTCGGGCGGCCAGCGGCAGCGCATCTGCATCGCCCGGGCGATCGCCCTCAAGCCGAGCTTCATCGTCGCCGACGAGCCGATCGCGGCCCTCGACGTCTCGATCCAGGCGCAGGTGGTGAACCTGCTGCAGGATCTGCAGGACGAGATGGGCCTCTCCTACCTGTTCATCTCCCACGACCTGCGGATGGTGCGCTACCTCTGCCACCGGGTCGCGGTCCTCTGGCGTGGGCGGATCGTCGAGCTGGCCGAGGCGGACGCCCTCTACGAGGATCCGCGCCATCCCTATACCCGCCGCCTGCTCGCCGCGGTGCCGGTCCCGCACCCGGCCGAGGAGCGCGCCCGCCTCGCCGCGCGGGACCTCGCCGGCCACGACCAGCCGCCGGACGGGCCGCTCACCGAGGTCGCGCCGGGGCATTGGGTGGCGCTGCCCGCGGGGCAGCACGCGTGACAGGCTTACATTCTCTTTCCCGCCCTCCTCCCTCATCCTGAGGTGCGAGCGCAGCGAGCCTCGCGGGATAGCTCAGGCCGGCCTTGGGATCCCTGGGGCCCTCCTCCGAGGCCTCCGCTGCGCTCCTACACCTCAGGATGAGGTCGCGTCTTGGATCAAGCCATCCCGTCTCCCTGAGGCGGTCATCACAGCAGGACATCCCGTGAGAGACTTCTCCGCCCCCGGCCGCTCCCCGGTCTACGCCGCCAACGCCGCCGTCGCGACCTCGCACCCGCTGTCGACGCTCGCCGCCGTCGAGGTGCTGCGCGCGGGCGGCAACGCCGTCGATGCCGGCATCGCGGCGGTGGCCGTGCAATGCGTGGTCGATCCGCTGATGACCGGCATCGGCGGCGACTGCTTCGCCCTCTACGCGCCCGCGGGCGCCACCAAGCCCATCGCCCTCGACGGTTCGGGCCGGGCCCCGGCCGCCGCGACGCCCGACTGGTACGCCGAGCACGGCGTCACCATCACCCCGGCCTCGCCGCACGCCGTCACGGTGCCGGGCGCGGTCGCGGCCTGGGACCTGCTGGTGCGCGAGCACGGCACCCGCTCCCTCGGCGAGTTGCTTCAGCCCGCAATCCGCTACGCGGAGGACGGGTTCGTCGTCCAGCAGCGGGTCGGATGGGACTGGCTGCGCGGCGCCGAACGCGTCGCCGCGGACCCGCACGCCGCCGAGACCTACCTGCCCGGCGGGAAACCGCCGGCGATCGGCAGCGTCGTCCGTCTGCCGAAGCTCGCGGCGACACTCCGGAAGATCGCCGAGCACGGTGCGCGCGCCTTCTACACGGGCCCGGTTGCCGAGGACATGGTGAGCCGCCTCAACGCCCTCGGCGGCCTGCACACCCTGGACGACTTCGCCGCCGCCCGGCCCGACGTGGTCGTGCCGGTCTCGACCCGCTACCGCGGCTACGACGTCTACGAGTGCCCGCCCGCCGGCCAGGGACTGGCGGCGCTGATGATGCTCAACGTGCTCTCGCACTACGACGTCGGGGCGCTCTCGGACCTCGACCGGCTCCACCTCTTCGCCGAGGTGTGCAAGCAGGGCTACCACCATCGCGACGTGCTGTTCGGCGACGCCGCCCTCGCCAACGTGCCGATCGAGCACCTGCTCTCCGACGCCTGGAAGGCCGCCGCCCACGGGGCGATCGACATGGGCCGGGCGCGCGAGCCGGTGATCTACCCCGAGATCAAGCAGGAGATCGCCGAGGGCCGCGCCCACAAGGATACGGTCTATCTCTGCGTGGTCGACCGGGACGGCAACGCGCTGTCGCTGATCAACTCGATCTTCCAGGGGTTCGGCTCGGGCATCCTGGCGCCCGAGAGCGGCGTGCTGCTGCACAATCGCGGCCTGTCGTTCCGCACGGAGGGCGGCCACCCGAACAGTGTCGGGCCGGGGAAGCGGCCGATGCACACGATCATCCCGGGCATGCTGATGAAGGACGGGCAGGCGGTCGCCCCCTTCGGCGTCATGGGCGGCCACTATCAGGCCATGGGCCATGTCGAGCTGCTCTCCGGTCTGCTCGACCGGGGCCTCGACGTGCAGGAGGCCCTCGATGCCCCGCGCAGCTTCGCCTATGGCGGCAGCCTGGAGGTGGAGGGCGGGATCCCCGACGCGGTGATGGCGGGGCTCAAGGAGCGCGGCCACCCGGCGATCCGCGCGCCGCTGCCGCTCGGCGGCGGCCAGATCATCTGGATCGACCGGAAGGCCGGCACGCTGGCGGCGGGCTCGGACCCGCGCAAGGATGGGGCGGCGCTGGGGTATTGATGCGTGTGTGAGGATGGGCGCCTCCGGCGCTCATCCTTCGGTGCGGGCAACGGCGAGCCTTGTCAGCACATCGTCTTTGCGAGCGGAGCGAAGCGATCCCGGGTGGCGCCACGCTGAGCGATCGCGTGCTGCCCTGGGCCACTTCGCTCCGCTCGTGATGACGGCGTTGCGGATCGAGACCGCCGATCAGTCGATATCCTCGACCGCCTCGCCGCCGCCGTAGACCCGCTGGGCCAGCGAGGCCTCCATGAACGGGTCGAGGTCGCCGTCGAGCACCTCGTCCGGATCGGTGGACTGGGTGCCGGTGCGCAGGTCCTTCACCAGCTGGTACGGCTGCAGCACGTAGGACCGGATCTGGTGGCCCCAGCCGATATCCGTCTTGGCGGCGGCCTCGGCGTTGGCCTTCTCCTCGCGCTTCTTCAGCTCCAGCTCGTACAGGCGGGCGCGCAGCATGTTCCAGGCGGTCGCCCGGTTCTTGTGCTGCGAACGCTCCTGCTGACACGCCACCACGATCCCGGTGGGATTGTGGGTGATGCGCACCGCCGAGTCGGTGGTGTTCACGTGCTGGCCGCCGGCGCCGGACGACCGGTAGGTGTCGATCCGGCAGTCGGATTCCTTGATCTCGATCTCGATCCGGTCGTCGATCACCGGGTAGACCCAGACGCTGGCGAAGCTGGTGTGCCGCCGCGCGCTGGAATCGTAGGGCGAGATCCGCACCAGCCGGTGCACGCCGGACTCGGTCTTGAGCCACCCGTAGGCGTTGTGGCCCTTGATCAGGAGCGTGGCGCCCTTGATCCCGGCCTCCTCGCCGTCGGTCATCTCGACGACCTCGACCTTGTACTTCCGGCGTTCGGCCCAGCGGGCGTACATGCGCTGGAGCATGTTGGCCCAGTCCTGGCTCTCGGTGCCGCCGGCGCCCGCATGCACTTCGAGATAGGTGTCGAAGCCGTCGGCCTCGCCGGACAGTAGGGTCTCGACCTGCCGGCTCGCGGCCTCCTTCTCGACGGCCAGGATCGCCGCCTCGCCCTCTCGGATCGAGGATTCGTCACCCTCCATCTCGCCGAGTTCGATCAGCGTGGCGCCGTCCTCGAGGTCGCGCTCGAGCTTCTTGATCGCCGTGACGGCCTCGTCGAGCTGCTGGCGCTCGCGCATGACCTTCTGGGCGGCCTCGGCATCGTTCCAGAGGTCGGGGTCCTCGGAGGCTGCGTTCAGCTCCGCGAGGCGTTTATCGACTGTGTCCCAGTCAAAGATGCCTCCTCAGCAGCCCTATAGACTGCTTGGCGGCATCCGAGGCTTGCTCGATCTCGGCGCGCATCTGGTTTTTCGGGGATGGGGTGCGGGGAAGGGGTTTGGTGTCGGGCGGGGGTGATAGCCCCCGGGGACCGACCTGTAAACGCCGCCAGGCCGTCCAACCCTCCCCCCGTGCGGCGCCCGACCGCAGGGATGCGCGCGAGCCGGTCCGCGCCGGGCGCGTTGTCGGGCACGGACGAAGGAGGCTTGTAGATGGCGGATGACGATCACGCGGCGACGTGGAAGGACTTCAACGAGGCCGTCAACATGACGCCGGCCGCGCTGAAGAAGCACCTCGACAGCGACGCCAGCAAGGAGGTCGGCCAGAAGAAGGACGGCGATGAATCGACCGGCCACGAGATGGGCCGGCGCATCCTGGCCATCAAGGACAAGAAGAAAGCGGATCTGACCGACGACGACTACACTGCCATGCGCAAGGTCGTGGGCTACGTCCACCGCCACCTCAAGCAGGGCGGCGCGGCCCGGAAGGATCCGGACTCACCCTGGCGGGTGTCGCTGATGAACTGGGGCCACGATCCGCACAAGGATTGAGGCCCCGGAGCGCCCGGCGGCTCAGTACCGCGGCGGCACGATGTAGGACGGGGCGATCACGTACTCCCGCGGCCGCTTGCGCGCGCCGAACCGGCCCTCGGTGATCTGGTCGTTGTAGTAATCGAACCCGGTGTAGCCGAAGCCGCCGCCGTTCATCACCTCGGCCACCGGGACCGCCGGCTGGGCGAGGTCGGGCCGGCCCGGCGGTACGACGACCTGGCAGCAGCCGTCGGTCTCCAGGACGGTCGGGCCGTTCGGGGCGGTGAACACGAAGGCGCGAGGTTGGAAGGGCGCCGCCGGGTAGGCGGCGTCCGAGGCCGAGGCGCCCTGCCCCGCAAGGAGGGCGAGGAGTCCGGCGGCGATCAGGATCTTGGTGCTCACGCGATGCTCCGTCAGGGGGCCGGACGAGCCGGCATCTGGCCTACAGTCTAGCTGATCGCGGGCGGCTTGTCCGTCGGATCCGAATCGACCGGTTACCGAAATCCCGGGCGGGATCAGCCGCGCGCGCGCAGCACGACCTGCGGGCTCGCCGGAACGGGGCGGCAATCCGTCATGAAGGCGTTGACCGGCAACGGCTTCGAGTCGCACGCGTACACGTCCGCCGGTCCCGGCGCGGGGATCGGATCCCGGGCGATGATCGGGTTCGGCGCGCAGGCCGAGGCCGCGGCGGCGAGCAGCAGGGCGGCAATCAGGTTCAGGCGGCGCATGCGACACTCGGGACGCGGGAAGACCCCCGCACCTGACCCTGGCCATCGCGCCCCGCCCTGACAAGCGCCGGCGCGGGGCGCCGACACCTTTGACCGGGTCTGTCGCCCCGCGGCAACAATCTGCGCGGGCCCGGCTACCCGGCCCGGGCCATCGGCACGACGTTGTGCAGCGTCTTGTCGGTGCCGTCGAAGAACCGCCGGATGTTTCGCGCCGCCTGCCGGATGCGCTGCTCGTTCTCCACGAGGGCGATGCGGACGTACTCGTCGCCGAACTCGCCGAAGCCGATGCCGGGCGCGACCGCCACGTCGGACTTCTCCAGCAGCAGCTTGGAGAATTCGAGGCTGCCCAGCTCCCGGTAGCGCTCGGGGATCGGGACCCAGGCGAACATCGAGGAGGCGGGCGACGGGATGGTCCAGCCGGCCTTGCCGAAGGATTCCACCAGCGCGTCGCGGCGCTTCCTGTAGATGCTGCGCATCTCGTGGATGCAGTCGTCCGGCCCGTTGAGCGCGGCGGTCGCGGCGACCTGGATCGGCGTGAAGGCGCCGTAATCGAGGTAGGACTTCACCCGGGTGAGTGCCGCGAGCAGGCGCTCGTTGCCCACCGCGAAGCCCATCCGCCAGCCGGCCATCGAGTAGGTCTTCGACAGCGAGGTGAACTCCACCGTGCAGTCGATGGCGCCGGGCACCTGCAGGACCGAGGGCGGCGGGTTGTTGTCGAAGTAGACCTCCGCGTAGGCGAGGTCCGACAGCAGGATCAGCTCGTGCTGCTTCGCGAAGGCCACGAGGTCCCGATAGAAGTCGAGGCTCGCCACGTAGGCGGTCGGGTTCGACGGGTAGCACACGACCAGCGCCACCGGCTTCGGGATCGAGTGGCGCATGGCCCGCTCCAGGGCGGGGAACATCGCGGGAGTCGGCTCGGCCGGCACGGAGCGGATGACGCCGCCGGCCATCAGGAAGCCGAAGGCGTGGATCGGGTAGCTCGGGTTCGGCACCAGCACGACGTCGCCCGGCGCGGTGATCGCCTGGGCCATGTTGGCGAACCCTTCCTTCGACCCGAGGGTCGCCACCACCTGGGTGTCGGGGTTCAGAGTCACGCCGAAGCGCCGCTGGTAATAGCCCGCCTGGGCCTTGCGCAGGCCCGCGATGCCCTTGGAGGCCGAGTAGCGATCCGTGCGCGGCCGCCCGGCCGTCTCGCACAGCTTGGCGATCACGTGCTTCGGGGCGTCCAGATCCGGGTTGCCCATGCCGAGATCGATGATGTCGGCGCCCTGCGCTCGGGCGGCGGCCTTGATCCGGTTGACCTGCTCGAAGACGTAGGGCGGCAGTCGCTTGATGCGGTGGAAGTCGGTCATGGGCGTGTCCATCGGCGCGTCCCGGATCCGGCGTCTCTCGTCTGGGCCGGTCGGGCGAACCACTTGCTCTAGCAGAGTTGCGGGCCGCCGCCGACCCAGAAAAAGGGCCGGCTATTGCGGCGCCGCCGGGGCCGGCTTGATGGTGGCGGCCGCGCCCCGCCCGGCGCTCGCGGCGGCGCGGCCCCGGGCCTCGTTGCGTCCGCGGGCGCCCTCCAGCTCCGCCTCCAGGGCCTTCTGGCCCGTGACCGACTTGGCCCGGACCGGCCGCTTCGGCGCGTCGACGCCCACCGGCATGAAGTCGGGCTGCACCTTGCTGCGCGTGTCCGCGACGAAATCCGGGGCCGCGACGACCCGCGGCCCGTAGCCTGCATCGGAGGCCAGCGAGCGGACGACGTCGCCCGAGCAGGCCCCGAGCGCGCCGACCAGCACGCCCAGGCCGGCCACGCGCGTCAGGCGGCGCAGCGGACCGGCGCGACGCGGGCGGACGGCGGGGTTCAAAATGGCACGATCCATCGTCACATGCGTATGAAAAGATCGGCCGGATGTTTCGGCGACGTCCTGAGCCGGGCTGGCGAAAACTCTGGCTCGCTCCTTATTTTGTCGGAAACGAGGCCCGCGCCATCGGGTCAACAGATGAAGCACAGGGAGGCACGTTTGACGAGCCCGCAGGCGCCGGATCGGACCGCCCCTCCGAAGTCGGTCTCGAACGGCGCGATGCCGGACGGCACGGTCGCCCCGATGCCGGATTTCGAGGCGCTCTCCCGAAATGCCGGGCAGTTCGTCGAGGCGATGGGGCGCAACGTCGCCCGCCTCCTCGGGCCCGAGGGCCAAGCGGGCGCGCCCGGCAGCGAGATGAACGAGGCGGCCAAGGTGCTCGGTCAGGTGGCCGAGGCCTGGCTCGCCGACCCGAACCGCAGCGCCGAGGCGCAGGCCCGCCTGGCGCAGGCCTTCCTGTCGCTCTGGGGCTCCACCTACCTGCGCCTGCAGGGCCAGCCCGCCGATCCGGTGGCGCTGCCCGAGCCCCGGGACGCGCGATTCGCCCATGCCGAGTGGTCGACCAACCCGTATTTCGATTTCATCAAGCAGGCCTACCTGCTCGCAACCCGCTGGGCCGAGAGCCTCGTGGACGAGGCCGAGGGTCTCGACGCGCATACCCGCCACAAGGCGCAGTTCTACCTGCGCCAGCTCACCAGCATGCTGTCGCCCTCGAACTTCCTGCCGACCAACCCGGAGCTGATCCGCCACACCCTGCAGGAGAACGGCGCCAACCTCGTCCGCGGCCTCAAGATGTACGAGGAGGATCTGCAGGCCGGCGGCGGGCAGCTGCGGGTACGCCAGACCGACCCGAGCGGGTTCGAGGTCGGCCGCAACATGGCGGTCACCCCCGGCGAGGTGGTGTTCCGCAACGACCTGATCGAGCTGATCCAGTACGCGCCGACCACCGAGACCGTGCTGCGGCGCCCGTTCCTGATGGTCCCGCCCTGGATCAACAAGTTCTACATCCTCGATCTCAACCCCCAGAAGAGCTTCTTCAAGTGGATGGTCGATCAGGGGCTGACGGTCTTCTGCATCTCCTGGGTGAACCCGGATACGCGCCACGCCGACAAGGACTTCGAGTCGTACATGCGCGAGGGGATCGAGGCGGCCATCGACGCGATCGGCGTCGCCACCGGCGAGAACGAGGTCACGGCGGCGGGCTACTGCGTCGGCGGCACGCTGCTCGCCGTGACGCTCGCCATGCAGGCCGCGACCGGCAACCGCCGGATCAAGAGCGCGACGCTGCTCACCACGCAGGTCGACTTCACCCACGCGGGCGACCTGAAGGTCTTCGCCGACGAGGAGCAGATCCGCCAGGTCGAGGCGCGCATGGCCGAGCAGGGCTATCTCGAGGGCGCCCGGATGGCGAACGCCTTCAACATGCTCCGGCCGAACGACCTGATCTGGCCCTATGTTGTGAACAACTACATCAAGGGTAAGGCGCCCTCGGCCTTCGACCTGCTGTACTGGAATTCCGACGCCACCCGGATGCCGGCGGCCAACCATTCCTTCTACCTGCGCAACTGCTACCTCAACAACACGCTGGCGCAGGGCCGAATGGTGCTGGGCAACGTCCGCCTCGACCTCCGGAAGGTGCAGGTTCCGATCTTCAACCTCGCCACCCGCGAGGACCACATCGCGCCGGCGCTGTCGGTCTTCGAGGGCTCGAAGGTGTTCGGCGGCAAGGTCGATTTCGTGCTCGCGGGCTCGGGCCACATCGCCGGCGTGATCAACCCGCCGTCCAAGCCGAAATACGGCTACTGGACCGGCGGCCCCGTGAAGGGGACGCTCGAAGAGTGGATCAGGGCCGCGGTCGAGACCAAGGGCTCGTGGTGGCCCTACTGGTTCCAGTGGATCGAGGCGCAGGCTCCGGAGCGGGTGCCCGCCCGTCAGCCGGGCGGCGACGCTCTTCAATCCCTGGGCCCCGCGCCCGGGACCTACGTGCGGATGCGCGCCTGAGGCGCGCGGCGCGCGCGGGTCGACGGGTGATCGGCCGCGACGATCACGGAGCCGCCCCGCCATCACGAGCGGAGCGACGTCACCCAGGGCAGCGCGACACCTGTCAGCGCGGCGCTGCCCTGGATCGCTTCGCTGCGCTCGCAACGACGGCGGCAGCGAAGCACGCAACCTGAGCTGGCTGTCAGTACTTCCGCACGAGCGGCGCCGGAGCCGGGGCCGGCGGCGCGCCGAAGACGTAGCGGAAGCCCACCGAGACGATGTCGGCGCTGGAATCCACCACGCCCGCGAAGGCGATGTTGCTGATGTTGTAGTCGCGGCCGATGCCCGCGAGGATCCGCGAGCGGTCCAGGAAGAAGTGCGAGTAGGCGAGGTTCAGCGTCAGCTGCTGGCTCCAGCGGTAGCTCGCGCCGACCGAGACGTTGTACCGGTCGCCGTCCGGCAGGCGCACCGAGCGGTTCCGGAAGTCGATGGGCGAGGTCTCGTAGGCGAAGCCGGTCCGCAGCGTCAGGTTCGGCGAGGCGTCGTACTCGGCGCCGATCGCGTAGGTGAACCCGTCCTTGTAGTTGAGCGGCAGGTTGTTCACCGGCAGGCCGATCGTCTTCGACACGATGCCGATGGTGCCGAGCCTCGACCAGTTGTCCCACTCGAAGCCGAGATTCACCCGCGCCACCGGCGAGACCGCCTGGGTCAGGCCGACGCTCAGCTTGTCGGGCGTGTTCAGCTTGGCGCGGACCTGCCCGGCCAGCGGCGCCAGGGCGACGAGCGGCACGCCGATCGAGCCGTCGATGTCGTGGTGCACCGAGGAGCGGTAGCCGATGCCCAGCACGGTCCCGTCGCGGGGCGTCAGCGTGGCGCCGGCGGTGAAGCCCGCGCCCCAGGACTCGCCCTTGAGGAAGGAGCTCGGGTACGAGGTCGGCAGGATGCCGGGGATCGGCAGCGCCTGCCGGAGGGTCAGGCGGAAATACTCGATGTTCGGGCCGGCCGCGATCGAGAGCCACTCGTTGACCTTGAAGCCGATGACCGGGTTGATCGCCAGCGAGAAGATCCGCGACGAGCGCCCGTAGACCTCGCCGGCCCACACGTCGCGCGGCTTGGTCACGAGGCCGAACGGGGCCCCGGTGGAGAGGCCGAGCCAGAGGCGGTCGTTGAGCTGATAGGACGTGGCGCCCGCCGGCACGACGGCGCCCTGGCCCAGCTCACCCGAGCCGCCCAGCCGCGCGAAGCCCGGATTGGTGCCCGGCGCGGGCCGGATCTCCGAGGAGAGGCCGATATAGGTGAAGTTCTGCTCCGCGACGAAGCCCGGGTTCATCGTGATCGTCGCGGGATTCCAGAAGATCGACGAGACGCCGCCCGATCCCGACGCCGCGCCCGCGAAGGCCAGTCCCTGGGCCTCGGTGCTCTGCTCCCGGATCCCGAACGCCCCCGCCTGCACCTGCCCGGCGCCGAGGATCACCGCCGTCGCCGCCAGCATCGCAGCGCGAACCGTCCCGCCCATCTGTTCCCCCAAGCCTTCGTTCTGCTGGGCGCCGTCGATTGTTCGAGACCCGTTATGCGGCGACCTTTCGTGCATGGTGCCGTTTTCGGGCGCAGGACCGCAATGACCCTGATCATTTTCGGCACCGAGAGGAATAACAGTAGATTACGATCGGTAAACGGCACCTTCACAAGCGAAAGCGCGCGATCATCGAGACTCTTCAGTCTTGATCCGGGGTCTCGCACCGAGACGGCGGCAGGAACAATATATCCAGATGTCGCCGACCCTGCACTTTTCCGCCGTCCTGTGGCCCGGCTGCGACACCCGATGGGCGGACCCGTAGCCGCGGCCGGCCTTGCACCCGGGTCGAGGCCCGGCCATGGTCCCGGCGTCCGGCGCAGACCGGTTCAGGGAAGGATGAGGAGTGCGACCATGAAGCTCTTCCGGCACGGCCCGAGCGGCGACGAGAAGCCCGGCCTCGTGGATGCCAGCGGGGGGCTGCGCGACCTGTCGGGCATCGTGCGCGACATCGCCGGGCCGGCCCTCGCGCCCGACTCGCTCGCGCGGCTGCGCGCGCTGGATCCCGAGACCCTGCCGAAGCTGCCTCCGGACGTGCGCCTCGGCCCCTGCGTCGGCGGCACCCGGAACGTCGTCGCCATCGGCCTGAACTTCGCCGATCACGCCGCCGAGACCGGCTCGCCGATCCCCGCGGAGCCGATCATCTTCAACAAAGCCCCGTCCAGCCTGTGCGGGCCGAACGACACGGTCATCATCCCGAAGGGGTCGCACAGCACCGACTGGGAGGTGGAGCTCGCCGTGGTGATCGGGCGGCGCGTCAGCTACGTCCACGCCAACGAGGCGCTGAGCTACGTGGCGGGCGCCTGCATCTGCAACGACGTCTCCGAGCGCGAATGGCAGATGAACCGCGGTCCGACCTGGACGAAGGGCAAGAGCGCGCCGACCTTCGGCCCCCTCGGGCCCTGGCTGGTGACGCTCGACGAGATTCCCGACCTGAAGAACCTCGCCATGAGCCTCGACGTGAACGGCGAGCGCCGGCAGACCGGCTC
Organism: Methylobacterium sp. 22177; assembly: GCF_052045615.1. Classification (NCBI taxonomy): domain Bacteria; kingdom Pseudomonadati; phylum Pseudomonadota; class Alphaproteobacteria; order Hyphomicrobiales; family Methylobacteriaceae; genus Methylobacterium; species Methylobacterium sp. 22177. The sequence goes on along the minus strand of NZ_JBQEPK010000003.1, from coordinate 237,623 downwards.
GACCGCCACGATGATCTTCGACGTTCCCCAGCTCGTCGCCTACACGTCGCACTTCATGCTGCTGGAGCCGGGCGACGTGATCACCACCGGCACGCCGCCGGGCGTCGGCCTCGGCATGAAGCCGCCGCGCTACCTCAAGGCCGGGGACGAGATGGTCCTGCGCATCGACCGGCTCGGCGAGCAGCGCCAGAAGGTCATCGCGTTCGACGACTGGACCGCCAAGGTCTCGGCCGGGGAGCCGACGGACTGACAGGCTGGGCCGCCGCCTGCGCCCGGGCGGCGGCCTGTTCTCCGGGACACCCCACCGATATCGGTGATCGCCCGACGCCGGGTCCGGACGGGTTTCTACATACCCTCGATTGAATTCTGATTTTATTTTAACATTGCAAGTTAGATCAGGAACATCGGCCAATTAAGACAGCGTTATAGCATCGATGTAAAATGCCCGCATCGCCGATCGGGCCCGACATGACGACCAAGATTGATTTTTCAAGAGGCCGGACGTTCAGATCGGAGTCCGAGCCGCCGACGCTCAGGTCGATCGAGATCCTGGCCGATGCCGTGAAGCAGGCGGCTCAGGAGAAGACAGGTCGGATCCGGCGGATCACGGCGCGGACCAAGATCCTCGCCCTCAACGCCCTCATCGAGGCCGCACGGGCGGGAGACGAGGGACGCGGCTTCGCGGTCGTTGCCCAGGAGGTGCGCGCCCTCGGCGAGTCCGTGGACGTCATCGCCGGCGAGCTGGAGCTTCACCTGGCGGGCCGCATCGTCGAGCTGCAACGCACCGTCGAGACGATGGCGGGCCGCGTCCAGGGTGAGCGGCTGGTCGATCTCGCGCTCAACGCGGTCGAGCTGATCGATCGCAATCTCTACGAGCGCACCTGCGACGTGCGCTGGTGGGCGACCGACGCCGCCATCGTGACCTGCGCGGCCGATCCCGGCCCGGCCGCGGCGGCCCTCGCGGGCGAGCGCCTCGGCATCATCCTCTCGGCCTACACCGTCTATCTCGATCTCTGGGTCTGCGACCTGGACGGCCGCATCCTCGCGACCGGCCGCGCCGATCGCTATCCCGGCCTGCGGGGCCGGAGCGTCGCGGGGGAAGCGTGGTTCCGGGACGCGCTCGCCCTGCAGAGCGGCGACGCCTTCGTGTGCGCCGACGTGCGTCGGGAGGAGGCGCTGGGCGGCGCGCAGGTGGCCACCTACGCGGCGAGCGTGCGGGCGGACGGCCGGGCGAACGGCGCCCCGCTCGGCGTCCTGGCGATTCACTTCGACTGGGCGCCGCAGGCGCACGCGATCGTCTCCGGGATCCGCGTCGCGCCGGAAGACCGCGACCGCACCCGCGCGCTGCTGGTCGACGCCGGCGGCCGGGTGCTGGCCGCCTCGGACCAGGCCGGGCTCCTGACCGAACGGGTCTCCTGCCGGATGGACGGCCAGACGAGCGGCGTCGCGCGGGATCCGCGGACCGGCACGGTCACGGCGTTCCATCGGACACCGGGCTACGAGACGTATCGCGGGCTGGGCTGGTACGGCATGATCGTCCAGACCGACCCCTCGGTCGGGCGTTCGGGCGCGCGGCCCGCTTGATTTCTGGCCGCCGATCCGGCTCAAACACCGGATGAGCGCGACTTCCCTCCCCGGTTCCCAGCAGCCTGACCTCGGCGAGATCCGCCACGACTGGAGCGTGGCGGAGATCCGCGCGATCCACGACCTGCCGCTGATGGACCTCGTGTTCCGGGCTGCACAGGTGCACCGCCGGCACAACGACCCCGCCGACATCCAGCGGGCGTCGCTCCTGTCGATCAAGACCGGCGGCTGCCCGGAGGATTGCGCCTACTGCCCGCAATCGGCCCACCACAAGGGCGCGGGCGTCGCCCGCGAGCGGTTGATGCCGGTGGAGACGGTGCTGGCCGAGGCGGCCGCCGCCAAGGCCGCCGGCGCCCAGCGCTTCTGCATGGGCGCCGCGTGGCGCCAGCCGAAGGACGGCCCGGAATTCGACGCGGTGCTCGCCATGGTGCGCGGCGTGCGCGGCCTCGGCATGGAGGCCTGCGTGACGCTCGGCATGCTCACGCCCTCGCAGGCCGGGCGCCTCGCCGAGGCCGGGCTGACCTCCTACAACCACAACCTCGACACCGGCCCGGACTTCTACGAGGACATCATCTCCACCCGAACCTACGACGAGCGTCTGCAGACCCTCGCGAACGTCCGCGAGGCCGGGATCGGCGTGTGCTGCGGCGGCATCGTCGGCATGGGCGAGGGCGTCACCGACCGCGCCGCGATGCTCCAGGTGCTCGCCAACCACGCCCCCCATCCGGAGAGCGTGCCGATCAACGCCCTCGTGGCGGTGCCCGGCACGCCGCTGGAGGATCAGCCGGCGGTCGATCCGTTCGATCTCGTGCGCATGTGCGCCACCGCGCGGATCGTGATGCCGCGCTCCCGCGTGCGGCTCAGCGCCGGCCGCAAGAGCCTCACCCGCGAGGCCCAGGTTCTGTGCTTCCTCGCCGGTGCCAACTCGATCTTCTACGGCGAGCGGCTGCTCACCACGGCCAATAACGGCCAGGACGACGACGCGGCTCTGCTGGCCGATCTGGGCATCCGGGTCGGCGAGCCCGTCCGGGCCGCGGCCGAGTAGGCAACAGGTCGCCGTCTCGCCCTTCCCGGCCCCTGCGCGCGGCGCCTCAGCGGCGCCACGGAGCCCGGCCTCGCCCCCCGACCGGGCCCCTCCCGGTTCACGGCGGTCGCCCGCGGGCGATCGCGTCAGCCCTCCGGCAGCACGATCCGGAAGCGCGCCCCGCTCGTCCCCTCGTCCTGGCAGGTGTCGAGGGTGAGGGTTCCGCCGTTGATCCCGATCAGTTCGGCGGCGATCGGCAGACCGAGGCCCGTGCCGCCGGACCGCATGGATCCCTGGAACGGCGCGAACAGGTTCTCCCGGGCGCGCGCCGGCAGGCCGGGGCCGTTATCGGTGACCAGGATCGTGATCCGACCCGACGCCGCGCGCGAGGCGACCACGCTCACGGTGGCCTCCGGCACGGCGGCCCCGTCCAGCGCCTGCACGGCGTTGCGCACGAGATTGGCCAGCGCCCGACCGAGCTGCTCCGGATCGGCCTGCACGGAGAGATCGCCCGCCGCGACCTGGACGCTGACCGGGTGCGCCGCCAGCGCGGCGAGATCCGGGAGCTCCGCGAAGATCGGCGCCAGCGGCGTGCTGGTCAGGAGCGGCGTCCGCTCGGAGACGCGCCCGTAGGCGAGGGTCGCCTCGCAGAAGCGGATCGCGCGGGCCAGCGTCCCGACGAGGCGGGGGGCCACGCGCTGCACCGTCGGATCCTCGGTACCCTCCAGGCGGTCGCCCAGGAGCTGCGCGCCGGTCAGCAGGTTGCGCAGCTCGTGGCTGATCTTGCTGACCGCGAGGCCGAGCTCGGCGAGACGCCGCTTCTGCCGGAGCTGGTCGGCGAGGCTGCGCTGCATCCGCCCGAGCGCCCGCTCGGCCTGGCCGATCTCGTCGCTGCGGCGGGACGGGGCGATGATCCGGCCGGCATCCTCCGGATCGTCCGCGAAGACCGTGATGCTGGTGGCGAGGCGCCGCACCGGCCGCACGATCAGCACCTGCAGCACCACGAAGACGAGACCGGCCGCGGCGGCCGCGATGATCAGCGAGGAGACCAGCAGGCGCAGCGCGTAGTCGATCATGGCGGTGCGCAGCGGCGCCTCGTCGAGCAGGATCTCGACACGGTCGAAGCCGATCCCGCCCTCCCCGACCACGCGGATCGGCTCGTGGACCGGCGCCACGAGGGTGCGCCACGCGCCCCGGATCGCCGACAGGGCCGTGACGTCGCGCAGGTCGACGGTGTCGGCGACCTGCTCGGGCATCGGCTCGATGGCGAGCAGGCGCTGGGCGCCGCCCCCGCGGACCGCGATCGCCCGGGCGTTCACGCCGGCCAGGAGGCGGCTCTCGAGCGGCTCGGAGACCGGCTCGCCGGTCCGGCCATCGAGGACCAGGGCGGCGACCTGCGCGGCCGCCAGCCGGTCGGACATCCACTCGATCCGGTAGTTGGCCACCGCCGGCACGTAGGTCAGCACCTCGGCCACCACCACGAACGCGACGGTCACGAGGAACAGCCGCCCGGACAGGCCGAGGCGCGCCGTGCGCCGCTCGGGCAGGTCGCGGGCCGGAGCGGGCGCCGGCGTCGCCGGTGCCGCGGCCTGATCGGACTTGACGGACACGCCGGTCACGCTCCGCGCGGGCATCGCGGATGAGGATCGGCGGAGAGAGGATTGAGAAAGCTCGAGCCGGGTCCGGCCTTCGCGGGATACATGTTCGCAAGCCACAGATTCGCAGGCGGGAATACAGGCTCTCGGCGGCGAGCACTATACGATATCCACCCCCACGCGGTTGCATGTGACCTTAGACACGGAAAAACGGATCCGGCGGTGGATCGCGTATCCCGGCGGCGCCTGTCAGCCGTGCCTGTCAGCCGCGCTTGGCGCGCCGGCTCAGCAGAATGCTGACCAGGGCGAAGGCGGCCAGCATCCCGAGACCCGCCACCATCTTCGGCGTGACCAGGGCGCGCAGGGTCAGAGCCGTGTCGCAGCCGCCCGACCCCGCCGCCAGGCAGGCGGCCTTCGCGGCCTCGTGGGCGGCGACGACGTCCTCGATGCCGGCGCCCGTGGTGGCGTACACGAGAGCCCCCGGCAGCAACCCCAGGAACGTCGCGAGCACGAAGACCCGCATCTTCACCCCGAAGGCGGCGGGTGCGAGGTTGGTCACCCAGAATGGGAACAGCGGCAGGAGGCGCAGCACGGCGATGTAGCCGAAGGCGTCGCGCCGGAAGCCCTCGGCCAGCCCGGCGAGGCGCGTGCCGCCCATGCGCCGCAGGAGGTCGGCGCCCGGCCCGCGGCCGATGGCGAACACCATGGCCGCTCCGGTGGTGGCGGCACAGACCGCGGTGAGCGCCCCCGGAACGATGCCGAACAGGAAGCCGCAGACCATCGTCAGGATCAGCGTGGCCGGCACAGACACGACGACGGCCCCGACATAGAGGCAGTAGGCCGCGACCAGCGCGCGGAGATAGCCGGCCTCGACGAAGCCGCGCAGCCAGAGGCGCGAGGTGAGCAGGCGGTCGAGGCTGAGGAGCTGCGCGGCCCCCGAAACCAGGACCACCGCCGACACCGTCAGGAGCAGCACGAGCGGGAGCCAGCGCCGCAGCCGCTTCCAGCGTCCTTCGCGGCTCTCCGCGCGACCCTCGGCGACAGGCGCGTTGCCGGTCTCGCTCACCCGGGCTTGCGCATCCGCAGGATCTTGAAGAACCCGCCCGGGAAGGTCGGCTTCAGGCCCAGGACCTCGACGCCGTTGCGCCGGGCCCAGGCCTCGATCCGCGTCGCCTTGAAGTCCGACGACCAGCCGATCTTCGTGCAGAGCGGCGCCACGATCTCCTCGACCCGCGCGACCGGGCCCTCGCTCTGGCCGAAATGGTTGGCGAGCACGATACCGCCGCCCGGGCGGACCACCCGCAGGAACTCCGACAGCGCGGCCTCGGGATCGGGAACCAGGGTGATCAGGAACTGCGCCACGACGGCGTCGAAGCTCGCGTCGGCGTAGCCCAGGTGGCAGACGTCCATCACCTGGAGGCCCTTCACGTGCGCCAGGTTCCGGCGCCGGACCTTGGCGCGGGCACGCTTGAGCATGTCCTCGGAGAGGTCGACGCCGCAGACGAAGCTCGCCTTCGGATAGTAGCCCAGCGCCAGCCCGGTGCCGACGCCGGCCTCCAGGATCCGCGGCCCGTGCTCGGCCGCCGCCTCCACGGCGGCGCGAGCCGCGGGCTCGGTGAGCTTGTCGTAGACCACGTCGTAGACGGGGGCCCAGCGGGCATAGGCCTTGCGCATCAGGGCCGTGCTCGGCCCGGCCATCTGCGGCTCGCTCAGCATCGTTCGCAATTTCCAGAGGTTGAGATCAGGCGGCCTCGCGGGGCCGGGCCGACAACGCGTCGACACGCCGGATGGTGCCGCCGCCCAGGACCCGGGCCCGGGGGCCGTCATCCGCGTAGATCGCGCAGGCCTGGCCCGGCGACACGCCGTCCTCGGGCTCGGCGAGCACGACCTCGGCCGCGCCGTCCGGCCCGACCGTCAGCGTCGCCGGGCGCGGCGGCCGGGTCGAGCGCACGCGGACCGCCACGGGCAGGTCGCGCACGGCTTCCGCCGGCCCCTCGCCGAGCCAGTTCAGGTCCGACAGTCGGATCCGGGTCGTGGCCAGCGCCGTGCGCGGCCCGACCACCACCCGGGCCGCGTCCGGCTCCAGCCGCACCACGTAGAGCGGCTCGGGTCCGGACAGGCCGAGGCCCTTCCGCTGGCCCACCGTGTAGTGCACGATCCCGTCGTGCCGGCCGAGAACGTGGCCATCGAGATCGACGATCTCGCCGGGCCGCGCCGCGTCGGGGCGCAGACGCGCGATCACGTCGCTGTAGCGGCCCTGCGGCACGAAGCAGATGTCCTGGCTGTCCGGCTTCTCGGCGAGCGACAGGCCGAGTTCCTTGGCGAGCGCGCGGGTCTCGGTCTTCTCCATCTCGCCCAGGGGGAAGCGCAGGAAGTCCAGCTGCTCCGCCGTGGTCGCGTAGAGGAAGTAGCTCTGGTCGCGGGCGGGATCGAGGGCGCGGTGGAGCGCCCGGCCGCCGCCAGGAAGCGCCCGGCTGGCCACGTAGTGGCCGGTGGCGAGCGCGTCGGCGTCGAGATCCCGGGCGAGGCCCAGCAGGTCGCGGAACTTCACCGTGCGGTTGCACTCGACGCAGGGGATCGGCGTCTCGCCCGCGAGGTAGCTCTCGGCGAACTTCTCGATCACCTCGTCGCGGAAGCGGTCCTCGTAGTCGAGGACGTAGTGCGGGATGCCGAGATGCTCCGCCGCCGCCCGGGCGTCGTGAATGTCCTGGCCGGCGCAGCAGGCGCCCTTGCGGTGGCTCGCCGCGCCGTGGTCGTAGAGCTGGAGCGTCACGCCGACCACGTCGAAGCCCTGCCGCTTCAGCAGGCCCGCGACCACGGAGGAATCGACGCCGCCCGACATGGCGACGACGACGCGCGTCTCGTGGGGGGCTTTGGGAAGATCGAGGGCGTTCATCGCGAGGGTCCGCAGCCGCCGGCCCGGAAGCTCCCCGGCTGCACGGGCCGTCTATAGCGGGACTTCGCCCGGCTTTCCAGGGCGGCCGGGCCGGACACTCGGCAGATCCTGCCGGGCGGGCGGCAGCTTCGATCAGGCCCGCTCCGCGCATCGCGGGAAGAGAACGAACGTTTCCAGCACCTTAGCGGACCGTCCCGGTGGCGCGCGCCTTGCTGCGGAGCGGCTCAGAGGAGTCCGGTATGGCGAGCGGCGCGGCGGATCGGTTGGATGTCACCACGTGGATTCCGTCCGCGCGGAGCGCGCAGGCGCCGCGTTCGGGCTGGGAGGCCGCGGGCGTGGCGGCCCGCGCCGGCAATTCCGCGCAGGAGCGCTTCGGCGCCGCCCTGAGCGCGGCCCAGGCCCGCGACGCCGCCGCCGCGGCGCGGGCCCGCGCCGCCGATCAGCGCGACGTCACCGACGCGGCCCGCGCCCGGCAGGCCGACCTGCGCGATCAGGCCGACGCCGCGCGGGTGGCCAGCGACCGCGCGCGGGATGCGGCGCTGCGGAGCGAGGCCAGGGCCGCAGACAAGAAGGCCAGCCTCGCCAAGCCGGCGGACGCCGCGGCCCCGGCGGAAGCCGCGGCTCCGGCGGACGCGGCGGCTCCGGCGGCGCGGGCCCGGCAGGCCGAGGGGCAGCCCTCCGTCGCGGGTGCGCGCACCGCCGAGACCGGACGGACCGAAACCGCCGGTCGGCAGGGTTCCGAGGCCGCCGCGGCCGGGGAGGTTCCGGCCTCCGAAATGGCCGCCACGGCAGACCACGAGGCCGCGTCGATCGACGCGGCGGCGCTGCCGCAGAAGGCCGAGACCGCCGCGCAGCCGGCGGGGTCGAGCCCGTCCGCCTCCCTGCTGGCCCTCATCGCCGCGCTGTCCGAGGGCGGCGCCGCGACCGGGACGGTCAAGGTCGAGGCGGACGGGGACACCGGCACCGCGCCGGCGCAGGACGGCGCGGCGGCGCTCCCCGGAACCGGCGTGGCCGCGGGTCCTCCCGGCACGGACGCGCGGGGCAGCGGCCGCGCGGGCGGAGCCGTCTCGGGGGTCGCCGGATCCGGCCCCGCCACAGCGTCGGCCGGCGGTCACGAACCCGGCAAGGTCGGGCCGGGCAGCGTCCCCGTCGACGGCCCGACGGCCGGTGCCGGCGGCGCGGCGGCCGCGACGTCCGACGCGGCGACCCAGGACTTCCTCACCGTTCTGACCGACGCGGGCCAGGGCGCAGGCCCGCTTCAGACGATGCCCGCGGCGGCGCAGGGCGGTCCGACACCGCCCATACCGACCGGCCAGGCCGTGGACACGTCGCGTGCCGCTCAGGAGGCTGCCGCGCCGAACCAGAGCGCCGCGTCGGTCCGGACCGATCCGCCCATCCCGATCGGCCAGGTGCCGATGACCATCGGCCTGAGGTCCCTGCGCGGATCCAACGAGTTCCAGATCCGCCTCGATCCGGCCGAACTGGGACGCATCGACGTCAAGCTGGAGATCGACAAGGCGCACGGCCGCGTCATGACCCACTTGGTGGTCGACCGGCCCGAGACCCTCGCGCTGCTCCAGCGCGATTCCGGCCAGCTGCAGCAGGCGCTGTCCCAGGCCGGCTTCGATCCCGCGGCCGGCGGCATCAACCTGTCGCTGCGGGGCGACGGAAGCGCCCAGAGCGGCGGTAGCGGTGGTCAGCCGGGCGATTCCCCGCGCGGGGGCGGCACGGGCTGGTCGCGCGATCAGGCGGACGCCCCGCAAGAGATCGCCCCGATCCGCCACCTGCGCGGCTACGGCGGCGTCGACATGAGAATCTAGGCGGGGCGCAGGGCGCCCGCATCGCGGACCGACACGGACACCGACACAGCGCGCATCCGGCCCCTGCGCCAGGACGCGGCACGGGAGAGATCAGCATGACGAGCGGCATATCCAGCCTGACCAGCACGACGAACACCACGGGTTCGTCGACGAGCAGCAGCGGCAACGCCACCGAGATCGCCAGCAACTTCACGCAGTTCCTCACGCTGCTGACCACGCAGCTCAAGAACCAGAACCCCCTCGACCCGATGGACACCAACCAGTTCACGCAGCAGCTGGTGCAGTTCGCCGGCGTCGAGCAGCAGCTGAAGACCAACGACCGCCTCGACAGCATCCTCAGCGCGTCGCAGTCGGCGAGCTCGGCCTCGGCCACGAGCTACATCGGGAAGACCGTGACGGCGGACGGCAGCGCGTCGCAGCTGTCCGGCGGCTCCGCCTCCTGGACGCTGAACCCGGCCCGGGCCGCCTCGAAGGCGGTGATCACGGTCCTGGACTCGAAGAACAACGTCGTGGCCACGCAGACCACCGCCCTCAGCGCCGGCAGCCAGACCTACACGTGGAACGGCAAGACCTCGGCCGGCCTGACCGCGCCCGACGGGAACTACTCGATCAAGGTGGCGGCCACGGACGCCACCGGCTCGAGCGTCGCGGTCGATACGAGCCTGACGGGGGCCGTCGACGAGGTCGATCTCAGCGGAACGTCGCCGGTGCTGGTGATCGGCTCGCAGAGAGTGCCGCTGTCCAGCGTGCAGACCATCGGGTTGTCCACAAGTGGCACTTAACGAATCACATCCGAGTGACTCGCTTCAACATCTCTTAAGCGGGCACAAGTACCTTCAATGCTCGACAGGTCAGTCGAGTGTAGAGCGTATCATGACCGAACCGAGCCGCCCGAGAGTGAAGTACGTGATCGGGCCCGACGGCAGCCCCCTGACGATCGCGGACCTTCCGCCCCCGAGCACCCGTCGCTGGGTGATCCGGCGCAAGGCCGAGGTCGTGGCCGCGGTGCGCGGCGGTCTCCTCAGCCTGGAGGAGGCGTGCAAGCGCTACACGCTGACCACCGAGGAATTCCTGAGCTGGCAGTTCTCCATCGACCAGCACGGCCTTGCCGGCCTGCGGACGACCCGGATCCAGCATTACCGCCACTGATACGCGACGCCCCTGCCGGGCGCCATCGTCCCGGGACGCCGCAGGCGATCCCGGGGCCCATCGAGACCGAGGGTGCCGAGACCCGGCGCATCGGCGGCTCTGGTCGAGGGACTCGCCTCGCGGCCCCGGACCGACGCGAAGGCCTCACGCCCGCAGCGACGACCCGAGACGGCGCCCAGGGACTGGCCCGGTCGACTCCGAGATCCCACGAAGCCGCGTCCGGACCCCGGGCGCGGCTTCGTGCCGTTCCGGGCCCGCCTCCGGACCGGCCGGACCGTCGGCATTAACGACCCGCTAACCACGACCTGGGCAATTTCTGCCGAGCGGACCGCCGGGGTCCGCCAGCGTTAGAGTGCAGCGAATCCTCCCGTGAAGCCGGTTCTCGATCTCGTCACGAAGTTCGGACCGGCCCGAATCGCCGCCATGGCGGCGGTGACGCTGACGCTCATCGGCTTCTTCGCCTTCATCATCCTGCGGGTCTCGCGCCCCGATATGGGCGTGCTGTTCTCCGACCTGTCGATGCAGGACTCCGCGTCCGTGGTCCGGGAATTGGACAGCCGCGGGATCCGCTACGAGACGCGGGGCGATGCCGGGCAGACGATCCTGGCCCCGCGCCCGGACCTCGCCAAGCTGCGCATGGACCTCGCCGGCAAGGGGCTGCCGACCCAGGGCGGCGTCGGCTACGAGATCTTCGACAAGGGCGACGCGTTCTCGTCCACCAACTTCGTTCAGAACGTGAATCACCTGCGCGCCCTGGAGGGCGAGCTGGCGCGCTCGATCCGGGCGATCGGCCGGGTCCAGGCGGCCCGTGTCCACCTCGTCCTGCCGGAGCGCCGCCTGTTCGAGCGGGACCGGGAAAGCCCGAGCGCGGCGATCGTGCTGAAGCTGATGGGCGACCTCGATGCCGGGCAGGTCCGGGCGATCCGCCATCTCGTGGCCTCCGCCGTGGAGGGCCTCAAGCCCGAGCGGATCTCGATCGTCGACGAGCGCGGCCGGCTCCTGGCGGACGGCGCGCGGGATGCCGCGACCGACGTCGCCAGCGGGTTCGAGGACCGGCAGGTCGCCCTCGAGCGGCGCCTGCGCGGCCAGATCGAGGACGTCGTCGCCGGCATCGTCGGCCCGGGCCGGGCCCGCGTCCAGGTCAACGCGGAACTCGACCTCAACCGGGTCGAGAGCCGCTCCGAGACGTTCGATCCCGAGAGCCGCGTCGTGCGCTCCGCCCAGACCCGCACCGAATCGGCGGTCACCGGCAATGCCGAGGGGCAGGTCAGCGTCGGCAACGAGCTGCCCGGCGCCAATGGCGGCGACAAGGCGCCGACGCCCAAGGACGCGACCAACAAGAACGAGGAAACCACGAATTACGAGATCTCCCGGGTCACCAAGACCGAGATCGCCGAGGGCGGCCGGATCAAGCGCCTGTCGGTCGCGGTGGTGCTCGACGGGGTCTACGCCGCCGCGCCCGACGGCAAGCAGACCTATAGCCCGCGCACGCCCGCCGAGATCGAGCGGATCACCGCCCTGGTCCGCGGCGCGGTCGGTTTCGACAAGGCCCGCGGCGACCAGATCGAGGTGGTGAACCTGCGCTTCGCGGAAGCGCCGAGCGTGCCGCAATTCACCGAGCCGACGCTGATCGAGTCGCTGCTCGCCCCCACCAAGGACGACGTGCTGCGCATGGCCGAGCTCGCCGTCCTGGCGCTGCTGACCCTGATCGTCCTCCTCACGGTGGTCCGCCCCCTGGTGCGCCAGGTGCTCGCGCCGGTGCCGGAAGCGCCGGCCCTGACCGCGTCGGGACTGGCGATCCCCGGCGACGCCGCCGCGGTCGCGGGTCCGGGCGGGACCGTGACGGTCATCGACCGCGACAGCCCGACCGCGCGGCTGATGGAGTTCGCCAAGATCAACGGCCAGGTCCAGGCCGAGACGGTCCAGCGCGTGGTCGACATGGTCCGGGCGAGCCCGTCCGAGACCGTCGAGGTGCTGCGCACCTGGATCCAGGAAGAGTGAAGCGTAGGGCGTCGAGGGCAACACGATGGCGGCAGGTGCGGGACAGGGTCTGGCGAACACGCTGGCGACGGCGGGCGGCGATTCGTTCGCGTCGATGCCCGGCCCGCAGCGCGCCGCCGCGCTCCTGCTGATGCTCGGCGAGGAGGAAGGCGCGCCGATCTGGCAGATGCTCGAAGAGGAGGAGATCAAGAAGGTCAGCCACGCGATGGTCCAGCTCGGCACGCTGGAGGCGACCACCGTCGAGAAGCTGATCATCGAGTTCGTGACGAAGCTCAGCAACAGCGGCGGCATCTCGTCCAACTTCGAGCGGACCGAGGCGCTGCTCCTGAAGATCTTCCCGAGCGACCAGGTCTCGCTGATCATGGCGGAGATCAAGGGCGCGTCCGGCAAGCGGGTCTGGGCCTCGATCGCCCAGGTCGATCCGGAGATCCTCGCCTCGTTCCTGCGCAACGAGTACCCGCAGACCGTGGCGGTGGTGCTGTCGCGGGTGCGGGCCGACTACGCCGCCAAGGTGCTGACCATCCTGCCCGAGGATTTCGCCATCGACGTCCTCAACCGGATGCTGCGCATGGAGACGGTGCAGAAGGAGGCCCTGCGCCACATCGAGGAGACCCTGCGAGTCGAGTTCGTGTCGACCATCGCCCAGACCCAGCGGCGCGACGCCCACGAGATGATGGCCGACGTGTTCAACGCCTTCGACCGGCAGACGGAGGGCCGCTTCCTCGCCGCGCTCGACCAGGCCAACCGCGGCTCGGCCAAGCGGATCCGGGAGCTGATGTTCACCTTCGAGGACCTGCTGAAGCTCGATCCGGGCAGCGTCCAGACGCTGCTGCGCGGCATCGACAACGAGACCCTGTGCCGCGCGCTCAAGGGCGCCAACGAGCCCACCCGCGGCTTCTTCCTGAGGCAGATGTCGACCCGCGCGGCCAAGAACCTCACGGACGAGATGGCCTCGCTCGGGCCGGTCCGCCTCAAGGAGGTGGACGAGGCGCAGGCCAAGATGACCGAGATCGCCAAGGACCTCGCCGAGAAGGGCGAGATCATGATCGCGAAGAATAGCGCCGAGGAGGAGCTGGTCTATTGAGCGCCCAATCCGCCCGGAGCGCGAAGCCGTTCCTGTTCGAGACCGACTTCCGCAGCGCCCGCCCCAGCGCCGAGGCCCAGCGCGCCGCCGAGGCCGCGGCCCGCGCCGAGGCCGAGGCCCACGCCCGCGGCATGCAGGAGGGCCGGGTCCAGGCCGAGGCGCAGGTCCAGGGCCGGCTCGCCGATGCCATGACCCGCCTGGCGCTGGCCACCGCGGGCCTGATCGCCCAGGCCGACGCGCGCGACCTCGAGCGCGAGGCGCAGGCGGTCGAGGTGGCCATGCTGATCGCCCGGAAGGTGGCCGGCGACGCCCTCGACGCCGCCCCGCTCGCCGGGATCGGCGAGGCGGCCCGGACGGCGCTCCAGCACCTGCGCGGCGTGCCGCACTTGGTGGTGCGGGTGCACGACAGCCTCGTCGAGGACGCCGAGGCCCTGGTGAAGCGCCTCGCCCGCGAGCGCGGCTACGAGGGCCGGCTCGTGGTGCTGGGCGATCCCGACATGGCGGCGGGCGACGCCCGCATCGAGTGGGCGGACGGCGGCATCGTGCGGGAGCGCGCCCGCATCGAGGCGGCGGTGCTCGACGCCCTCGGCCTGCCGACGAGCCCGTGAGGAGATCCTGATGTCCGACGATTTCAGCCTGCCCCAGCTCGGCGAGCACGACACCGACTACGCGGCGGGCTCGATCCGCGACGCGCCCACCACGCCGAAGACGGCGGCCGACCTGGAGCAGCTCTTCGACGTGCCCGTGATGGTCTCGGCGGTGCTGGGCTCCGCCCGGATGCCGATCGGCGACCTGCTCCGGCTCGCGCCCGGCGCGGTGCTCGAACTCGACCGGAAGGTCGGCGAGGCGATCGACGTGTTCGTCAACAACCGGCTGGTCGCCCGCGGCGAGGTCGTCCTCGTCGAGGACCGCCTCGGCGTGACGATGACCGAGATCGTCAAGGGTGAGTGATTGTTCGGTGCGGATGCCGGGGGGCTGTCCGCGCCCGGGTTTTGAGAGGGACGAACCATGCGGCTCCTGATGATCGGGCGGCTCAACGGCGAGCTGATCACCGCCTCGAAGATCGCCATGCAGCGCGGCGCCGCCGTCACGCAGGCCGACGCCGTTCCGCAGGGCCTCACCGTCCTGCGCGCGCGGGGCGCCGACCTCATCATGATCGACGTGGGGCTGCCGATCCGGGAGCTCGTCACCGCGTTGGAGGGGGAGCGGATCCGCACGCCGGTGGTCGCCTGCGGCGTCTCGGCGGACGCCTCAGCCGCCGTGGCGGCGATCCGGGCGGGCGCCAAGGAATACATCCCGCTCCCGCCCGATCCCGAGATGATCGCGGCGGTGCTGGAGGCAGTCGCCACCGACCGCGCCGCCTTCGTCTGGCGCGACCCGTCCATGGAGCGGGTGGTCAAGCTCGCCGAGCAGGTCGCCCGCTCCGAGGCCTCGGTGCTGATCACCGGCGAGAGCGGCACCGGCAAGGAGGTGCTGGCCCGGCACGTCCACCAGAAGTCCAACCGGGCGGGCAAGCCCTTCGTCTCGGTGAACTGCGCGGCGATCCCCGAGGCCCTGCTCGAGTCCGAGCTGTTCGGCCACGAGAAGGGCGCGTTCACCGGCGCGGTCGCCCGGCGCATCGGCCGGTTCGAGGAGGCCAACGGCGGCACGCTGCTCCTCGACGAGATCTCCGAGATGGACGTGCGCCTGCAGGCCAAGCTGCTGCGCGCCTTGCAGGAGCGGGTGATCGACCGGGTCGGCGGCACCGCCCCGGTCCGGGTCGACATCCGCGTGCTCGCCACCTCGAACCGCAACCTCGCCGAGGAGGTCCGCAAGGGCACGTTCCGCGAGGACCTGCTCTACCGCCTCAACGTCGTCGGGCTGCGGCTCCCGCCGCTGCGCGAGCGACCGGCCGACATCCTCGAACTCGCCACTCACTTCGCCCGGAAATACGCCGCCGTGAACGGGATGCCGGTCCGCCCGCTCTCCGCGGAGGCCCGGGCGCTCGTGCTGCGGAACCCGTGGCGCGGCAACGTGCGCGAGTTGGAGAACACCCTGCACCGGGCGGTGCTGCTCGCCTCGGGCGACGCGATCGGCCCGGAGGCGATCCTCTCGCCCGAGGGCGAGACCTTCGCGGCGGAGGGGCCGGCCGCGCGCGCCGCGCAGGTCGCCGAGGCCGCCACCCGCGGGCTGGTGGGCCGGACCGTGGCGCAGGTCGAGTGCGACCTGATCCTCGACACGCTGGACCATTGCCTCGGCAACCGGACCCACGCGGCCAAGATCCTCGGCATCTCGATCCGGACCCTGCGCAACAAGCTCAACGAGTACGTCTCGGCCGGTCTCGACGTGGCCGAGCCCGGCAGCGTCCGGGCGAGCGTCGCCTGCGGCTGACGCGCGTGTCCCTGTAGGGGCTTCGGGATCGGCTTCACCCCGCCATCCCGGGGCCGGGCGGCGGAGCCCGGGATCCCGACGCGCCAGCGCAGGGCGGACCCGGGCCGTGACGGGAGCGGAGCGGGAGAGACGCTCTAGCGCCGCCCGCCCTGGGCCGCCTTGTGGGCCTCGGCCTGGGCCGCGAAGGCGGCGTCGAGCTTGCGCAGGGATTCGTAGCGGGCGACGTCGCCCTCGACGTCGCGGATCGTCTCCTCGACGAGGTGGCGCTGAAGGGCGACCCGCGGATCGTCGGGCGGGAACGCCTCCCGCTCCTGCAGCCGGAGCACGGCCTGCCGCACGACCGTGTAGACCGCCTCGCGCTCCTCACGGGTCATCGACGGCTGGATCGCCTTCGCGACGAGATCGGAGAAATCCGACATGGACCGTTAGACTTCGCTCATCCAGGGGCGCCCGGTTCGCCGGGCCGCCCCCCTCTACAGATCGCGCGCCCCGGGATCCAGATCCCGCGGCCGCGGTCCCCGCGACTACATCCGCTGGTCGCGGATGCCGGCGATCAGCAGCGCGGACGAGCTCCAGATCACCAGGAAGCAGAAGAACGACACCAAGAGGGAGTGGCCCCGCTCGGGATAGAGGCTGTCGGTCGGCAGGACCGGCGGCACGAACGTGGCCAGGAAGATGTGCTGCTTGCTGGCCGAGATGCGGGCCCGGTCCAGCAGGCTGTGGGCCGACTCCTCGAGCTTCTCGGCGATGGTCCGCTCGACCAGCAGGCCCTCGTACTGGAGCAGCGCCTCGGTCATGTTCTGGCCGCCGGCAGCGGCGTTGGCGCTCGTCAGCTCGTCCTGAAGCGCCTTCATCTGCTGATCGATGGCCGCGATGTTGGCGACCAGCGTCTGGATCGAGCGCGAGCGCTCGTCGAGATTGGAGCTGCGCAGGACCTGCAGGTCGTTCTCGGCCTTCAGCTTGTCCTTCCGCAGGAGGGTCAGCGTGGTCAGCGTCCCCTCGGCGGTCTTGATCGGATCGATCACGCCCCACTGGTTGCGGAACGCCTGGAGCGCCACGTGCGCCTTGCGCAGCCGGTCCTGCGCGGTCTTCGCGTCGGCCTCGGCCTGGGCGACCATGTCGGCCTGCGCGCGCTTCGAGATGTCGTTGATCAGCGCCTCGGAGCGCGACACCACCGCCTGTGCGATGGTCAGGGCGTCCTCGGGCGTGAAGGCGCGCACGGACAGTCGGATCACGCCCGAGATCGAGTCGATATGCGCCTCGACGTGCTTGCGCCAGTATTTGGTCAGGTCCTCGATGGGATCACTGGGGTCGAAGCGGGCCCAGAAATCCGCCTCGGACCGGGAGAACATCTTGGAGATGCCGATGCTCTTCTCGAGCGCCTCGACCAGCGTCTGACTGTTGATGAAGTCGCGGACGATGAAGCTGTCCTGGCTGTTGTGCTTCTGAATGAGGTTCGTGTACTGGCCGAGCGAGATGTTCTCCATCGGCTCGACATTGCCGCGGACCGCGAACTGGGCTTCGGCGACGTACTGGTTGGACGCGAACGCGAACAGGTAGAGCCCGACCACGAGGGTCGGCAGGAGCACGAACAGGCCGACGCGGCGGATGATCCGCGCGCCGTAGGTCGAGGTGTCCTCCTCGCGGGGGCGCAGGCCCGGCAGACGGCTCCAGTCGAGACGCTGCCGCACCGTGGTCACGAGGGCCCGCGCGGTGCGCTTCTCCGGCACCGGCCGGATCGTCTCCGCACTGCGCCGCAACTCCGTCATGGTCGGAGCGGCGAACGTCACGATCTCGCCTTCGCGCGTGTCGTCCTTGACGTCGTCGAAGCTCATCCGCTCTTTGTTCCTGGGTCTGCGCCGGTTCCGCTGCCGCGGCGCCGGCCGAGGGGCGGCCCGTGCGCGGTGACCGGGATCCCGTTCTTTTAGGCCCTTTTTATGGCGCCCGGCCCGACCGCCTCTCGGCTGCTGCACCGCGGCGACGGGGGCCGTAGCCCGGGACGGGTATCGCGTCCTACAGTCTCTGAATGATGACAGAACCGCGTGCCGCGGCCCCGGATGGCCGCCCGGCCGGCCGCACGGCCAAGACCAACCTGTCCGAGATCGTGGTCGTCTGCTCCAAATGCGCCAAGCGGCAGGGCCTGCGCGGGCGCGATCTCCGCGCGCTGCTGAAGAAGGCCGGGAAGCGGGCCGCCCGCGACGGGGGGGCCGGGCGCCGGCAGAAGCTCCGCATCGTGGAATCGGGCTGCCTCGGTCCCTGCCCGAAGCGCGCCGTGGCGGTCGCGACCGGCGCGAGCCTGGCCGCGGGCCGGGTCGTCCTGCTCGACCCCGCGGCCGATTCCGCCGAGGCGCTCGCCGCGGTGCTCAATCCCGTCCTGCCGCGCCGCGCGGTCCCCGAATTCGGCCCCAATACGACTCTAGCGGCGATACCACCCGACGAATCGCCGCCGGTCCGCTGACCGGCACAACCTGGAGCGCGCTCTTGCCCGCCTCTCGACGCGAGGCCCTCACACCGTGACCGGCGACCGCGTTTCCCGGAAGCGGCGGGCGGCCCACGCCGCGCTGCGTCGCCTGCCGCTGTTCGGCACCCTGATCGGCCTCGGCCTCGCGGTCTGGCTCGTGGCGACCAACGATCTCGCCGCCGTGGCCGCGGCCTTCGGGCGGATCGGCGTGGCGGGCTTCGCCGGCGTCACGCTGGTGCGGATCCTGGTCATCCTGCTCTGCGGGCTCGCCTGGGCGCGCATCCTCGACGGTCTGGCGCCCGCGACGGCTCCGGCCTGCCTGATCCTGCGCTTCGTCCGCGAAGGCATCAACGTGCTCCTGCCCGTGGCCTCGGTGGGCGGGGACGTCCTGGGCGCCCGTCTCCTCACCTTCTGGGGAGTCGCCGGCTCCCTGGCGGCCGCCTCCGTCCTGGCCGACATGCTGTTCCAGGTCGGAACCCTCGCCCTGTTCGCCGGGCTCGGCGCCGGCCTCCTGAGCCGGGTCGAGGGCGCCGAGGCGGCCGCCCTCGCCAGCTGGACGCTGCGGACGCTCGTCGTGGCCGGGCTGGCGGTGGCGGCGTTCTTCGCCCTCCAGCGGACCGGCATCGTGCGGGTGCTCGAGGACCGCGTCGCCGCCCTCGGACGGCGCTTCGTGCGCGAGGCCGAGGCCCGCCCCGAGCCGAACCGCCGGATCCAGGGCGCGCTGGACGCGGTCTGGGCTCCGGGTCGCCGGGGCCATCTCGCCCAGTCCTTCGCCCTTCACGCCCTGGCCTGGCTGCTCGGCACGGCCGAGGTCGCGGTCGTCCTCGCCTGCATCGGCGTGGACCATGTCGGCTGGGCCGACATCCTGGTGATCGAGGCGCTGAGCCAGGCGATCAAGGCCGCTGCCTTCCTGGTTCCGAGCGGGCTCGGCGTCCAGGAAGGCGGGCTCGTGCTGGTCTGCGGCCTGTTCGGCATCGACGCCGGGACCGCCCTCGCCCTGTCGCTCGCGCGCCGCGTGCCCGACGTGGTGCTCGGCCTGCCGGCCCTGCTCGTCTGGCAGAACCTCGAGGCCCGCCGCGCCGGCGTGCGCGCGGCCACACCCAGTTGCGACCGTCCGTGACCCGAGACCTTCCCGTGCCGACACGCCCGATGCGCCGGACGCGCGAGGTCCCGAAGCCGCGCCTGCTGCGGATCGCGCTCGCCGCACTGGGCGCGGTGGCCGGAGGACTGCTCGCCGCCGGACCGGCCGTCGCGCAGAGCGTCACCCTCGATCTCGGTGCCGGCGGCACCACCGAGCGCGCTCTCCAGCTCGTGGCGCTCATCACCGTCCTGGCGGTGGCCCCCTCGGTGCTGGTGATGGCCACGGCCTTCACCCGCATCGTCGTGGTGCTGTCGATCCTGCGGTCGGCGCTGGGCACCCAGACGGCGCCGCCGACCGCGGTGCTCGTCAGCCTCGCGCTGTTCCTGACCGCCTTCGTGATGGCCCCGACCGGCCGCGCCGCCTACAGCGCCGGCATCGAGCCGCTGATCGCCGGCCGGATCACGCAGGCGCAGGCGTTCGAGCGCGCCTCGGCACCGTTCAAGACCTTCATGCTGCGCAACGTCCGCGAGAAGGACCTGAAGCTGTTCCTCGACCTCGCCAAGGTGCCGGCGCCGAAGGGCCCCGAGGATGTCGGCCTGGAGATCGTGACACCGGCCTTCATGATCTCGGAACTGCGCCGCGCCTTCGAGATCGGCTTCCTGCTGTTCATCCCGTTCCTGATCATCGACCTCGTGGTCGCCTCGGTGCTGATGGCCGTCGGCATGATGATGGTCCCGCCGGCCACGGTCGCACTGCCGTTCAAGCTGATCTTCTTCGTGCTGGTCGACGGCTGGACCCTCGTCGCCGGATCCCTGGTCCAGAGCTACGGCGGATGACGGCGGCGTCCCGGGCCGTCAGTCCGCCCGGGACGCCGCGTCGACGATCCGGACCGCCGCGAAGCCCTCCGCGCGCGAGGGCGGCTCGAACAGTCGGTCGACGGAGCGGACGCTCGCCTCGGGAACCTGCCGGTCGGCGGTGCGCCGCCGGTTCCGTTCGAGGGCGACCGCGAGCGGCGCGCGGATCCAGACCGCCTCCGCGGCGACACCGCGGGCTCGCGCGATGGCGAGGATCGGCGCGCGGTGCTGCCGGCCAGGCAAGGCCGCGTCGAAATAGACGCGGCCGAGCTGAGGTCGCTGCCGGGCGATCCAGGTGGACTTGCCGGCCCCCTGCAGCCCGCACACGACCACGAGCCGCTCGACCGAGTCCGCCGCGAGCGCCGCGCGCAGCGCCGCGAGGGCCAGCCGCCACGCCTCGGCGTTCCGTTCGGGCGTCCAGACGCGGCCGCGCTCGGTCTCGAGGAAGGCGTCCGGGTCGATGACGACCGCCGCGCTCACCCGGGGGGCGTACCGGGTGTCTCGGCGCTGCTCTGCTGCTGGCCGCCCTGCGCACCGTCGGCCGCCGCCTCGCCGCCCGCCCCCGGCGCGTCGGGGCGGCCGCGATCGGGGGCGGCGGCATCCGGATAGCGCTTGCGATACTCGGCGAGGAAGGCCGACAGCGTCTGGACTTTCGTGGCACGCGCCGCGATGTCCCGGAAGCCCGGTGCCCGGGTCGGGTCGGTGCCGGTCAGCAGCGCGAAGGTGCGGGCGTCCGGACTCGCAGCCATCCCTTCCGAGAACTTCGCCTTGAGCCGCTCCAGGCCCATGGCCTCGTGCGCGAGATCGTAGGCGATCGCGGCGCGCACGACATCGGCGCGCGCCTGCTCGTCCAGCGGCTGGCCGGACTGCCACGCGTCGCCGAGCAGCGCCTCGTGGGCCTCCCCGGCCTCGCGCCAGCGGCGCGCGCCCCAGTAGATGTCGGCGCGGAGACGGTCGATGTCCGGGCCGCTCTCGTCCTCGATCGTTTCCAGCGCCAGATCGGTGCGGGTGAGGTCCGACAGGGCCCTGGCGCGGACGAGCCCGCGGGCGCGCCTCAGCTCGCCCGGAAGCTCGGGGAGCTCGGTGGCGTCGAGGACCTTCAGGGCCTCCATCGGCTTGTCGTCCATCAACCGGATCGTCGCGAGCCGCGCCGCTACCGCGGATCGCGCCGGGCCGGTGAGGCGATTGTCGATCTGGTACTGCAGCAGGTCGGCGGCCGGATCGAGGAGGTCGAGGGTCACGAGGCGGTCGGCCAGCCGGCGCACCACCTCGTCGCCGCGCCGCCCGATCGGGCTCAGCTCGCGGAAATCGAGGAAGAGCGCCACGGCCTCGACCCCGGGCAGCGTGTTGCCCTTGTCGGTGAGGTAGAGGTTCTCGAAGGCCGTCTGCGCCTCCCGCGTCAGGGCCGCCGTCCCGGGGGCGTTGGGGGCGGAGACGTTGGCCCGGCGCACCGCCGCGAAGGCGTCGCGCCACCGGCCGGCGGCGAGGTAGAGGCGGGCGAGGCCCGCGGTGATGCCATCCTCGGTCGGGCCGCCGTGCCAAGTCAGGCCGAGCCGCTCCAGCTTCTCGATGGCGGCCTCGGGGGCCAGCTTGCCGGAAGCCTGAGCCAGGAGCGCGCCGCGCAGGGCGGCCTCGACCGAGACCGGGCGCACGGCCGAATCGTCGAGCCGGGCATAGGCGTCCAGGGCCGCCTCGGTCTGGCCGGTGGCCTCGGCCACGCGGGCGCGAACCAGGGCCAGCCGATCACGGATCCAGGGCGGCAGGGCACGCTCCGCCTCGGCGCGCGCGGCGGCGGTCTCGGCATCGCCGTTCTCGATCGCCGATTCGGCGGCGCGGGCCCGGATCAGCTGCGCGACGTCCGCGGGATAGCCGTTGGCCAGCGGCAGCACCTTGAGGAAGCCCAACTCCGCCGTCTTCCAGTCGCCCGCCCCGGCCGAGGCCATCGCCCGCCACAGAGCGGCCTCGCGGTCGTCGACCAGGGGCGGGACGCTGAGGGCCTTCAGCGCCTCGGCGTTCCGGCCGATCCGCACCAGGGCGATGCCCCGCAGGAGGGCGGTCTCGCGCTGCGTGGCCAGGAGCGGATCGTCGGCGGCCGCGATCTCGAGGGCGATCAGGCCCTCGTAGTCGAGGCCGTTGGCGAGGTCCGCGCGTGCCAGCGCGAGGCGGGCCGGGCCGCGCTCCGACGGCGGCGCCGCCACAGCCGCGTCGAAGAGGCCGCGCAGGGTCTCGCGGACATTCCCCATCCGGGCGCGCTCCCAGGGCTCCCGCGCGATCGCGAGGGTTCCCGCGTCGGTGAGCACCGTGTCCGGCTTGCGCGCCGCCATCGAGGCGGCGAGGCCGCCCTCGCGGCCGATCGAGACGCCCTCGAACTCGGGCCGCACCGCCAAGTCGTCGGCGCCGGCGAGCACCGCGAGGCCGTGCCGGCTCGGCAGGATCTCGAAATCGACGAAGCGACGGTTCTTGGGATTGCCGACGGGGCGCTGCGCGGCCGACGTGACCACCGCGATTCGCTCGTCGTCGAGGGCGAGCCACGTCGTCGATCCGGGATGCGGCAGAGTCAGGGTGACGGCGATGCGGCCCGACGGGTCGGGCTTGCGGACGGGATCGATCGTGTCGCTCGGACTCAGCGTATCCCCCGCCGAGAGTTCCCAGGCCACGCCGGTCCCGGTGGTGACGGCGTTGAGATCGACGAGGCGGCCGGGCGGGACCGGGAACCGCACGACCGTGAGCGGACCGGTCCGGGTGGGCGCGCCCGTCGGTGCGAGACCCTGGCTCGACGGCGGGACGACCACCGGCTCGGCGGTCTCGAAGGCCAGCGTCGCGATGCCGCCGCGCTCGAACAGGACCGCCGGCGGGAGGGTCTTGAACGGGAAGAGCAGGCCGCCGCCGGCCCGGCGCGTCGGCGGCGGTTCGGGCGGGCGAGACGCGAGTGACGGCGCCGGGGCGGGGGCCGGACGCGGCGCGACCGGGGGCGACGGGGCCGGCTTCGCGGCGGCGGGCCCCGGCACCTCGACGGCGGCCGTGGCCGGCTCCAGCGGCTTGCGGCGGACCACGTCCACCAACATGGCGCCGTCCTCCCGCTCCGTGCCGATCGTGAACCCGTCCTCGGGCGTGATCAGGAGGCTCGCCGAGTTCGCGTCGGTCTCCGTCGCCAGCTTGGCGATCCCGGGCCGCGGACGGCCGCGGGTTCCGCTCGGATCGATGGTCCAGGCGCCGATCACCCGCACGCGCGTCGCGGGCCCCTCGGCGGTCACCGCGGAGACGGCCTCCGCGGGCAGACGCAGCGACAGCCGCGTCAGGGTCGGGAGCAGCGCCAGCTCGAGCGACAGCGTCCGGCGCACCGGTTCCGGGGTGCGCGCCCTGAGCGCCTCCTCGGCAACCCGGGCCCGACGGGCGAGCTCGGCAACCACCTCGGGCGGCAGCGGCGGCATGAGTCCGGACCACCCTTCCGGAAGCAGATCCACGAACACGCGCTCGCCGGCCGACTGGACGTTGACCCGGAAGGGACGCTGCAGGGCGAGGCGGAGACCCGTGCCGTCGGGATCGCGGCGGACGCTGGCGATGAAGGCCGGCATCTCGTCCACGAGATGCTCGGGTCCGGGCGCGACCCGCTCGCCGTAGCTGACGAGCAGCACGCCGCCGGCGAGCTTCGCCTTGACCGTGACCGGCTTGTCGAAGGTGAGCACGATCCGGCCGTAGCCGCCGGCCCCGGTGCCGGCCTCGCTGCCCTTCATGCTGACGAGCCGCGCGGCCAGCGCCGGAGCGAGCCCGGCCAGGAGGGCGAGCAGCGCCAGCGACGCGGTCAGCAGCCGCGCGCCACGTCCTCGACCGACCCGGGGTCGCCCGCCAACCGATCCCATCGCCTCGCCGATCCGAACCCGGCGCGCGGCCCCTGAGGGGCTCGCGGCGCGCGGCGCCACATCTCGGCGGCATCGTGATCGACCGCGGCTAACACTGGCTTAACCGTAACCGGAAAAGGCCGCGGGCCGCGGCGGGCTCAGCCGCTCAGGGCGACGGCGCGGTCGAAGGCCTGCGGGAAGCCTGTCAGCGGCACCGTGATGGTGGCCGGCTCGGTGCCGCCGGCCTTCTCGCCGGTCACGGTCAGCGCCTTGGCGGTGCGCATGCCGTCGAGGGCGAGCGTCGGGAAGCTGATCGCCACGATGCAGCCCTCGGCGCTGCAGGTCGTGTAGGGGGCGCCCTTGCCGAGGGTCTGCTCGTCGAGCTTGAAGGTCACGCCCGGCTCGATGGCGAGCCCGAAGGGCATCAGCACGATCCCCTCGGCCCGGCCGTTCGCGGGCGTCTGCAGCTCGAAGCCGAACTTGCGCCGGCCGGTCCGCGAATCGCCCTGCGCCTGGGCCACGATGCAGGTGACCTTGTCGCTCGGGCGCGTGCAGGTCATCGTCCAGTCGCCGTAGCTCTCGCTGACGGTGCTGGCGCCGGTGGGCCACGCGGCGTGCGCGGCCGCAGGCGCGGCGGCCTCCTCGGGCTTCGCCGCCTCGGCTGGCTTGGCCGCCTTGTGGGGAGCCGGCTTCGGCCGCGGTTTGGGCTTGGGCTTCGCGGGCGCTTCGGCGGCCGGCGCGGCCGCGGGCTCGGCATCCTGCGCGCGCGCCGCCAGGATCGGGACCGCCGTGAGCGACGTCGCGATCAGGCTGAGACGCAGAAGCGCACGAAATGTCGGCATGGAATCACGATCCCCCGGAGAGCCATTGGGCGGCAGTGCCGCCTAATGCTCAAGCCGGGGCGACGCAATCGCCAGGGACAGCGCCGGTGGGTTGCGCGCTTCTCAGAGAGGATTCGGGCCGCCGATGGAGCGGGCGAGCGCGCAGCGGCGCGCGAAGGCACTCTCTGCGCCGCTGCGCACCGTGCGGGCGACCGCGAAGACGAGGGTCAGGAAGCCGGGATCGCGATCGGCGGTCTCGACGGCCGGGCCGGGGATCCGGGATGTGATGAGCGCGAGCATGGCGGACTCCAGATGCGAGGTGCCGGGCGTTTCGGAGTTCCCCAGTTCCTGCGGTCCTCTGTGCGACCTTGCTGCACCGCAATATGAGACCTGCATCCCGAGCCTGCCACTGAGCAGACGCTGGGGGACGCATGCATCGAACTCATAGTTCGCGCCGCGTCCGGGAAAGGACGCGTTAACGAACGGTCGGGCGGGCGCGGTTGACCGGCGACGGGCGAGCCGCCATTGAGCGCGTTTCCGGCGACTCGGACCCTGGACCGCCCCGGCCCCGCCCCGGCGGCGCGGGCCTGTCGCCGCACTGTCACACGCGCGCCATAACCCGCCCGCGAGCCAGATGAGCGGACGCGCCCGGCGCCCGCCAGACGAGGATGTCCCGCATGACCGATCAGCCGACCCGTCACCCGATCCATGGCCGCATCACCGGCCCCATCGTGATGATCGGCTTCGGCTCGATCGGCCGGGGCACCCTGCCGCTCATCGAGCGCCATTTCGAGTACGACCGCGCGCGCTTCACGGTGATCGACCCGGTCGACACGCATCGGCCTCTCGCCGAGAAGCACGGCCTCCGGTTCGAGAAGGTCGCCCTGACGCCGGAGAACTACCGCGCCGTGCTCACGCCGCTCCTCACCGAAGGTGGCGGCCAGGGCTTCTGCGTCAACCTGTCGGTCGATACCTCCTCGCGCGCCATCATGGAGCTCTGCCGCGAGCTCGGCGCCCTCTACATCGACACCGTGGCCGAGCCCTGGCCGGGCTTCTACTTCGACAAGACCAAGAGCCAGGGCGACCGCACCAACTACGCGCTCCGCGAGAACATCCTCGACGCGCGCGCGCAGAAGCCCGGCGGCACCACCGCGGTCTCCTGCTGCGGCGCCAATCCCGGCATGGTCTCGTGGTTCGTCAAGCAGGCGCTCCTGAACATCGCCCAGGATACCGGCCTCCAGCGGCCGGAGCCGAAGACCAAGGCCGAGTGGGCCGCCCTGATGAAGGACCTGGGCGTCAAGGGCGTCCACATCGCCGAGCGGGACACCCAGCGCGCCAAGACCCCGAAGCCGCGGGGGGTCTTCGTCAACACGTGGTCGGTCGAGGGCTTCGTCTCCGAGGGCAATCAGCCGGCCGAGCTCGGCTGGGGCACGCACGAGACCTGGAAGCCCGCCAACGCCCGTGAGCAGGAGAAGGGCTCGCGCTGCGCGATCTACCTGCTGCAGCCGGGGGCCGACACGCGGGTGCGCACCTGGGTGCCGACCGCCGGCTCGCAGTTCGGCTTCCTCGTGACCCACAACGAGGCGATCTCGATCTCCGACTACTACACGGTGCGCGAGGGCGATAAGCCGGTCTTCCGGCCCACCTGCCACTACGCCTATCACCCGGCCGACGACGCCGTGCTGTCGCTCCACGAGATGTTCGGCAAGGCGGCCCAGGTGCAGGAGCAGCACCACATCCTCGACGAGACCGAGATCGTCGACGGCATCGACGAGCTCGGCGTGCTCGTCTACGGCCACGAGAAGAACGCCTACTGGTACGGCTCGCAGCTCTCCATCGAGGAGACCCGCCGGGTCGCCCCCTACCAGAACGCCACCGGCCTGCAGGTGACCTCGGCGGTGCTCGCCGGCATGGTCTGGGCCCTGGAGAACCCGGAGGCCGGCATCGTCGAGGCCGACGAGATGGACTTCCGCCGCTGCCTGGAGGTCCAGACCCCGTATCTCGGCCCGGTCGTGGGCGTGTACACGGACTGGACGCCGCTCACCGACCGTCCGGGCCTGTTCCCGGAGGACATCGACACCAGCGATCCGTGGCAGTTCCGCAACGTGCTGGTGCACGGCTGAGCCTCCGCGCCGAGCAGGCGCGGGCCGCTGTCGGCGGCGCGGATGTCGGGCAAGTCCGAGATCCGCGCCGGCCGTGACCGGGTCGCCCCTGCCCCGCCGCGATGGGTCACGGCCCGACGGCGGGGCTGTGCCGGACCGGGCGATGCCTCCCCTCGGCCCCGCGCCGCGGAAGCACGGACACCGCGGGCCGCGAGCGATCGCGGCGCGTCGATGGTTCGGCTACTCGGCCTGACGCCGCGTCACGAGGGTCCGGCCCGGCTCGACCTCGTTCTTGTCCTGGTACAGCGGCACGATCGCGCGCAGCCAGCCGCGGACCTCGCGGCCGCCGTAATTCCGCTCGACCACGTCGTGGGTGAGGTAGGCCTGCAGGTTCACCGGCCCGAAATTGTAGCCGACGAGCCCGCCCACCGCGATCTGGCCCTGCGGCCGGTAGCTCGCCACCCCGGTGGGAAGGTCCGTCGAGCCGAAGGCCACCGCGCCGATCTGCCAGGAGCCGAATTTCTTCGTCATGGTCAGGTCGAGGTTCATGTAGTCCGGGTAGAGGGTGCCGCTGGGCGAGCGCGTGTCGAGGAAGACGCCGTAGAGCAGGTTCGCCGTCAGGTTCCAGCCCTGACCGGTGTAGCTCAGCGCGAAGCGGTGGGTCAGAGAGGCTGACTGCGTCAGGAACCGCGTCTGGATCGGCAGGTAGCCGCCGAACAGGTAGCTGAAGCCGACATCGCCGCCGAGGTCCCAGGCGAGCTGGGCGGCCAGCAGCTGCTGCCCGACGCCGCTCTGGTATGGGGCGCCCCGGCTGCTCGCCGCCGCGATCGGCTGGGTGAAGAAGAACTGGAGGCGCGCGCCCGCGACGTTCCAGGGCGTCGCCCACGCGAAGGTCGGCAGGTTGACGTTGGTCGACGAGTCGCGCGGGAGGGTACCGCGCACGCCGAAGCTGGACAGGTTCACGAAATACAGGCCGACCGGCAGCTGGTCGCCCACCGGCAGGCCGACCGTCTGTCCCGGCTGCGCCGCGGACGCCGCCCGCGCGGTCGTCGCCGTCGACGCGGCGGTGATCGGAGCCGAGACGGCAAGAGCCGCCACCGTGATCCAACGTGACGTCAGGCTAAAACCGGCCATGGGAACCCTGAACCCGAGCCCCGTCATCCGGGGCCGATCAGGGTTTGACGGGCGCTCACTCCGACAGCATCCCGCCGTTACGGCCGAGCTGTGCGCGATCGCACCGCTTCGACAGACCGATCTCTCGGCGGGGGACTAAATCACTGATCTTCGACTTCGACGACGAAGTCGCCGCGATAGGTCGTGCCCTCCACCGGGTTCGAGATCCAGCGGCAGCGGCCGACCCGTACATCGTGGCCGGCGTGGAAATGCCCGGAAATCCACAGCCCCGGCCGCTCGGTCTCCGCGAGGTCGTCGAGGGCCGTGCTGGCGTAGAAGGCCGGCACCCACCAGGGGACGCCGGGCGCGTCCCGGAAGCGATCGGCCGCGAGCGGGCTCGCGGGGTGATGGGTCACCACCACGGTCGGCCCGTCGTGCGGGGTCCGGAGCGCCGCGTGCAGGGCCGCCCGCTCGATCCGGTGCTCCGCCATCGCGTCCGCCGGCTGCCACGGGCTGCCGTCGGCCTTGCGGATCGAGCCGAGATACTCCCGCGAGCCCGTCACGGGGTCGGTCATGCGGGACGCCGCGTAGCCCACCGGATCGTCGGGCCGGTTCGGCGCGTCCGGTCCGAGCCAGCGCCCGGCGAGCGCCCAGTCGCTCCAGAGGGTGGTACCGACGAAGCGGACGCCGTCGATGACGCAGCTCCGCGCGCGCTGGAGCAGGTGGATCCGCGCGCCGAGCCCGTTGAGGCGGCCGACCTCGGCCTCGAGGGCGGCGAGCAGCTCCGGCGCGGTGCGCCGATCCCCGGTCGGCGCGTAGCGCTCGTGGTTGCCCGGCACCAGCACGACCGGCCGCCCCTGCGCGAGATGCAGCAGCGCCGCGAGCCCCCGCTCAGGATGCCCCTCGTGGAGGTCCCCCGGGCAGGCGAGCAGGTCGAACGGTTCCGCGGGCGGCGCGATCAGGTCGAGGCGCCGCCGCTCCAGGTGCAGGTCCGAGATGGGGAAGATGCGCATGATGGTCGCTGCCGTGTCGCCGCTCGGGGCCGCTAGCCCGCGGCTCTGCGCTCGGCCGCGGCCGCCTTGAGGATGTCGGCGGCCGAGTCGGCGTTGAGGATCGCGATCCCGGCCGCCACGACGAGGTCGGGCCAGGGGGACGGGTGGAGAGCCGTCACCAGACCGGCGGCGATGATCGCCAGGTTGGCGACGGCGTCGTTGCGCGCCGAGAGGTAGGCCGCCCGGGTCAGGCTGCCCGAGCCGGAGCGGTGCCGGGCGAGCATGAGCGCGCAGGTGAGGTTCACGGCGAGCGCCCCGAGGCCCGCGAGAGTCAGGGGCAGGGCCGCCGGAGCGGTGAAGTCGGCGATCTTGCCGTAGGCCGCCCAGGCCCCCGCCAGCGCCGGCAGGAGCAGGATCCCCGCCATGGCGGTGCCGAGGCGGGCGCGGTTGCGCGCGCTCCAGCCGAGGCCCGCGAAGATCAGCAGGTTGATCGCCGCGTCCTCGAGGAAGTCGAGACTGTCGGCGATCAGCGCCACCGAGCCGATGGCGAGCGCCACCGCGATCTCGATGCCGAAATAGCCGAGGTTGAGCGCCGCCACGCGGGCGACGACCGGGCGGAGGGCGGGCGGCGCGGGCCGGGGCGCATCATCGGCGATCACGGGACGCCTCTTCGCCGACGCGCGCGGCCCTGTCGAGCGGCTGTTGAGAAAAGCCTGTCCGCGGCTCAAGAAAGTTCGAGGCCGTTACGCCTTTGTCCGGGTGGATTCGGCGCCGCGATCGTGCGACGCCGTTGCCGGAGCCGGCAACACGAGACGCATGACCGGCCGGAACCGGAGGTCTGCCGCGTCATGCTGCCCGAACTGCGCGTGCTCTATTTCGAGGATCTCGAGGTCGGCCTGTCGGAGACCCTGTCGAAGACCATCGCCTCCTCCGACGTGGTGGGCTTCGCCGAGATCACCGGCGACCGCAACCCGATCCACCTGTCCGAGCACTTCGCCGCGCGCACGCCGTTCGGCACCCGCATCGCCCACGGCCTCTACACGGCCGGGCTGATCTCGGCGGTGCTCGGCACCCGCCTTCCGGGGCCCGGCGCCGTCTACATCTCCCAGACCCTGAACTTCCGCGCCCCGGTGCGGATCGGCGACGTCGTCGACGTCACCGTGACGGTGGCCGAACTCATGCCCGAGCGGCGGCGCGCGCGCCTCGCCTGCCGGTGCTCGGTGGGCGGCGAGACGGTTCTCGACGGCGAGGCGCTGGTGAAGGTGCCGACCAAGGCCGAGGCCGACCCGCTGGCGAACCGCTCCGACCGGTCACAGGGCTGAGGTGGCCCCGGCCCCGGAGCCCCTCACCGACCCGGACGACCCCCGCCTCGAGCCCTACACCCGGGTGCGCGAGCGCGACCTCGTGGGCCGCGCCGGGCGCTTCATCGTCGAGGGCGAGGTGACCCTGCGGCTGCTGCTCGGCCGCCGCAGCCGGTTCCGCGCCGAATCGATCCTCCTCGCGCCCGAGCGCTGGCCGGGCCTCGCCGCCGACGTCGCCGCCTGCCCGGAGCCGCCGCCGATCTACAGCGCCTCCAAGGCGGTGATGAGCGCCGTGACGGGTTTCCCGATCCACCGCGGCGTCCTCGCGGTCGGCCTGCGCGGGCCGGGGCTCGACGCGGCCGCCCTCGTGCCGCCGCCGCCCGCGCCTGCCCTGGTGGTCGGCCTGGCCGGCCTGACCAATCACGACAATGTCGGCGCCGCCTTCCGCAACGCGGCGGCCTTCGGGGCCGACGCCGTTCTCCTCGACGGGGCGACTTGCGACCCGCTCTACCGCAAGAGCATCCGCGTCTCGGCCGGGGCCGCCCTGATCCAGCCCTTCGCGCGGCTCCCGGACGGGCAGGACTGGCTGCGGCTGGCCGAGACCCTCGACCTCCGGCCGCTCGCCTTCAGTCCGGGGGCGAGCGAGACCCTGGACGCGCGCGCCGCCCCGCCGCGGGCGCTCCTGATTCTCGGCACCGAGGGCCCCGGCCTCGACGCGGCGACGCTGGCCCGGGCGCGGCCGATCCGGATCCCGATGGCCGCCGGCTTCGACTCGCTGAACGTCGCTACCGCGGCGGGCATCGCCCTCTACACCATCGCCCGCGGCCAGGGGCGCCTCGGCGAACCGCGAGCGCGCCGCGGCGGCGAACCCTTCGACCCGGGGCCGGCAGGTTCTTGAAGTCAGTATTCCCCGCGTAGACGCTGCGGAACAGGGCCGGAGAACGCGCCTCCAGCTGGAACACATTGACATCTCGACGCCGCGCGCGGGCGCGCGCAATCTGAGATCCGACGACCGTCCCGACGCCGCGCCGGATCGCATGTCGAATATCCCGACGCTTCACTTCAACACCGATCATCTCGACCCCGCGCACGCCTTCGCGGCCTGGCGCGACCTGATGGCGCCGATCGTCCGGGTCGAGCGGATCGCGGGGGCGCCGGTGCCCCGCGGGAACCTGTCCTGCACGGTCCTGGGGGATATCCTCGCCAGCCGGATGGTCTTCTCCGCCCAGCACATGGTCCGCGATCGCCGCCACGCCGCGGCGACACCGGATCACTTCACGTTCATGCTCTACGTGTCCGGCGGCCTGTCCGGCGACGTCGCGGGCAGCCCGGTGGTGCAGCAGCGCAACCGGATCATGGCCGCCAACATGGGCCGGGAACTGGATGCCCGCGGGGTGCGCTCCAGCGCGATCGGACTGACTGTACCGCGTCGTCTGCTGCCAGACTGCACGATCGAGCGGATACCGATCTTCCTCGACAGGGAACGGAACCGTCTGCTCGTCGCGCGGCTGCACGCCCTGTACCGGCGGCTGCCGACGACCACGGCCGAGGAGGAGCCGGCGATCGCGGGCGAGCTGGCCGGTTTCGTCCGCCGCCTGTTCGATCCATCGGCGGCCTCGGACGTCCTGCGGGGCCCGGAATTCGACGTCGGCTTCGTCGCCCTGGCCGAGCGCCTGATGGACCTCCATCTGGCCTCACCCGACCTCTCGCCGGACTGGCTCGCCGACGCTGCGGGCGTCTCGCGGACGGTGCTGTACCGCGCCTTCCGGAGCACCGGGGGCGTCATGCACCGCGTCTGGGAGAAGCGGCTGGAGGCGATCCGGCTCGCCTTGGAGGATCCGCTGGAGACCCGGGCGCTCGCGCGCTTGGCGAGCGAGCACGGCTTCAAGGATCCCGCCCATCTGAGCCGCGCATTCCGCGCCCGGTTCGGGGAATCGCCGCGGGCATGGCGCCGGACGCGGGGAGCCCACGGCGTCCGGACCTTCGAGCGGACGCCGGCCCGGGCCCACGCGTGGTACGAGAGCCTGGGCCAGCGCTGAAACGCCTCCGCGGGCCAGGACGAACAGGACACCGGATCCTGCGCTCGCCAGGCTGCCGCTCGGAGCCCACGACGGCAGGCGCCGCATCCGGCCCTCACAAACCTTACGGATGCGTCTCCACGGTATGATCGTGTACAGCGTTCTGCGCGCGACAAACGGCTGCAATTGCCGCCCGATGATGCGAAGCTAGCTTGGCCGCATGGGGTATCGGGATTCTGTGAGGAGTCGAGGACGTTGCTTCAGTCTGGGGACGGGTTGCGGGCGCTGACCGGACGCCGGGTGGCCGTGGTCGGGGCTGGGCCGGGCGGACTGGCCGCCGCCCTGCTGCTCGCGCGGGCCGGGATCCACGTCACCATCTTCGAGAAGGACCCGCAGGTCGGGGGTCGGACGAAGACCGTCGAGGCGCCCGGCGGCTACCGGTTCGATATCGGCCCGACCTTCTTCCTCTATCCACAGATTCTCGCGGACATCTTCGCGAGCTGCGGCGAGCG
The DNA here is from genome assembly GCF_052045615.1 of Methylobacterium sp. 22177. Lineage (NCBI taxonomy): Bacteria > Pseudomonadati > Pseudomonadota > Alphaproteobacteria > Hyphomicrobiales > Methylobacteriaceae > Methylobacterium > Methylobacterium sp. 22177. The sequence goes on along the minus strand of NZ_JBQEPK010000003.1, from coordinate 205,006 downwards.
GCTGGAGGAGCACGTCAAGCTCGAGCGGCTCGACCCGCAGTACCACCTCGTGTTCGAGGGCGCGGAGGGCATCACGGGGACGATCAGCGCCACCGGTGACGTCGAGCGCCTGGAGCGCGAGATCGCCCGCCTCGCGCCGGACGACGCCAAGAACGTCAAAGACTTCTTCGCCGAGAACCGGACCAAGCTGAACTACTTCAAGCCGGTCCTCGAGCAGGCCTTCCACACCCTGCGCAGCATGGCGAGTCCGGCCATGCTGGCCGCCCTGCCCTACCTGCATCCGGGTCGGAGCGTCGACCGCGACCTGAAGCGACACTTCGCCGACCCGCGGGTGCGCCTCGCCTTCTCGTTCCAGACCAAATACCTCGGGATGTCGCCGTTCCGGTGCCCGAGCCTGTTCACCATCCTGTCGTTCCTCGAATACGAGCACGGCGTCTACCACCCGGTGGGCGGCTGCGGCGCCGTCTCCGAGGCGATGGCGGGCCTGGCCGGCCGCATGGGCGTCGATCTCCGGCTCAACAGCAACGTCGAGGAAGTGCTGTTCGACGGCAAGCGCGCCAGCGGTCTCGTGGCGGACGGTGAGACCTTCAACGCCGACGCGGTGCTGATCAACGGCGACTTCGCGAAGGTCGTCCGCGCCCTCGTCCCGGAGCGGCACCGGCCGCGCTGGCGCGATGCCAAGATCCGGAAGGCCCGGCTCTCCTGCTCGACCTTCATGCTGTATCTCGGCCTCGAGGGGAAAATGCCCGACAGCCTCGGGCACCACACGATCCTCCTGGCCGACGGCTACGAGAAGAACATCCGCGAGATCACCGAGGGCACGCTGCCGATGCAGCCGTCCCTGTACGTGCAGCACGCGGGCTACACCGATGGCGGCATGGCGCCGCCCGGACACACGGCCCTCTACGTGCTGGTGCCGGTGCCCAACCTGAAGGCGGGGATCGACTGGGCGGCGATGCGCGAGACCTACCGCGCCCTGATCCTGGACCGGCTGAAGCTCCTCGGGATCGACGATCTCGAGTCCCGCATCCGCTACGAGCGGATCATCGACCCGACCCAGTGGGAAGAGGATTTCGCCGTCCACGAGGGCGCCACCTTCAACCTCGCCCACGACCTCCTGCAGATGCTGTATTTCCGGCCGCACAACCGCTTCGGACCGGGCCTCTACATCGTCGGCGGCGGCACCCATCCGGGCTCCGGCCTGCCGGTGATCTACGAGGGCGCCCGCATCTCCGCCCGGCTGCTGATCGAGGAACTGGCGGGCGCCCGCGCCGCCGCCGCGGCCGGCATCCCCGATACCGCCCCGCTGGCGACCTCCGGCGAGGCCTCGTGAGCGCCGCGTCCGGCCGGAGGTATCTCCGGAGGCTGGCAGGCCGCGCGACGGTTGCCTCCGCGGTCTGGCTCAGCGCCGCGACCGTGCCGGCCTGGGCCGCCGCCGTGCAGGTCGAGGTCGACGGGATCGAGCCCGGCGGCGGCCAGGTGCGGGTCGCCCTCTGCCAGGGCGGTCTCTCGGAGTCGTCGTGCCTGCGCGGCGACGACGCGCCGGCCACCGCCGACCGGGCGCGGTTCACCTTCCGGGATGTCCCGCCGGGCACCTACGCGGTCGCGGCCTACCAGGACGCCAACGGCAACGGGCGCCTCGACCGCACCGGTCTCGGGCTGCCGCTGGAGCCCTACGGCTTCTCGGGTACGGTCGGGCGGCGGGCGCGCCCCGATTTCGCCGAGGCGGCCTTCGCCCTCCGGGAGCCCGGCGCCGCCGTGCGGGTGCGCCTCGGCCGTGCCCTGCCGAGCCGGTGAACCGATGGACGATCCCCTCGTCCGGCTCGCGGACGTCGGCCTCGACCTCCGCGGCCGACGGGTGCTGGATCATGTCGATCTCGACCTCGGGGCCGGCGAGACCCTGGCGCTGCTCGGACCGAACGGAGCCGGCAAGTCCTCGCTGATGCGCCTCGTGGCGGGGCGTCTCGCCCCGAGTGCGGGGTCGGTGCGCGTGGCCAAAGCGGATCCGTACCGGGCGGGACAGGCCCGCCGCGCCATCGGGTGGGTGCCGCAGGAGATCGCCCTCTACCCGCGGCTGACCGTCTCGGAGAATCTCGGCGTGTTCGGGCAATTGGCGGGGGTCTCCCGGCGCGAGCGGAAGGCGGCCGTGGAGTCCGCCCTGGCCATGGCCGACATCGCCGACGTGGCCCGGCGCCCGGTCGGCGTCCTGTCGGGGGGGTACCGGCGCCGGGTGAACATCGCCGCGAGCCTGATGAACCGGCCCCGGCTCGTGCTCCTCGACGAGCCGACCAGCGGCGTCGACCTCGCCGCGCGGGCCGCGATCCACGCGGTGCTCGACCGCCTGAAGGCCGCCGGCACCGCGATCCTGATCGCCACACACGATTTCGCCGAGGCGGAGCGCCTCGCATCCCGGGTGGCGTTCCTGGCCCAGGGGCGGGTCGTGCGCGCCGGCCGTCTCGCCGAGCTGCTCGCGCAGCTGCGGACCGGCGCGCCCGAGCGGGAGCTGAGCCTCGCCGGTCCGGCGTCGGGACCGGCCGAGGGCGTGCTGCGCCGGGCCGGTTTCGTGCCCGCCGAGGCGGGGGGCCTCGTCTGGCGGTCGGTCGAACGGTCCGGCCTCGACGGCGCGGCCTTGCTCGGCGCCCTGCGCGCCCAGAACGTTCCGGTGGCCGAGATCCGGGTGCGGGCGCCGCGGCTGGAGACGCTCTATCTGGACGCCCTCCGCCTGCGGGAACTGACGGATCCCGAGGCCGCCCCGCTCCGGGCCGGGACCGCCGGATGATCGGCGCCGCCTTCCGCGTCATGCTCCTGACCCTCCTGCGCGACCGGGCCGCGCTGGTGATGGCCTTCGTGCTGCCGACCGTGATCTTCTCGATCTTCGCGGCGATCTTCTCGGGAGCGATCGGCGACCGGATCCGCATCCATCTCGGTCTGGCCGACCTAGCCCACACCGCGGCGACGGGGCGCCTCGCCGACGCGCTCGCGGCCGATCCCTCCCTCCGCGTGACGCGGTTGCCCGCGACCGACATCGACGCCGTGGCGCAGGCGGTGCGGGGCGGCGAGGTCGACGTGGCGCTTGTCCTGCGCGGGGACCTGATCGCCGCACCTGCGGAGGCGGCGTCCGGCGCCGCGGATCAGCCGGTGGTGCTGGTCGAGAACCCCGCCAAGGCACTGGCGACGCCGATCGCCCTCGGACAGCTCCAGAGGGTCCTGAACGAGGCGCTGCCCGACGTGGTCCTGTCGCGGGTCGTCGCCGACGTCGAGCGCACGGGCAAGATCGGTCCCGACGAGCGCCGCTTCCTCGACGAGGCCTTCGCCGAGCAGCGCGCCAAGAAGGAGCCGTTCAGCTTCGCCTCCCTGGTGGAACGCCGCAGCACGGCGTCCGGGACCGCCAATGCCCGGGTGAGCTACTACGCCGGCGCGATCACCGCGGTGTTCCTGCTCTTCGCCGCCATGCAGGGCGCGATGTCGCTGGTCGAGGAGCGCGAGACGGGCCTCACCGAGCGTCTGATGGCCGGGCCGGGCGGTTTGCCCGTCGTGGTGCTCGGAAAGTTCGCCTTCCTGACGCTGCAGGGACTCGTCCAGGCCGGGCTGATCTTCCTGGCCGCCGCCCTCCTCTACGGCGTCGAGATCGGGCCGCACTGGCCGGCCTTCCTGGCCGCCTGCCTGCTGGTCTCCGCGATGGCGGCCGGCCTGGCGCTCGCGGCCTGCGCGCTCGCGGCCTCGCGCCAGCAGGCGCATCTCGCGTCGACTTTCGGCGTGCTGCTGCTCTCGGCCGTCGGTGGCTCCATGGTCCCGCGGTTCCTCATGCCGCCCTGGCTGCAGCAGGCCGGATGGCTCACCCCCAACGCCTGGGCGATCGAGGCGTACCAGAGCGCCCTGGGCGAGGGGTTCTCCGCCGCGGCCCCCGCCCTGGGGGTCCTGGCGGCGCTGACCCTGGCCGGTCTCGGCTTCGCCCTGGCGCTGGCGGCGCGGCGGACGGCCTAGGACCCGGCGCCGTCCCGACCCCGACGGCGCTACTCCACGTAGACGCCGGCACCGACGAGCGCCTCGACGCCCGCCACGCGCGTCGCGCAGACGTAGCTCCACTTCACGCTCGGCGCCGCCTGGCCGGGCTTCGGGAACATGTAGTCGACCCAGCCGGACCCGAACCGCGTGACGGCGTCGATGAAGTCCTGGTGGAACTGCTTCCCGTCGGCGTCGCGCTCGTGGAGCAGGTCGTGCCCCTCGCGGTTCGGGTGGGCGGCGTTGAAGAGAACGATCCCCCGCAGGTCGACGACGAACAGGTAGACGTCCCCGTATCGCCAGACGCCTCCCCGACGCCGGAACGCGTCGAACGCCCGCGCGCCCTCACTCTCCAGCACGTCGGCCGCCCTGTTGACGAGGGCTTCGATCTCGGCCGCCCGGTGCAGCGGCGGGGGCGTTCGTCGGGCGTCGGCCGGAATGGCCGCGTCCGGGACGAGCAGCAGGACCCAGATCAGCAGGGCTCTCGCCAGGCCGGCGTACCACCGCGCCGCCGGCCCCACCGGATCTCCCCGTCGCGCGCGACAGGGCTCCCCGCGCGAGATCCGGCCGATCGCGAGCGCGCTGACCGGCATGCGCGGGATCGGACGCCCCGCCGCGACGGCCCTAGGAGTGCGCCTCGATGCCATGGCCGGGGTGCCCGCCGCGCGGCCGGAGGAAGATCAGCCAGTTCCGCCTCTGCGGCGGGGGTGGGCCCGGGGTCGGGCCGACCGCGTTGGGCAGGGACTGGAACGTCAGGCGCCTGCGATGCCGCTCGATGATGCGCTCGAGGTTCCGCAGCGCCGCGAGGCCCTGGCTCGCCATCATGCGGTGCCCCTCGCAGGCACCGCTCCGGCCCAGGTCGTGAACGATGGCCTCCGCGTGGGCGAGGAGGTCCCGAGCTTCCGCGCAGTAGAGCTCCACCTCGGCGAGATCCGGCATCCTGTCCTCCGCGATGATCGCTCCTCGAAGTCCGACGCGGCAGAGGTAAACCCGGCGCGGGGGCGCGCATCACCCGTTTGAAGGAGCCGGGCTCGATTTCGACGCCCGCCTCCCGCGACGATCCGCGCCGTTCCTGCGACGCGGTGCGCACCGACATAGAGGCGCTTCCGCTACGGCCGCGCTCCCCGGAAATCCCGCATGCTCCGCCTGCTCATCGCCGACGGCAACGATCGCGCTGCCCGCGACCGCCACGTCGCGGCCACCGGACGAACCTCGGCCGAGTCCTACGCGGCGGTGGTGCGGGACCTCGCGCCGGGCTCCGTCTGCCGGCACGTCAACGCCGCCGACGCCGACGCGACGCTGCCGGCAGACCTCACGGATTTCGACGGGCTGATCTTCACCGGGTCGACCCTCAAGGTCTCGGAGGGTACGCCGGCCGTGATCCGGCAGCTCGACCTGATGCGCGCGGCCTTCGAGGCCGGGCGCGCGGTCTTCGGCTCGTGCTGGGGCGTGCAGGTCGCGGCTACGGTGGCGGGTGGCCATGCCGCCGCCAACCCACGCGGGCCGGAATACGGCTTCGCCCGGGCGATCACCCCGACCGAGGAGGGTCGGACACACGCCCTGCTGGCCGGCCGTCCGGCGACCTGGGATGCCCCGGCGATCCACTCCGACGCCGTCCTGGAGCCGCCCCCCGGCGCCCGCGTTCTCGCCGGCAATCGCGTGCTCGGCATTCAGGCCATCGAGATCCGCCGGGAGCGCGGCTGGTTCTGGGGCACCCAGTATCATCCCGAACTCGACCTCGACGAACTGGCCGCGATGCTGCGCCTCTGCGACACCGCCATCGTCGCGGCGGGGCTCGCCGAGAACCCGCGGGCCGTGGCGGCCTACGCCGACGAGATCGCGACGCTCCAGGGACGCGACCCGGAAGCCGCGCGCCGCCTCGCCTGGCGTCACGGCATCGGGCCGGAGGTGATGGAGGCCGGCCTCCGTCGCCGGGAGATCGGCAACTTCCTGGCGCGCCTGTCCACAGGCGAGCGCCGCCGGTAGGCTGCCGCGACCGGGTGGCGCGTTGACCCGCCCGGCCTCAAGTCTAGCTTCGACCTGCGGGCCACGCCTTCTTCGGCCCGGGGAGCCAGCCAGCAGGATGAGCCAGGATTCCACGGTCGCCGTCATCGGCAGCGGGCTCGGCGGACTCGCCGCCGCGTGCGTCGCCGCCGCGCGGGGCCACCGCGTGACGGTCTACGACAAGAACGGCTGGCTCGGCGGCAAGGCGGCGGTGCTGCACGAGGGCGGCTTCCGCTTCGACATGGGCCCGACCATCCTGACCGTTCCGCGGGTGCTGGAGCGGATCTTCGCGGAGGCCGGCCGCTCGGTCCACGACTACATGGACCTGCGCCGCCTCGACCCGCAGTGGCGCTGCTTCTTCGACGACGGAACCCACATCGACCTGATGCAGGACGTCGAGCGGATGGCCGGCGACATGGAGCGCTTCGCTCCCGGCACCGGCGAGGGCTACAAGAAATTCCTCTCGATCTCCGAGCATCTCCACGGCGTCTCGGAAAAATTCTTCTTCTGGAAGCCCGTCGAGGACCTGTTCGACACGATCAACATCCGCGCCAACATGAACCCGGGCACGCTGCGCGACGTGCTGTCCCTGCGCATGCACGCCTCGGTGGCCTCGACGATCCGCGGCAAGGTCAAGGACGCCCGGCTCGCGCAGATGCTCGACCACTTCGTCCAGTATGTCGGCTCCTCGCCCTACGGCGCGCCGGCAGTGCTCTGCGCCATCGCCCACATGCAGACGGCCGACGGCGTCTGGTACCCGATGGGCGGCACGCGCGCGGTCGCGGAGGGCTTGGCGAAGCTCGCCCAGGAACTCGGCGCCACCTGCAAGACCGACACCGAGGTGACCGGGATCGAGACCGCCAACGGCGCGGTCCGGGGCGTGCGGACGGCCGCGGGGGTCACGCCCTACGACGCGGTGATCTCCAACATGGACTCGGTGCGCACCTACCGCGAGCTCGTGGGCGGCGAGGCCGCCAAGGCCTACGCCAAGAAGAATCCCGAGCCGGCCTGCTCGGGCGTGGTGCTCTATCTGGGCCTGAACAAGCGCTACGAGCACCTGAACCACCACGATTTCGTCTTCTCTCGCGACCCGGAGGAGGAGTTCGACTACATCTACAACAAGGGCGAACCGGCCCCGGACCCGACCGCCTACCTGGCCGCCCCCTCCTCGACCGACCCGAGCGTGGCGCCCGAGGGCGGCGAGGCGCTCTACGTCCTCGTGCACACGCCGTATCTGCGGCCGCACCACGACTGGCGCCCGGACGGGCCGCTGTTCCAGAACTACCGCCGGACGATCCTCGACAAGCTCAAGCGCACCGCCGGCATGCCGGACCTCGAGGAGCGCATCGTCGTCGAGCGCCACCTCACGCCGCAGGACATCCACGAGCGCTACAAGGTCCTCAACGGCGCGATCTACGGCCTCGCCTCGCACGGGCGCGTGATGGGCGCGTTCAAGCCCGGCAACCGGTCGCGGCAGGTGCGCGGCCTCTACCTCGCGGGCGGCGCCGCCCATCCGGGACCCGGCATGCCGATGGTGATGATGTCGGGCTGGATCGCCGCCGACGCGCACGACCAGGACGCCCGCGGCGCCCTGCGCGCCTCGGCGTGACGGCGACGCCGCCACCTCCGCCCCCCGGTGCGGGGAGCGGGAGAGGCACGCGCGGCGCCCCGCTGCCCCCGGTCTCGCCCCGGATCCGCGCCTTCATGGTGGCGTGGTTCGAGCGCTACCTGCACCGCCACCTCGACGCCCTGCGGCTGCCCCTGTGGAGCGCGCCGCCCGTCGCGAGCCATCCCGGCGCGATCGTGGTCTACTGCAACCATCCGGCGTGGTGGGACGCCGCGCTGATCATCGTGCTGGCCGGTCGCCTCTATCCGGAGCGGGCGAGCCGCGCGCCGTTCGACGCCGCGATGCTGGCGCGCTACCGCATCTTCGAGCGGATCGGCGCCTTCGGCGTCGACCTCGACAGCCCGCGTGGGGCGGCGCAGTTCCTGGCCGCCGCCCGGTCGATCCTGGGGGCGCCCGACGGCATGCTCTGGATCACCGCGCAGGGCCGCTTCGCCGATGCCCGCGCGCGTCCGCTGGCCCTGCGTCCCGGCGTGGCGCGGCTCGCCGAGATCGCCCCCGACGCGCTCTTCGTCCCCCTCGCCGTCGAGTACACCTTCTGGGACGAGCGCGGCGCGGGGGCCTTCGCGGCCTTCGGGCCGGGGATCGCCGGATCCGAGCTCGCCGCGCTCCCGCGCGACCAGCGCCTCGCGCGCCTGGAAACCGACCTGACCCAGACCCTCGATCGCCTGAGCGCCGACGTGATCAGCCGGGACCCGGCCCGCTTCCGCACCCTGGTCTCCGGCCGGAAAGGCGTCGGCGGCCTCTACGATCTGTGGCGGCGCCTCGCGGCCCGGCTCTCCGGCCGACGGTTCGATCCGGCGCACCGCGCGGCGGGTGGACAGGATCGCGCCGGATGAAACCTTCCGCTCGCGTCCGGCCCCGTGCGATGCCTCATCGCGGCGCGACACCTTCCCGGCGGGGATGATGACCGACTCGATCCTCACGGTCCTGGCCCTGCTCTGCCTGATCGCGGCCCTCCTGCCGGCCGCGCTGGCGGCGGTAAATCTCTCGGTCCTGCGCCGGCCCGCGGCGGAGAGCGGCGCGGGCCTCGTCTCGATCCTGATCCCGGCGCGCAACGAGGCCGGCAACATCGACGCCACCGTGCGGGCGGCGCTCGCCAGCGTCGCGGTTCCGGTGGAGGTGATCGTCGGCGACGACCATTCCACCGACGCGACCGCCGAGATCGTGCGCGCCGTCGGAGACCCGCGCCTGCGTCTCGTCTCGGTGCCGCCCCTGCCCGAGGGATGGACGGGCAAGAACCACGCCTGCAGTCACATGGCCGGGATCGCCCGCGGCGACCACCTGCTGTTCATCGACGCCGATGTGCGGCTCGAGGCCGGGGCGGCCGCCGCCCTCGCGGCGCAAGCCCACCACACCGGCGCGGCTCTCGTCAGCGGCGTGCCCCGGCAGCGGACCGACACGGTCGGCGAGATGCTGACGGTGCCGATGATCGACTTCCTGCTCCTCGGCTTCCTGCCCGTGCCGCTGATGCGCCGCCTGTCGGACCCGTCGCTCGGCGCGGCCTGCGGTCAGTTGATCCTGATCGAGCGGGCTGCCTACGCGGCCACCGGCGGCCACGGCGCGATCCGCACCTCCCTGCACGACGGGGTCCGGCTACCCCGGCTGCTCCGGGCCGCGGGCTACCGGACGGATCTCGTGGCCGCCGCCGCGCTGGCCACCTGCCGGATGTACGAGGGCTTCGCCCAGGCCTGGGCCGGCTTCTCCAAGAACGCCCACGAGGGCATGGCCACGCCCCGCGCCCTTCCGATCTGGACCCTCCTCCTTGGCTGCGGCCAGGTTCTTCCGCCGATCCTCGTCCTGGCCGGGCTGCTCGGGCTGCTGCCGGCCTCCGCCCTGGCCCCGGCCGCGCTGGCCCTCGGCCTGTCCCTGGCGACCCGGACGGCCGTCACCGTGGCGGTCCGGGCGCCGTGGGCGACGATCCCGCTCCATCCGGCGGCGGTCGCGGTGGCCCTGGCGATCCAGTGGAACGTGCTTCTGCGCCGGGAGCGGGCCGGCGCGGCGACCTGGAAGGGCCGCAGCTATCCGGTGAGCGGCGGCTGACCCGCGCGGGCCGGCGGACCGGAGGGTGCCGGCCCGCGCCCGGGCCTCACGGCTGGGACGGCTGGCACGGATCGGTGGAGCGGGCCTTCCCGGCCTGCGGTTTCAGGGAGACGATGAGCTGGACGTTCGGCACGTCGCCGACCTGCCGGGTCAGGTGTCCGACGTGGCCCTCGGGCCCCTGCGGCGTCGATCCCATGTCGGCGTTGAACTCCACCTCCCCGGGGCCCTGCTCCAGCACAGCCCCGTCCGTGGCCTCCACGGACCAGCGGCCCGACAGGGTGATCACCCATTGGGGACCCGGCGCCGTGTGCCACGTGCCGACATAGCCGACCGGCAGGACCGCGTACTTGATCGACGTCACCTCACCCGGCGGAAAGCCGACATATTGCGGCGCTGCCGGAGGCGCGTAGCTCTTGAAGATGAAGTTCTTCAGGTCGCAATACTGGACATGACTGTGGCCCTTGTCGTCGGCATAGAGCACCCCGTACCGCAAGGCGGGCGGGTCGGCCGATGCGAGGCCGGCCGGACCGGACGGCGCCGGCGCGATGGTCATCAGCGGCTCGCTCTTCGGCGCCCCGGCCGCGTGCCCGTGCAAGACACTTACGGCCGACGCGAGCAGGGCCAGCTCGACCCGCCCAGCATTCCTGAACCATCCCATGATTTCCCCTCCGCGCCGTCTCGCGCACGGCGAACGCGCGAAGATTTTCTAGGTCGTCAGATCCACATAACGCAATCTAACACCCAGCTTGCCTGGAAAGATTGCTTATGATCATAAATCTATTCTGGATACTATACTGGCGGATGAACAGGGTTTGTTCACACATATCGGGATTCACGGGCGCGGCGTCGGTACTGCTCTCCGATGGGCCGTCGAGGCGACCGTACCGGCGGCGCGGCGCGCTTGTCCACAGCCGTCTGCCCGCCGGTCCGGGGCCTTGCCAGGACCGGCCGGGGCGGAAGCGACGCGGCTCGGTCGGGTGGGTCAGTCCGCCTGAGGCCCGGCGCCGGCCGGCCCGCAGGGCCGCGTTTCCGCCAGGATCCAGGCGGCGGTGTCGGCGTCCGCCCCGGCGACCGGCAGATGCAGGATGATCGGCGTATCGTAGGGGTGGCGCGCCTTCAGCGCGACCGCCAGCGCGTCGGCCAGCCCCTCACGGCTCTTGAGGATGGCCGCGACCTCGGCGCCACGCTCCACCGCGCCCTTCCAGCTGTAGACGGACTGCATGCCCGGGAACACGTTGATGCAGGCGATGAGACGCTCGCGGACCAGGGCCTCGCCGATGTTCATCGCCGAGGCGAGGTCGGGGAAGGTGGTGTAGACGAGGAGCGGACGCTCCATGCTATGCCTCCGTCGGCGCGTGTGCTCGCGGAGTGAGGCGCATGCCGGGTAAGGACGTCAACCGGGCGGTTCGCTCGCCAGACTGGAGCCGTGACGTGAACCCTGAGGCGATCCCGACGCGCCTGCGCGGCTGCGCCTGATCCATGCCGCGCTTCCAGAAGATCGCCTTCGTGGCGAGCCCGACCGGCTACGCCCGCGAGGCCGCGGCCGCGCTGATGCGGCGCTACGACCACGTCCCGCCCGAGGAGGCCGACGTCGTCGTGGCCCTCGGCGGTGACGGCCTGATGCTCCAGGTGCTGCACCGCTTCATGGACCACCCGAAGCCGATCTACGGGATGAACCGCGGCACGGTCGGCTTCCTGATGAACGAGTTCCGCGACGACGATCTCCTGGAGCATCTGGAGAATGCCCAGCGCAGCGTCATCCACCCGCTCGTGATGGACGTGCTCGATACGGAGGGCCGATCCCACCGGGCGCGGGCGATCAACGAGGTCTACCTGCTGCGCCAGACCCACCAGACCGCCAAGCTGAAGATCGCCGTCGACGGCAATGTCCGGCTCGATCTGCTGATCGCCGACGGCGTGCTCGTCGCCACCGCGGCGGGCTCGACGGCCTACAACCTGTCGGTCGGGGGCCCGATCCTGCCGCTCGACGCCAAGCTGCTGGCGCTGACACCGATCTCGGCCTTCCGCCCCCGACGCTGGCGCGGCGCGCTCCTGCCGGACTACGCCCGGATCCGGATCGACGTCCTCGACGCGCCCCACCGCCCGGTCGCGGCGGTCGCCGACCACACGGAGTTCCGCCGGGTCTGCACGGTGGAGACGTCCCTCGACCGGGCCACCGAGCTCGTGCTGCTGCACGATCCCGGCCACAGCCTCGACGAGCGCATCCTGCGGGAGCAATTCGGGTGAGTCTGCACATCCGGGCCGCGCGGGCGGCCGACCGCGCGGCCATCACCGGCATCATCGTGCCGACCATCCGGGCCGGCGAGACCTACGCGCTGGACCGCGACCTCGGCGAGGCCGAGGCCCTCGCGTACTGGACCGGCCCCGACCGCGAGACCTTCGTGGCCGAGGAGGCGGGCACGGTGCTCGGCACGTATTATCTGCGCGCGAACCAGGCGGGCGGGGGCGCCCATGTCGCCAATTGCGGCTTCATGACCGGCGCGGCCGCTATCGGCCGCGGCGTCGCCCGGGCCATGTGCGCGCACGCCCTCGATCGGGCGCGGGCGCGGGGCTTCACGGCGATGCAGTTCAACTTCGTGGTGAGCACGAACGTCCGGGCCGTTCGCCTGTGGGAGAGCTTCGGCTTCGATGTGGTCGGCCGGTTACCGGGCGCCTTCCGGCACCCGGACCTCGGGCCGGTCGACGCGCTGGTGATGTTCCGGACGCTCTGAGGCGCCCGGATCAGGGCCGCGGGGCCGCGACGAGGTCGCCCTCGCGGATCGCCCGCTCGCCGGTCTTCGTGCGGATCCGGTAGCTCGGCTCGCCGGTCTGATCCTCCGGCATGAGCCGCAGGATCTCGAACACCTCGCCCTCGCCCGTCTCGCCCGGGATGCCCAGTCGGGGTCGGCAGACGCGCTCGCCGATCTTGAACTTGTGGGACATGCCGGGCTCCTGGACAGGTATGGCTGCGGTCGCGCCTCAGCGCTTCTTCTGAGCCTTCGCCTTACGGGCGAGATAGCGCGCGTCGCGCTGGGCCTTCTGCTCGGCCTGCAGCGCCTTGGCGCGCTCCTGGGCGGCCAGTTGCTCGGCGTGCTTGCGCTCGATCTCGGCGAGGCGTTCGGCCTCGGCCAAGGCGGCGGCGCGCTCGATCTCGGCCTGACGCTGGGCAGCGCGTTCGGCCGCGCGGGCCTCGCGGGCATCGACCACCGCGCGGCGGGCGGATTGGCGGGCGAGGACGGCCGGGTCATCGGCGGACGGGCGCGCCCGGAACCGGGCCAGCATCTCGGAGCGCGCCTTGGCGGCGGTCTCGAGGCGATCGGCGACACCCTGCTTGTTCAAAAAGCTCACAGACACTCCTGGATCGGGTGCGGCGAAGACCGTCACCCGCAGAGGGGAAAGTAGAAACACGACGGCAGATACGAAGAAGCCGCTCCCAGAGGAGCGGCTTCCGGAGAAACGCTGAGGACGGCGATCAGGCCGTCTGGAGCTGACCGGCGGACTGCTTGCCGCTGCGACGGTCGGTCTCCAGCTCGTAGGAGACCTTCTGGCCCTCGTTCAGGCCGCGCAGGCCGGCGCGCTCGACGGCCGAGATGTGGACGAACACGTCCTTGCCGCCGTCATCCGGCTGGATGAAGCCGTAGCCCTTGGTCTCGTTGAACCACTTGACGGTTCCGGTGCTCATGGAAGTCCTTGATCTTCGCAGGCATAGTGAGAGATGGCGCCCTCCCGAAGGAGCGGGCGCCGGCATCGACCGATAGCGATAGGAAAGTCAGAACCGCCCTGCGAAGGCGTAACGGTCCAAGATATCCGGACACGTGCCGATGCGGTAGAAGTAGACCGCCGGCGGTTCTTTGGCAAGCGCGGGGAAATATTTCCCCCGGCCAGCGCCGCAGCGATGCGGGAAATTCTTTCCGCAAATTCCGGTTGAGCAACGCCAGAACGGTCGCTTGAACAACGGGATAAGGGATTTCGATGCGGCGCGGCCGCGCGAAATCTGTGCTGCCGACCGGACGATCGGACGCGGCCGGCGCGCACCCGGGCGGCGGGTTCGCTCAGGCCGGGACGAGGCGCAGGACACCCTCGCCGCGCCGGTGGCCGACGGCGGTCACGGCGACCTCGCGGGCGCGGCCGTCGGCGACGAGGGCGGCGGCGAGCGCCGCCCCGAAGGGCGCCGCCACCTCGAGCCCGTGCCCGATCACGTCCCCGAGGGCACGCAGGCGCGCGCGCGGCGCGAGCTGCGCCAGCGCCGCGCGCTCCTCCGCGGTGATCGGGGCGACGCCGGTGGCACCGGACAGGACGTGGTCGGGAGCCGAGAGGCCAGCCCGCCGCCAGAGGGTCTCGAGGCTGCCGGCGACGCTGCCCGGCACGCGCCGGGTCCGGTCACTCGCCACCGGCTCCAGCCGGGCCAGGGCGCGGGCGCCGCGGGCGGCGGCGTGCGCGGCGGATTCGAGCATCAGGAAGGCCGCACAGCTCCCGAGGATGAACCCGCCCGCCTCGCCACCCGCGTCGCCCCGCGCGAAGACCGGGCGGTAGGCGTCGCGGGCGAGATAGCCGCCCATCTCGTGGATCACCAGAACGTCCGGCCGCTCGGCGCTGTAGGAGCCGCCGACCAGGATCGCGTCGATCTGGCCCGAAGCCACCCGCGCCTGGGCGATCCGCAGGGCGTCGACGCCGGCGGATTCCTCGCCCATGAACGTGCGCGAGGCGCCCGTCACCCCGTGCACGATGGCGATGTTGCCGGCGAGCAGGTTCGAGAGCTGGGCGAGGAACAGCGTCGGACGGAGATCGTTCTGAAGGCGCTCGTTCAGGTAGGCGCCCGGATCTGCGGCGTCGCGCAGACCGGTCAGGATCGCGCCGTCCGCCGCGTAGTCGCGCTCGCCGCCGCCCGCGGCCACGACGAGGTGAAGCGCCTGCTTGAAGGCGGCGTCGTCCTTCACGCCCGCCTCGTCGAGGGCGAGGCCGGCGGCGTAGACCCCGAGCCGCTGCCACGCCTCCATCTGCCGCTGGTCGCTGCGCTTGGGGATCTGGCCGTCCCACGCGATCGCCGGGGCCGGATGGACCGGATAGGGCGCGAAGGTCTCGCTGTCGGTGCGCGGGGCAGCCTCCCCGGCGAGGGCGGCCAGATGGGCGTCGACGCCCTCACCCGCGCAGGAGACGAGGCCGAGGCCGGTGACGACGACGGGGCGGCTCATGGCTGACTCAGGGCTCGCGTTCGGCCGGCGCCGAATCGGGAAACAGGCCGATCGTCCGCGCCCGCTCGCGCATCGGCGCGTCGAGCCCGTCCGGGAACGGCATGGTGCGGAAGCGGAGCTCCGCGTCGCACAGCGCCTTGCCGTCGTGGCTGATCGCCGCCCTGGTCACCGCGTAGCCCGAGCCGTCGTGCTCCAGGGTCGCCGTGACGAGGAGGTCCGCGCCGGGCCCGACGAAGGACCGGAAGCGCGCCTTGTCGACCCCGGTGAGGAACGGCATCCGGGCGAAGTCGAGATGGGCGAGCACGAGGTACCCGGAGGCCTGGGCCATCGTCTCGGTCAGGAGCACCCCCGGCACGAGGGGATGGCCGGGGAAATGCCCCTCGAAGACCGGGCTCGCCATCGGAACCCGGGCGAGCGCCTCGATGCGGCCGGCGGCCCTGTCGAGGAGCCGCACGGAATCGATCATCTCGAAATATTCGAGGCGCATGACGGGTCGGATCGGCCTTGGTTCAGACCTTGGCGGCCTTCTCGGCCACGAGGCCGTCGATGCGCGCGCACAGGTTCTTGAGGACGAAGTACTCCTCGGCCGGGACCTTGCCCTCGTTCACCTCCTGGGTCCACCGCTCGAGCGGCAGCTTGATCCCGAAGGCCTTGTCCACCGCGAAGGCGATGTCGAGGAAGGCGAGGCTGTCGATGCCGAGGTCGTCGATGGCGTGACTCTCGGGCGTGATCTTGTCCCGCGGGATGTCGGCGGTCTCGGCTATGATGTCGGCCACGCGCTCGAAGGTGGCGCTGCCGTGGACGGGCTCGTCGGACATGTCTACTCGCGGGCTGTTCGAGTTCCGGATCGGTCGTGCGGGAGCCCCCTCGCCGCCCGGGCAGCCCGGCGCAAGCGCCCCGCGCGGCCGCCCTACGCGTGGACGGGCCCTGGAACGCGGCCCGGTCGAATGGCGGCGACCTCTACACGAGGGTGTCAGAAGCGGCAACCGCGGCGCTTCCCCGGCGTTTCAGCGCCTGTCCACAGGCGTGCGCTGCCCGGTGCGGGGGCGCGCGTACGCTCCGGACGCGCGGGCCCTAGCTTGACGGCGAGACGAGGCGCGTCCTCAGGAGACCAGACGGATGCCACCGATCACCAAACCCGCCGCGCCGCCGGCGCGGATCGAGACGCCGCCGCTGCCGCCGCAGGAGCGCGCGCGCTCCCAGGGAGCGGCCCGCGTCCTGCTGGTCCTGGCCCTGACGGCCCTGGGCCTCTGGATCCTGCACGAGTTCCTGCCGGCGCTCGCCTGGGCGGTGGTCCTGGCGATCGCCCTCTGGCCGATCTACCAGCGGCTGGAGCACCGCTTCCCGCCGGGCAAGCACAACATCCTGTTGCCCACGCTGATGACCGCGGCCGTGGCGCTGGTCTTCCTGGCGCCGCTCGCGATCCTCGGCATCCAGGCCGCCCGCGAGGCCCACGACGTGGCGGAGTTCGTCCGGAACGCCGAGGCGAACGGCATCCCGGCTCCGGAATTCCTGCAGCACCTGCCCTACGGCGCCGCGCAGGCGACCGCGTGGTGGAACGACAATCTGGGCCACGCGCAGGCGGGCTCCGACCTGCTGCGCCGCTTCGAGAATCACTCGGTGCTCGGCGCCTCGCGCAATGTCGGCCGCGAGGTGGTGCACCGGATCGTGCTGTTCGGCTTCAGCCTCGTGGCGCTGTTCTTCCTGTTCCGCGACTGGCGGACGGTGCGGGACCAGTCGCTCACCGCCTGCCACCGCCTGTTCGGACCGCGCGGCGAGCGCGTCGCCCGCCAGATGGTGGCCTCGGTGCACGGCACGGTCGACGGGCTGGTGCTGGTGGGCCTCGGCGAGGGCTTCGTGCTGGGGATCGTCTACCACTTCGCGGGCGTGCCCCACCCCGTTCTGCTCGGCGCGTTCACGGCGGTGGCGGCGATGATCCCCTTCGGCGCCGCCGTGGCGATCGCCGTCGCGGCGCTCCTCCTTGTGGCGGCGGGGTCGGTGACGGCCGCTCTGGTGGTGGCGGCGGCGGGCCTCGTCGTGACCTTCGTGGCCGACCACTTCATCCGTCCGGCGCTGATCGGCGGCACGACCAAGCTGCCCTTCCTGTGGGTGCTCCTCGGCATCCTCGGCGGCGTCGAGACCTTCGGGCTGCTCGGCCTGTTCGTCGGGCCGGCCGTGATGGCCGCCCTGGTCTTGCTGTGGCGAGAATTCACCGAGGGACAGGACGCGACGGCCTGAGTCGCGCGAGCCGCTAGTCGGCCGCGCTCGTCCCGGCCGCGGCCTCGACCCGGCGCCGATCCTGGCGCCAGTCGGCCGGCTTCTCGAAGGTGCCGGCCCAGATGCCCCGGCGGGTCGCCCAGGCGTGGCCCTCCTGGCGGATGTAGGGGGCCGTCACCTGGCGGCTGGCCAGCGCCAGACCCTGGCCCACCATCCAGGCGGACAGATCCTCGCCCTGGACATGGCAGATCCCGGCGACGCGGCCGGCGACAGTGCCCTCGCGCCGCTCGCAGGTGACCACGCCGCCGCCGATCCGCGCGCGCAGGGCCTGCGCGGCCTCGCGGCCGCAGCGATACTCCCGCCCCTTGGCGGTCTCGCAGCTCTGCGCGGTCTCGGGGGCGTCGATGCCGTAGAGATGGATGCGCGTGCCCTGCACCTCGATCGTGTCGCCGTCGATGACGGTCGCCGGGCCGCTGACCGTCCCGGCCGCGGCCGCGGGGCCGCAGAGGAGGAGCAGGGCAAGCATCGGTCTGATCATAACGGGGATGTCCACGCGGGTGGCGAGAATCTGGTGACGAGTTCGTCGAGCCCGAGACGGTGCCCGGCCAATGTGGCGAATTTGCCGGGCGACCGAATCGGCCTCGCAGGCGCGCCGCCGAGTTTCGGCCGTCATGGTTGCCAAAGCGTTCCGCCCGCCGGAGCGAAGCTTGGCAACGGAACGACGGCCCGGAGCCGCTCGTTATGAGTCATGACCTTCCTCAAGACCCTGCTGGCCAGCCTGGCCCTGTGCGCGGCTCTCCTGGTCTGGGCCGGCTTCGCGATCGGTCCGGAGCGGCCGACCGGCAGGACCGGACCCGGCCTGACCGCCGCCGCGGTGCTGGCCAGCGACGGCATGGCGCCGGACGGTCGGCCGGGCGGGCCCGCCGCGGACGGTGGCGGCCTGGACCGTGCAGCTCTGGCCCGCCTCGCCGGACGCGTCTCCGGAGAAGTCCG
The DNA here is from genome assembly GCF_052045615.1 of Methylobacterium sp. 22177. Lineage (NCBI taxonomy): Bacteria > Pseudomonadati > Pseudomonadota > Alphaproteobacteria > Hyphomicrobiales > Methylobacteriaceae > Methylobacterium > Methylobacterium sp. 22177. The sequence goes on along the minus strand of NZ_JBQEPK010000003.1, from coordinate 186,931 downwards.
CGACGCGTCCGCCGCGGCAGCGCCGGCCGGCTGACCGGCCCGGCGATCGGCGTCGGCCGCTCAGGTCCGGTACTTGCCGTTGCGCTTGATGAGAACGCGGGTGCCCACCGGCACGCGCTCGTACAGGTCGGCGATATCCTCGTTCAGCATCCGGACGCAGCCCGACGACATCTGCTCGCCGATGCTCCAGGGCTCGTTGGTGCCGTGGATGCGGAACAGGATGTCGCGGTTGCCCTGGTAGAGGTAGAGGGCGCGGGCGCCGAGGGGGTTGTCCAGGCCGCCCTTCCGGGTGCGCGGCAGGTCGGGATGCAGCGAGACCATCGTGACGGTCGGGCTCCAGTCCGGCCAGACGCCCTTGCGCCCGACCCGCGCCTCGCCCTTCCAGGAGAAGCCGGCCTTGCCCACACCGACCCCGTACTGCATCGCCGTGCCGTCGGCCTGGACGAGGACGAGCTGACGCTTGTCGATGTCGACCACGATCGTCCCCGGCTGCTCGGGACCGTTGTAGCTGACCTGCTGCCGGCGATACTTCGGATCGAGGCGCTGCGTGTCGACCAGCGGAATATCGAAGGGCTTGTCGGGTTTGCTGCCGATGTACCAGGCCGACTCGTCGTCCTGGGCAACTTGGACCGGACGGGTCTGGCACGCCGCCAGGGGGGCGATCGCCACGACGGCGAGGAGGACTCGCGAGAGAACGATCCGGCGCAGGCGGCTCCAGGCCGAGGGAAGCGTGGCGATCATAGGTCCTGTCGTGCGGGATACGGTCGTCGCGCCATGCCTACCGTCTCCGCGCCTGTGACGATGTAGCTTTTCCGCCGCAGCCGGCCGCGCGCGGGCCGCTCCCGCGGCCACGGTTGCGCCCTAATTCTGAATCGCAGAGGCGCTCTATTGCGCCCGGCGCGGAGGTGAGCGATGCCCGAGACCGAAACTCTTCCGACCGAGGCGACGGTCGCCCCGGATGTCCCGCTCAGACCGGCGATTCACCTCGATCACTGCGTGATCCACGTCAGCGACTGGGCGCGCTCCAACACCTTCTACCGGGACGTGGTGGGTGCCGAGATCGTCGAGCGCGGCGCCGGCTTCGCCTACCGGTTCGGCGGCGTCCAGCTCAATTGCCACGGCCCGGGCGTCGAGGCCGTGCCGGTGGCGGCGACTCCCGTCCAGCCGGGCAACAGCGACCTGTGCTTCCGCTGGTCGGGCGCGATCGAGACCGCGATCGCGCATCTCGAGGCCGCCGGGGTCCCGGTGGAACTCGGCCCGGTGGAGCGGCACGGCGCCGCGGGTGCGGGGATCAGCGTCTACTTCCGGGATCCGGACGGCTCGCTCCTGGAGTTCATCACCTACGCGGGATGATCAGCCCCGGCTCTCGGCCAGCGCCTGATTGGTCTGCTCCAGCCGCAGCGCCAGCACGCGCATCAGGGCGATGCTGATCTGCGGAAACTGTGCCAGGAGTTCCAGGAACACGCCGCGGTCGATGCGCAGAGCGGTCACCGCGGATTGCGCCGTCACGGTGGCGGAGCGGGGCTGCTCGGCCAGGATGCCCATCTCACCGACGAGGGCGTCCTGGCCGAGGAGCGCCAGCCGCACCGGCCCGGCGGGACCGTCGATGCTGACCTCCGCCGTGCCCGAGAGGATCACGTAGGCCGCATCCGCCACGTCGCCGCGGGCGAAGAAGCGTTGCCCCGGCTCGAAATGGACCCGCTCGCTGGTGAAGGCGAGGAGCTTCAGGCGCGCCGGCTCCACCTCGCGGAAGAGCGGCACCTGCTTCAGGGAGGAAACCTCGGTGTCGAGGGTCATTCGGGGGCTCCGCGACGGGTCTCACGCCCAGGACGGCGGGGCCGGACGGGCGCGCTTATCCATGCGGTTCGTCAGGCACTTGTCCAGCCCCGCGCCTGCCGCAACCTGTCGGTGTGGTCTGGGCGCCGTCCTGACGGTGGGCCTCGCCCTGGCCTCGGGCCCGGCCGCGGCACGCCTCGTCCAGGCCGATCTCGCCCGCGTCGCGGTCGCGCCGCCCCCGGGTGCCCGGGCCCCGCTCGACCTCGCCGCGACCGACGCGCGCACCGATCGTACGACCACTCTGGGGCAGGCCGTCGGGGGCCGCGCGGCCCTGCTGCTACCGGTGGACTACACCTGCGGGAATGTCTGCGACCCGATGCTGTCCATGTCGGCGGACGCCCTGGCGGCCACGGGCCTCCCGATCGACGACTACGCCCTCGTGCTGGTCGGGATCGACCCGCGCGACGACGCCGCGGCCGCGCGCCGCATGCTGGCCGAGACCCTCGGGGACCGGGCGAAGACCGTCCGGCCCCGGGCGCTCCTCGTGTCGGACGGCGCGCTGGCGCGCCTCACCGGCGCGCTGGGCTACAAGGCGGTGTACGATGCCGGGACCGACAGCTTCGCGCATCCCGCGGCGGCGCTTCTCCTCGCCGCCGACGGCCGGCTGTCGCGGGTCCTGTCGCCCCTGGCGCTGACCGGGCGCGACCTCCGCCTCGCCCTGATCGAGGCCGGAGAAGGCCGGATCGGCAGCATCGCCGACCGGCTCACCCTGCTCTGCTACGGCTACGATGCCGCGCGCGGTATCTACACGCCGCTGATCCAGCGAATCCTGACGGTAGCCGGGATCGTCACGATCCTGGCAATCGCCCTCCTGATCGCGGGCCTGACGCGCCTCGCGCGCCGGCGTCAGGCCTGAGACCTCTCCGTTCGACTCAGCGCTTCGTGGCGAGGCCCAGACCGCCGGGAGGGGGCGCGTCGCGCTTGAGACTGGCATTCAGGTGCGGCGAATCCGTCGGCTCCTCGCGCGTGGTCGGCGTGGCGGAATCTTCCGGCGCGGGCATCGGCGGCAGCGGTGGCGTGTTCGGCCGCGGCGCCGAGGCCTCATCCTTGACCATGTTGCGGTTCGTCATACGCGAAAACCTTTCCCTCGCGCCGCGCGGCGGCGCCATCCACCCGGAACAAGCCGCCGAACCTCCGGGGCAGCCGGAGCGAACGCGGACATCAACCAGCGTCGAATGTCGACCAACGCGGGACACAAGTCCGGGTTGCTGCCAAGCTTAGCTGGCGGAAGCTTGAGCAGGTCTCAGGATAGGAACCTTGGTTATTGCTGAAGGTTGTTGCGGGGTGAAGCGAAGCCTGAGGAGGAACTGATGGCATCCGGGAATTCGACCTCGAAGCGGGGCTTTGCCTCGATGGATCTGGAGCGGCAGCGCGAGATCGCCAGCAAGGGCGGCCGCAGCGTGCCGGCCGAGAAGCGCTCCTTCTCGCAGGACCGTGAGCTCGCCTCGTCCGCCGGCCGCAAGGGTGGCCAGTCCACGGGGACCGGCCGGGCCGAGTGAGGCCGCTGCCGAACCGAACCGCGTAGCGGCGCCGCGTCCCCCGGGACCGGCGCCGTTCTCGATTCCGGCCCCGGGCCGAGAGAGTCGCGCCAGCGTCGTTCGCACAGCAAAAGGCCCCGCCGAAACGGCGGGGCCTTTTGCTGTGCGGCTCCCGTCGGCGCCGATCAGGAGATGCAGCGGCCGGGGGTCATGCGCCGCGCCTCGGGGCCGACCAGTGAACTCAGGGCCGCCTCGCACCCCTCGCGCATCCGCCGCGGCGGCTGCCGCAGGATCGGCTTGATCTCGAGATCCTGGGCCTCACCCGCGACGGGCGCGTTCCGGCTCTCGAGCCGCTGCACGCCCGCCACCCGCGTCGGGCTGATCGACAGGGAGACCGGGCGCATTCCGGGCAGCGGGGCCTGAACGGTCTGAGCCGTGGGAACCGGCATCGTCCAGCGATCCGCCGTGTCGCGAACCACCGGCTGGATCAGAACGGTGAGAAGAGCGGCAGGAGCACTCACGCCCAGAATGAAACCAGACCGCAGCATCGCCCCGACCTCATCGCGAGAGCTTGACAGGATGTTCGTACAACGCGCCCTGCAATCGCAGGTTCCTAGACTGTGCCGCGTCTACGCATCCTGAGTATTCGAACGCAGCTCGGCCGTTGGTGCGGCGGCGCACGCCCGCTATCCACAGACCCGAACCGTTGCCGAAAAACCACTCGCTACGAAAAATCACCCGCCCTGGAACCTCCTGGGCCGGCACCCGTTCCCTCTGCACCCGGCCACCTGGTCCTCCCCGCATTCCCCTTGTGCATCGGCCGGAACCTTCGCGACGGGCTGGAGCCTTCTCCGGCCCGTTTTTTTGCGCGCGTCCGGACATGGGCGGCGGCCAGGCAACAAAAAACCCCGGCTCGCGCCGGGGCTTTTTTGTTGCCACCGTTCCCGGTCGCGGGCGGCCCGGGCGAACCCCGGGCGCGACCCGACAGGCCGGCCTCAGGCCGTCTTGGCTTCGCGCCGACGGGCGGTCTGCTGGAAGAACAGCGCCTGGCTGATCACCGCCGAGACGTTGGCGGGCTGGAACGGCTTGGCGATGAGGAAGGCCGGCTCGGGCCGCTCGCCGGTGAGGAAGCGCTCCGGATAGGCGGTGATGAAGATCACCGGCACCTCGAAGGACTTCAGGAGGTCGTTCACCGCGTCGAGGCCGGAGGAGCCGTCGGCGAGCTGAATGTCGGCCAGGATCAGGCCGGGGCGCTTGCCCTCGCCGGCGATCTTGATCGCCTCGGTACGGGTGCGGGCAACGCCGATGACGTTGTGGCCGAGACCCTCGACCAGAGCCTCCAGATCCATCGCGATCAGGGGCTCGTCCTCGATGATGAGGATCTCGGTCGCCATGTCGGCGGCGAGCTCACGGCCGGCCTCGTCGACGAGGTCGCGAACCTCGGACACGTCCACGCCGAGGATGATGGCCGCGTCCTCCTCCGAGAAGCCCTCGAGGCAGGAGAGCAGGAAGGCCTGGCGCGGCAGCGGCGTGATCTGACCGAGGCGCACCTCCGCAGGCAGGTCGTGCTGAACCTGCTCGCTGCGGCCGTTGACCGAGAGCGAGTTCCAGATCCGCGTGAAGACGCGGAACAGGTCGGCCTTGATGTTGGTGCTGCGACCGAGCGTGTCCGGCTCGTTGACGAGGGTCTCCAGGGTGGCGGCGACGTACGCGTCACCCGCCACTTGGCTACCCGTGAGCGCGCGCGCGTAGCGGCGCAGGTACGGCAGGTGCTGTACCACGAGTTGCGATGTCGACATTCGATCCCCTGTGCCTCGCCGTGTTGCCCGGCCGCGAGCGCCTCGATCCGTTACCGAGGGCCTGCCGGGGCCGGCTCTGTGTCCTGCGCAGCCTACCGCCCAACGCGGAGGCCCGCACTCCGTTCCACCCCCCGGCGGAACCGATGCCGGCGCGCAGGCGTTGCCGGCGCAGCCATGGCGTATGTCGAGCCGCAGCACAATGCGGCCGGGCCGACTTCGGCAACAAGGGGCGTGTTGATGGTGGACCAGGGGAAGGAGGCAGGTCTTCGCGCGCGCGACCCGCACGCCGAGACTGCTTCGGATCGCTCATCGGCGCCCGAGAACAGCTCCGGTGACGCATCCGCTTCCGACCAGCCCGACCGCGCCCGGAGCAGGAACGGCCTGAGCGATCAGACCCGCAATCGCATCGCCGCGCAGTTGCGCGCGATGTACGACACGGTCACGCAGCAGCCGGTCCCCGACCGCTTCGCCGAGCTGATCGCACAGCTCGACAGCGCCGACCGCAAGGGCTGAGCCGCCGACGCATTGATCGGCCTGCATGCGAGCAGCGCTCGGACCGCCCCCACCTGTCCTCACACGATCGTGGAGACCGGCCCGGCCAATCACCATCGCGCGCGGCGGCATCATCCCGACGGAAGAAGCCGCCGCCCTGAGGCGACGGCTTCTCCTGCGTGCCCGTGCGCCGGCCCGCGTTCGGGGCCGGCATATCCGGTCAGTCGTCAGAGGGTCGGCGAACGGCCCCGCATCAGGCCGACGACGGCGGAGATCGCGAACAGGACGATCGCCACGAAGAACACCAGCTTGGCCGCTTCCATAGCGGTGCCGGCGATGCCGCCGAAGCCAAGCAGAGCGGCCACGAGGGCGACGACGAGAAAAGTTACGGCCCAACCGAGCATGGTTCGTATCCTTAGAAAGTACCAACGCGGGCGGGCCGCGTCGTTCTGAACACGAAAACGCCAAGGTTTAGCTCCGGTTCCGCCCCTATTGCGAAGTCCTGTGAGTCCCTACGGCCGCGCGCGCCGTCCGCGACACGGGGTGACGGAACGAGACAGGGGCGCTAGCGTTCGAAGATAGGTCTCCAGGCTCGATCCGGGATTTGCGATGCTGCAATCTGCCAAGAGTGCCGTTCGATCGAAGGCCGCCGCGATGGCGGCGCGCGTGACCGAGATCGTCGACAGGGCCGGCGATGCCCTGCGCGCGGCCGCGCTCGGACTCGTGCCGGCACCGGCGCCCGTACCGGTCCGCGTGCGCGCGCGCCAGCCGCGCCGGCAGGACTGACCGCACGGCGGGCGCGCCCCGCGGGATCGGACGCGGCCCCCTCCGCGTCCATCCGGCTCGGCGCGCGGTGGGATCGCCACCCCGGCCGCGATGGCCAGCACCGCGGACGGGTCCTGACGGCGACCGACACTCCCTTTGCCGTGGCCGCCGATCCGCACAGCCTTCGGGGTGATTGCCACGCGGCCGCCGAGCGTCCATGGAACCGCCGTTTCGATCGCACGGGATCGCGATGGCGGACACCGACGAGACCACCCTGACCTTCGATCCCTCGATGCCTCCGGCCGGCCGGCTGGACCGGGTCGCGCCGCTGATCCGCCGACGGGTCGCGCCGAACGGCGGCCCGTTCACGGCGAGCGGCACCTGCACCTACGTGGTGGGCCAGGAGCGCGTCGCGGTGATCGATCCGGGCCCGGACGATCCGGCCCATGTCGACGCGCTGCTTCAGGATCTCGGCACCGAGCGGGTCGAGGCCATCGTGGTCACCCACACCCATCGGGATCACTCGCCCGGAGCAAGGCTGCTCGCCGCGCGCACCGGCGCGCCGATCGTCGGATGCGCGCCGCACAGGGCCGCGCGGGTCCTGTCGGAAGCGGAGACCCCGATGCTCGACGCGAGCGCCGACCGGGCGCACGCGCCGGAACGGATCATGGTGGAGGGCGACGCCGTGTCCGGCCCGGGCTGGACCCTCGTGGCCGTCGAGACCCCCGGTCACACGATGAACCATCTCGCCTTCGCGCTGCCGGAGGCGCGGGCGCTGTTCTCGGGCGACCACGTCATGGCGTGGTCGACGACGATCGTGGCCCCGCCGGACGGCGCGATGCGGGCCTACATGGAGTCCCTCGACAAGCTGCGCGGCCGCGACGAGGCGGTCTACTGGCCGGGGCATGGCGGCCCGGTGCGCGAGCCCGCCCGGTTCCTCCGGGGACTGGCCGGGCACCGCCGCCAGCGCGAGGCGGCGATCCGCGCACGGCTGGCAGCCGGCGACGGGCGAATCGCCGACATCGTCGCGGCGATCTACCAGGGGCTCGACCCCCGGCTCCGCGGCGCGGCGGCCCTGTCGGTCTTCGCCCATCTGGAGGATCTGGTCGGACGCGGGCTCGCGTCCTGCGACGGCGCCCCCCGGCTCGACGGCACTTACGCGCCGGCCTGAGGCGCGCGGCGGCTCACTTCACCGCGAGGGCGAGGTTGGCGACGTCGTCGAGATAGGCCCGGATCCGGTCGGCGTTGCTGCCGAAATCCCGGCCGCCGAGCCGCGAGGCCGAGCGCACGTCGATCCGCGCCCCGTCGGCACGGGGGCGGATGCGCACGGTGACATCGTCGGGCAGGTTCAGGATCAGCCCCCGGGCCACGGCCTCGATCCGGCCGTTGCCGGTCCGGCCGCCCGGCCGGATCGCCTCGACGATCTGCCAGTGCCGCTTCAGGGCCGCCTGCCGGGCGAGTTCGAACGCCTCGTCGGCGCCGATATCGAGGGTCAGCGGCGCGATCTGCGGATAGGCGCCGCGCTGGCTCTCGCGTGCCGCCGGGCTCGGGTCCGCCGGGTAGCGTCCGCCGCGGGCCGCGAAGGCCGCCCGCGAGCGCGAGAAGGCCGGCGGATTGTCGATGTCGGTGGTGATGTCAGACAGGGCCGGCAACCGCAGGCCGCGCAGGCCCAGGAAGGCGGGGTAGCCCAGCACCGCCAGCGCGAGGACCAGCCCGGCGAGGGCGGCCCCGAGGCCGCGGGCGCCCTCGCGCCAGACCCGCACGAAGGCGAAGATCGCGGCCGCGGCCGCCAGCATCGCGACGCCGAGTCCGGCCAGGAGGGCCACGAGGGCGGCGTTCGTGTCGGAGCGCGGATCCCGGACGAGGACGAGGGCGATCCCGGTGGCGATGACGGCGAACACGGCGAGCCGCCGGGCCAGCGGCCCCGCGCGGGTGACGGGTTCCTCGATGAGCAGACGGCGCATGGGGATCATGGAGGCGTTCGAGGCCTGATCTTAGAGCTTGGCCGGGGCCGGCACCATGGCGCGGCCGTCACGGGGCATAGGCGCGGGCGTTGCCGGGCAGTCCGAGCGTCGCGGGCAGCTTGAGCGGATCGGGGAGCATCGCGTCCCCGTACCGGCCGGCCGGATCGGAGGCCTCGCTGTGGGCGACCGTCTGGGCCGTCAGGGCGCTCCAGGGCCCCGTGACCGCGAACAGGATCCCGCGGGAGGCGTCGCCGGGCGGGCGCAGGACGAGGTCGCCCTTGGCATCGAGCCGCCGCTCCGGCAGCGAGACCTGACCGTGCAGGGTCGCCCCGACGCTCGGCCCCAGGAGCCCCGATTCGGCGATCTCGCCCACGCCGTCGACGAAGCGCAGCGTCACCACGGCCCGCTCAAAGGCCGTCCGGCCGTTCCGGCGCGCCAGGGCTCCGGACGCCACCGCACCGTTGCGGTGGACGACGTCGGCGAGGTCGAGGCCGGCGATGGCACCGCCGTCCATGGCGAGCGTGGCCCGACCATTCAGATGCGCCAGCAGCCCGGCCGTGTCGCGGGCCCTGGAATCGAGGGCGAAATGCCCCTGCACGGGCCCGATGACCCACCGCGCCGCACCGATCTCGCCGAGGAGCGCGCCGAGATCGACGCGATCGAGGCTCCCCTGCGTGCGCAACTCGGTCGCGGCCGGGTCGGCGCCGCTCGTCAGGTTCACGCGCCCCTTGAACGTGCCATCCTGGATCCGGGCCCGGTTCACCGCCACTTCCAGGGCGGCCTCCCGCACCAGGACGCTCGCCGCCAGATCCTGCACCCGGACCGCGCCGGCGCGTCCCTCGGCCGCCGACAGGCGCAAGTCGAGGTCGCCCCGCGTGAAGGGCGCCAGGGCGATCGACACGGGCGCGGGGTCGAGGAGTCGCGACAGATCCGCGACGAGCGGCGTGAGATCGAGTGTCTCGGCCGCCAGGGTCGCCTGCACCGAGAGGCGCGGCGCCTTGCCGGGCCCGAGTGCGACGGCGCCGGCCCCCTCGAGCACGTTCTGGCCCAGGCCGATGCGCAGGCTCGGCCACGAGACGGACCGCTCGGCCGTCTCGAACCGGCCGTCGACCGAGAAGGCCCCGGCGAGCGGCGCCAGCGGCACGTCACGGCCGATCCAGGCCAGGCTCTCCGGCAGGGATCGCGTCTCGAACCGGACCTGCCCGGACATGACGGGCAGCGCGCCCCCCTCCGCGGGCGGCGCCAGCGTTCCGTCCGCCGCGAGGCTGCCGTTCGGCCACGTGATCTCCGCGGTGAAGGGGCTGCCGCGGCGCTGGGCCAACGCGGCCGGACGCAGGTGAGTCAGGGCGATCCGGGTCGGTACGCCCCGCCAGATCAGGCTGGCCCGGCCCTCGGCGGCCCTGCCCCAGAGCGGCCACGCGATGTCGAGGTCGATATCCCGGGCCGCGTCGCCGGCGGCGAGGCGCGCGTCGCGCAGGACGATCCGGCGCGGCCGGGCCGTCTCGCCGGACCGGGCCTGCTCGGCGAGGCGCGCGAGGGCTGCGTCCCAGCCGACGGGATCGTCCGACAGCCGCGCGCCCTCCAGGCGGAGGCCGCTGACGGCCGCGCGCCCCCCGAGGAGGCTCAGCGGGTCGAGGTCGATGGTCAGGCGGCCCTCCTCCGCCAGGACCGGGCCGGCGGAACCGGCGGCGAGCCGGACGCGGTCGAAGGTCAGGCGCGGCCAGGGCAGCACCGCGAGGCGCGCCGGCCCCTCCAGCGTCAGACCGAGGCCGTAGGCATCGAAGGCGCGGCGGGCGAACGCGGTGACCCGGCCGTCCTCCACGGGCCAGTCGCGCAGGCCGAGGCCGGCAGCGATCAGGCTCCCGAGAGCGAGGACGAAGATCGGGCGGCGCAGCGACATCATGCTCCGAAGGGGCGGCGGCTGTGGCCGGAAGCCGGGCGCCGCGCCGGCCCCTCGGGCTGCCACGGCCCGGCAGGGTCTGCACGTCGAGGGGGCAACTTAGCGTCCCCGGCCGGCTTTGTCTGCCGCGCCCGCGCAGGGCCGCCCTGCCCTCCCCAACGCAGTGCCGGTTACGGATCGCCCGGGACCGCACGGACCGGTGCGGCGCACCACTGGATTTCGCGCGCGGAATCGGGGAGAGCAGGCGCGAGGACACGCGCTTCCCAAGGTTTCGGCCGGTCGGATCCGGCGGGAAAAGGACGGTTCGATGAAGAAGGTCTACACGGATGCCGCCGCCGCCCTGGCCGGCCTCCTGCACGACGACATGATGGTGATGTGCGGCGGCTTCGGCCTCTGCGGCATCCCCGACGAGCTGATCGAGGCGGTGCGCCTCTCGGGCGTCAAGGGCCTCACGGTCGTGTCGAACAATGCCGGCATCGACGGGGTCGGCCTCGGCAAGCTCCTGGATACCCGCCAGGTCGCCAAGATGATCTCGTCCTACGTGGGCGAGAACAAGGAGTTCGCCCGCCAGTATCTCGGCGGCGAGCTGGAGATCGAGTTCAACCCGCAGGGCACGCTGGCGGAGCGGATCCGCGCCGGCGGCGCGGGCATCCCGGCCTTCTTCACCAAGACCGGCGTCGGCACCAAGGTCGCCGAGGGCAAGGAAGTCCGCGAGTTCGACGGCGAGCAGTACGTGATGGAGCGCGGCCTGTTCGCCGACCTCGCCCTGGTCCACGCCCACACCGGCGACACCGAGGGGAACCTGCGCTACCGGATGACCGCCCGCAACTTCAACCCGATGATGGCCACCGCCGCCAAGATGACGGTGGCGCAGGTCGAGCACCTCGTGAAGCCCGGCGAGATCGACCCGGACACGATCCACACGCCCGGCATCTTCGTGAAGCGGATCATCGACGTCGGGCAGCGCGACAAGCGCATCGAGCAGCGCACCACGCGCAAGCGCGGCGACAGCACCCCGGCCGCGGCGGCCGGCGGCGGCACGCACTGATCGGACGGGAAGGGAGCGAGAACGATGGCCTGGACCCGCGAGCAGATGGCGGCGCGCGCCGCCAAGGAGCTGGAGGACGGCTTCTACGTGAACCTCGGCATCGGCATCCCGACGCTGGTGTCGAACTACATCCCCGAGGGCATGTCGGTGCAGCTCCAGTCGGAGAACGGCATGCTGGGCATGGGCCCCTTCCCGTACGAGGGCGAGGAGGACCCGGACCTGATCAACGCCGGCAAGCAGACGATCACGGCGCTGCCGACGACCAGCTACTTCTCCTCGGCCGATTCCTTCGGGATGATCCGCGGCGGGCACATCAACCTGTCGATCCTCGGCGCCATGCAGGTGGCCGGCAACGGCGACCTCGCGAACTGGATGATCCCCGGCAAGATGGTGAAGGGGATGGGCGGCGCCATGGACCTCGTGGCGGGCGTGAAGCGCGTCGTCGTGGTGATGGAGCACGTTGCCAAGAACAAGGACGGCACCGAGAGCCCGAAGCTGCTCAAGGCCTGCGACCTGCCGCTGACCGGCACCCGCGTGGTCGACCTGGTGATCACCGATCTCGGCGTGTTCGAGATCGACAAGAAGGGCGACGGCGGCATGAGGCTGATCGAGCTCGCCGACGGCGTCACCGAGGACGAGATCCGCGGGAAGACCGAGGCCGACTTCACGGTCGTCCTGAAGAACTGACGCCCCTGGGCCCGGCGGCCGACGTCGCCGGGCCCGTCGCGGGACGCGTTACCGGGGTCGGACGACCGATCGTCGAACGGTCCCGCGGACGCGGCCGACGCGCCCCTCACGCCTCGACTCGGACGCGAAACACCCCCTGCCACGTTCGGAATAGGAGGTGTTTCGCGCGGTCAGTGCAGGCCCGGCCGCGGGGCTCGGTCCCGTGAGTCCGTCCGGCCGCGGCCGTGTCAGCCCGCGTCGCTGGCGCCCGCACCCGCGAGCTGCGGGTCCCGGGTCGCCGGGCGCACCGGGCTGTCGGCCGCCGGCTCCGCGCCGTGCAGCGCCCGCCGGACGTAGCCGTCGACCCGGTCGCCCTGCTCCGGCAGGGCAGCCTCGAGATGGGCGATCATCTTGGGCGTCCAGAACGCCTTGATGTGCTTCTGGATCCCGGCCACCGCCTCCTCCTCCGGGTAGGACCGGAAGAAGGTGGCGATCTGGTTGGCCATGCGGACGAGCTTGTCCGCCTGCGTCACGGCGCTCATCGGGTACTCTTACTCTGCCGCGTCCAGGGTCTGGGCGATCCGGGTCAGGGAGAAGTCCTCCTCGTAGAACTTCGCCTGCCAGTCGGAGGGCCGGTTGGTCCGCCGGACCTGCACCGCCGTCACCTTGTACTCGGGGCAGTTCGTCGCCCAGTCCGAGTAGTCGGTGGTGATGACGTTGGCGCCGGTCTTGGCGTGGTGGAACGTCGTGTAGACCACGCCCGGCTGCATCCGCTCGGAGATCTTGGCCTTCAGGGCGATGTCGCCGGAGCGGCTCTCCAGGGCGACGAGGTCGCCGTCCACGATGCCGCGCAGTTCCGCGTCGAACGGGTGGATCTCCAGCACGTCCTCCTCGTGCCAGCGCGAGTTCTCGGTGCGCCGGGTCTGCGCGCCGACATTGTACTGGGAGAGGATCCGGCCCGTGGTGAGGATCAGCGGGAACTTCGCCCCCGTCCGCTCCTCGGTGGCCACGAACTCGGTGATCATGAACCGGCCCTTGCCGCGGACGAACCGGTCCACGTGCATCATCGGCGTGCCGAGCGGCGCCTTCTCGTTGCAGGGCCACTGCACCGAGCCGAGCTCGTCGAGCTTGGCGTAGGACACGCCGGTGAAGCTCGGGGTGAGCGAGGCGATCTCGTCCATAATCTCGGACGGGTGGCTGTAGGTCATCGGGTAGCCGAGCGCGTTGGCGAGCAGCACCGTGCCCTCCCAGTCGCCGTAGCCGCCCATCGGGGCCATGACCTTGCGGACCCGCGAGATGCGGCGCTCGGCGTTGGTGAAGGTCCCGTCCTTCTCGAGGAACGAGGCGCCCGGCAGGAAGACGTGGGCGTATTTGGCGGTCTCGTTCAGGAACAGGTCCTGGACGACGATGCACTCCATCGCCATCAGGCCCGACGTCACGTGGTGCGTGTCCGGGTCCGACTGCGCGATGTCCTCGCCCTGGATGTACATGCCCTTGAACGAGCCCTCGACGGCCTCGTCCAGCATGTTGGTGATGCGCAGGCCCGGCGCGTTGTCGAGCTTGGCGCCCCAGAGGGCCTCGAAGCTCTCGCGGGTGGCGTCGTCCGAGACGTGGCGGTAGCCGGTGAGCTCGTGCGGGAACGAGCCCATGTCGCAGGAGCCCTGGACGTTGTTCTGGCCGCGCAGCGGGTTCACGCCGGCGCCGAGCTTGCCGATATTGCCGGTGGCCATGGCGATGTTCGCCATGCCCATGACCATGGTCGAGCCCTGGCTGTGCTCGGTGACGCCGAGCCCGTAGTAGATGCCGGCCGCGCCGCCCTTGGCGTAGAGCCGGGCCGCTCCGCGGACCTGCTCAGGGTCGAGGCCGGTGAAGGACTGCTGGTTCTCCGGGGAGTGTCGCTCGTCGGCGATGAACCGCGCCCAGGACTCGAACTCGGCGAGGTCGCAGCGCTCGCGGACATAGGCCTCGTCGATCAGCCCCTCGGTGACGATCACGTGCGCCAGCGAGTTGATGAAGGCGACGTTGGAGCCGGGCTTCAGCGGCAGGTGATAGTCGGCCTTGATGTGGGGCGACTTGACGAGGTCGATCCTGCGCGGATCGGCGACGATCAGTTTCGCGCCCTGCCGGAGGCGCTTCTTCATCCGCGAGCCGAAGACCGGGTGGCCGTCGGTCGGATTGGCGCCGATCACCAGGATCACGTCGGAATGCTCGACCGACTTGAAGTCCTGGGTGCCGGCCGAGGTGCCGAGCGTCGACATCAGGCCGTAGCCGGTCGGCGAGTGGCAGACGCGGGCGCAGGTATCGACGTTGTTGTTGCCGAAGGCGGCGCGCACCAGCTTCTGGACGAGGTAGGCTTCCTCGTTGGTGCAGCGCGACGACGTGATGCCGCCGACCGAATCCTTGCCGTACTGGGCCTGGATCCGCTTGAACTCGGAGGCCGCCCGATCGATGGCCTCCTCCCAGGAGACCTCGCGCCACGGATCCGTGATCTTCTCGCGGATCATCGGCTTGGTGATGCGGTCCTTATGGGTGGCGTAGCCGTAGGCGAAGCGGCCCTTGACGCAGCTATGGCCCTCGTTGGCCTTGCCGCCCTTGTACGGGACCATGCGGACGACGCGCTCGCCCTGCATCTCGGCCTTGAACGAGCAGCCGACGCCGCAATACGCGCAGGTCGTGACCTCGGCGTGCTCCGGCTGGCCGTACTCGTGGATCGACTTCTCCTGCAGGGTCGCGGTCGGGCAGGCCTGCACGCAGGCGCCGCAGGACACGCACTCGGACTCGAAGAAGTTGGTCGGGCCGGCCGCCACGCGGCTGTCGAAGCCGCGACCCGCGATGGTCAGCGCGAAGGTGCCCTGCACCTCCTCACAGGCGCGGACGCAGCGGTTGCAGACGATGCACTTCGACGGGTCGTAGGTGAAGTACGGGTTCGACTCGTCCTTCGGCAGGTACTTCTCGGAGCTCGGCCGGACGTGGTTGTCGCCCTCGTAGCCGTAGCGCACGTCGCGCAGGCCCACGACGCCCGCCTGGGTCTGCAGCTCGCAGTCGCCGTTCGCCGCGCAGGTCAGGCAGTCGAGGGGGTGGTCGGAGATGTAGAGCTCCATCACGCCCTTGCGGAGCCTGGCGAGCTTCTCGTTCTGGGTGTGGACCACCATGCCGTTCTCGGCCGGCGTCGTGCACGAGGCGGGCGTGCCGCGCCGGCCCTCGATCTCAACGAGGCAGAGGCGGCAGGAGCCGAACGGCTCCAGCGAGTCGGTGGCGCAGAGCTTCGGGATCTGCGTCCCGGCCTGCATCGCCGCCGCCATTACCGAGGTGCCGGCGGGCACCGTCACCGACATGCCGTCGATCGTCAGCGTCACCGTCTGCGCGCTGACGCGGATCGGCGTGCCGTAGTCGATTTCTTTGATGAGGGCCATGCGCGCCGCCTCACTCAGCCGCCGCAGGCAGCGAGCCCGCACGGCGAAAATCTTCGGGGAAATGGGTGATCGCGCTCATGACGGGCATCGGGGTGAGCCCGCCCATGGCGCAGAGCGACCCGTCGGTCATGACCTCGCAGAGGTCCTCGACCAGCTTCAGGTTCGCGTCCGGCCGGATGCCGGCGATCACCTTGTCCATGGTCTCGACGCCGCGGGTCGCGCCGATGCGGCAGGGGGTGCACTTGCCGCACGACTCGGTGGCGCAGAACTCGAAGGCGAAGCGGGCCTGGGCGGCCATATCGACCGTATCGTCGAACACCACGATGCCGCCGTGGCCGACGAGGCCCTTCTTGGCCGCCATCGCCTCGTAGTCGAGGGGCGTGTCGAGGAGATGGTCGGGGAAGTAGGCCCCGAGCGGCCCGCCGACCTGCACGGCCCGGACCGGCCGACCGGAGCGGGTGCCGCCGCCGAAATCCTCGATCACCTGACGGAGGGTGATGCCGAAGGCCATCTCGATCAGGCCGCCGTGCTTGATATTGCCGGCGAGCTGGATCGGCAGGGTGCCGAGCGAGCGGCCCATGCCGTAATCGGCGTAGGCCCTGGCGCCGTTCTCCAGGATCCACGGCACGGCCGTGAAGGTCATGACGTTGTTGACCAGCGTCGGCTTGCCGAGGAAGCCCTTCAGCGCCGGGATCGGCGGCTTGGCCCGCACGATGCCGCGCTTGCCCTCCAGGCTCTCCAGCAGCGAGGTCTCCTCGCCGCAGATATAGGCCCCGGCGCCGAGGCGCACGTCCAGGTGGAAGCTCTTGCCCGAGCCCAGGATGTTGTCGCCGAGCACGCCCGCCGTCACGCCGTTGGCGATCGCCTCCTTCAGGGTCGCGAAGGCCTGCGGGTACTCGGAGCGCAGGTAGATGTAGCCGCGGGTGGCGCCGGTGGCGACGCCCGCGATGGTCATGCCCTCGATGAGGTTGAAGGGATCGCCCTCCATCATCATCCGGTCGGCGAAGGTGCCGGAATCGCCCTCGTCGGCGTTGCAGACCACGTATTTCTGGTCCGCCTCGGCGAGCATCACGGTGTTCCACTTGATGCCGGCGGGGAAGCCGGCACCGCCCCGGCCGCGCAGGCCGGACTCGCGCACCGCCGCGACGATGCCCTCGGCATCGAGCTTCAGGGCGGCCTCGAGGCCGCGGTAGCCGCCATGGGCCCGGTAATCGTCCACGGAGACCGGGTCGATCACGCCGCAGCGGTGGAAGGTCAGGCGCTGCTGCCGGGCGAGGTAGGGGATTTTTTCAGGATCGCCGAGGCGCAGGGCGTGGTCGCCGCCCGTGGTCAGGCCGGCATCCAGCAGGGCGTCGACATCCTTGACCGTCACCGGTCCGTAGGCGACGCGCCCCTCGGGCGTGCCGATTTCGACCATCGGCTCCAGCCAGAACAGGCCGCGGGAGCCGGTGCGGACGACGGTGACGTCGAGGCCGCGGCGCTCGGCGCCCGCGAACAGGGCGCGGGCGACCTTGTTGGCGCCGAGGCCGAGGGCGACGGCGTCGCGCGGAACGTAGAGGGTGACGCTCACTGGCGCACCTCCGTCAGGGCAGCTTCGAGGGCGTCGGCGGTCAGGTGCGCGACCGGCTCACCGTCCACCAGCGCGGCGGGACCGTTGGCGCAGAGGCCGAGGCAGTAGACCGGCTCGACCGTGGCGCTGCCGTCGGCGGTGGTCTCGTGCCAGCCGCAGCCGAGGCGGCCGAGGATCTCGCGGTGCAGCTTGTCGGAGCCCATGGCCTGGCAGGCCTCGGCCCGGCACAGCTTCACCTCGTGGCGGCCGGCGGGGTGGGCGCGGAAGTCGTGGTAGAAGGTGATGCAGCCATGCACCTCGGCGCGCGACAGGTTCAGCGCGTCCGCGATCAGCGGCACGGCGCCGGAATCCACGTAGCCGAAGGTTTCCTGCAGCGCGTGCAGGATCGGCAGCGTGGCCCCTTCGAGATGGGTGTGCTCGGCGATGATCCCGGACGCGCGCTCCGCGCTCCAGGGCTCGTGACGCGCCATGGTTTCCAGCCCAGTCTGTTCCTGTTCTAATGCGAAGAGGAACAGAAATGCCGAATGGCATCAATCGCGCTGTCCGGTCGGGCGACAAAGGACGTTTGTCGAGCTGTAACGCGCAGGCCAGACGAGCGGAGACACTTCGTTAACCTGTTGCCACAGCGCGATTTTTCAGATCCTGTACGCGGTCAGAATGTGTCGCGTGCATCGCAACATAAATTTGTGCCATGCAAGAAACTGCATCCTGTCACGTCGGGTCCGGAACGTCGGCTCAGAGCCCTCCGTCCTTGCGAGCGGAGCGAAGCGATCCAGGGCAGCGCGACCTCGGCAAGCGTGGCGCGACTGGATCGCTTCGCTCCGCTCGCAAGGACGGCGGCGGGCTCCGAGACCGGAGCCTCGGCCGCCTCAGAACTCCATCTCGAGCTCCTCGATCTCGTCCGGCTCGTCGGCGGCGGCCTCAGCCCACTCGACCATCAGCGGCCAGTGCAGGATCGTGTCGCGGTAGGCGGCGGCCCGGGGCGGCAGCGCGACGTCGTAGGTGCGGAAGCGCGTGCAGACCGGAGCGTACATGGCGTCGGCCAGGCACGGCCGCGCGCCGAACAGGTACGGACCCTCGTAGCGGTCCAGGCAATCGTCGAAGATCGTGACGATGCGCTCGATATCGGCCTTCGCCCCGTTGAACACCCGGAAGTCGGGGTGGAAGGCGCGCAGGTTCATCGGCAGCGCCGAGCGCAGATTGACGAAGCCGGAATGCATCTCGCCGGAGATGGACCGGCAATGGGCGCGCTCCGCCACGTTGCCGGGCAGGAAGCCGGCCTCCGGGAAGGTCTCGGCGAGGTACTCGGCGATGGCCAGGGTGTCCCAGACGACCACGTCGCCGTGGCGCAGGCGCGGCACCAGGAAGGACGGCGAGAGGTGAAGCAGCTCTGCCCGAGTGGTGGCGTCGGCGCCGGACAGGACCTCGGTCTCGAAATCGAGACCCGCCATCCGGCAGATGAGCCAGCCCCGCAGGGACCACGAGGAGTAGTTGCGGCTCGAGATGGTGAGCGTAGCGGCCGTCATCGTCCTGCCCCGGGCGCGTCGCCGATCGTGCGGTCTGCGAGGCCCGATCCAAGACTCGTGCCGAACGGGGCGGGCGAATCGCTTCCGCCCGCGATTCTACTCCCGTCGCAGCAGCGCCGCGACCTCCGCCTCCTCGGCCGCCGACAGGTTCCGGGCCGGCGCGGGCGGGCGGCGGCGGGCGAGGCGCCAGATTCCCAGCCCGCCGAGCAGGACCGCGAGCACCGGGGTGAGCCACAGCAGCAGGGTGTGCAGCGCGAAGACCGGGCGCAGCAGCACGAACTCGCCGTAGCGGGCCACGACGTAGTCGAGCACCGCCGTGTCGCTGTCGCCCTTCTCCAGCCGCTCGCGGACGATCAGGCGCAGGTCCTTGGCGAGCGGCGCGTCGGAATCGTCGATCGACTGGTTCTGGCAGACGAGGCAGCGCAGTTCGGCCGAGATCTCCCGCGCGCGATGCTCCAGGACGGGATCCTTCAGCACCTCGTCGGGCTGCACCGCGAGGGCCGGCAGCGACGCCAGCAGGGCGAGCGCCGCCAGCGCGGGCCGGAGCGAGCGGCGCGCCATCACTCGGCCGGCACCGCGACCGGGAGCGGCC
Organism: Methylobacterium sp. 22177; assembly: GCF_052045615.1. Lineage (NCBI taxonomy): Bacteria > Pseudomonadati > Pseudomonadota > Alphaproteobacteria > Hyphomicrobiales > Methylobacteriaceae > Methylobacterium > Methylobacterium sp. 22177. Next base: position 167,882 of record NZ_JBQEPK010000003.1, on the reverse strand, counting down.
GCGCCTTCGCCTTGGCGGGGACGCCTACGCGCATCCGCCGGTCCGTGAGCGACAGGCCGCCGCCCACGGCCATCACCACCGCCCCGAGCCAGATCAGCAGGACCAGCGGCTTGTAGTAGAGGCGCAGGCCGACGCCGCCGTCCTGCCCGATCTCCCCGAGACTCGCGTAGACCTGGCTGGCGCCGACGGTCAGCAGGCCCGATTCCGTCACCGCCATCTTGCGGCTCGGGTAGAACCGCTTGCCGGTCTCGACCTGCCCGACCTCGTCGCCGCCGCGGGTGCGGATGGTCAGGTAGGCGGCGGCCTCCTCGTAGTTCGGTCCCTTGCGCGGCGCGACGCGATCGAGGGTCGCCACGTAGGGTCCCGTCGCCAGGCTCTGGCCGGCCTTGAGGGTCGCCAGCCCCTCGGTCGCCCAGCCCTGCGCGGCGATGCCCAGCACCACGACGCCGACCCCGGCATGGGCGATGGCGGTGCCCCAGGCCGAGCGCGGCAGGCCGACGGCGCGGCGGCCGATCTGGCCGAGGGAGCGGGCGCGGCTCGCCCCGTAGCCCCGGGCGCGGGTGACGATCTCCAGGGCGGAGCCGATCAGCAGGTAGGCGCCGAGGCCGATCCCGACCGGCGCCATGACCGGCCCGCCCCAGGTCAGCGCCAGCACCCCGAAGCCGACGACGAGGGCGACCGCCAGCGCGGCGAACAGGCGCTGGGCGGCGGCGAGCACGTCGCCGCGCTTCCAGGCGAGCGACTGCCCCATGGGCACGATCAGCAGGAGCGGGATCGCCAGCGGGACGAAGGTGGAGTTGAAGAAGGGCGGCCCGACCGTGATCTTCTCGCCCGTCAGCATCTCCAGCACGAGCGGGTACAGGGTGCCGACCAGCACGGTGGCGCAGGCGGCCACCAGGAACAGGTTGTTCAGGACGAGCGACCCCTCGCGAGAGATCGGCGCGAACAGGCCGCCCTGCCGCAGCAGCGGCGCCCGCCACGCGAACAGCGTCAGCGAGCCGCCGATGAACAGCACCAGGATCGCCAGGATGAAGACGCCGCGGGTCGGGTCCGTGGCGAAGGAATGGACCGAGGTGATCACGCCCGAGCGGACCAGGAAGGTGCCGATCAGCGACAGCGAGAAGGTCAGGATGGCGAGCAGCACCGTCCAGACCTTCAGGGCGTCGCGCTTCTCCATCACCACGGTGGAGTGCAGCAGCGCCGTGCCGGCGATCCACGGCATCAGGGAGGCGTTCTCCACCGGGTCCCAGAACCACCAGCCGCCCCAGCCGAGCTCGTAATAGGCCCAGTAGGAACCCATCGCGATCCCGAGCGTCAGGAAGCACCACGCGGCCAGCGTCCAGGGCCGCACCGCCCGCGCCCAGACGGCGTCGATCCGCCCGTCGATCAGCGCGGCCACCGCGAAGGCGAAGCTGATCGAGAAGCCGACATAGCCGACGTAGAGGAGCGGCGGGTGGATCGCGAGACCGGGATCCTGCAACAGCGGGTTGAGGTCGTTGCCCTCGAGCGGCGCCGGGATCACCCGGGTGAACGGGTTCGAGGTCGTGATGATGAACAGCACGAACACGAAGGTGATCAGCCCCTGCACGCCCAGCGTGCTGGCCCGCAGCCGCGGCGGCACCGAGTTCTTCGCGGCCGCCACGCAGGCGCCGAACAGGGTGAGGATCAGCACCCAGAGGAGCATCGAGCCCTCGTGGTTCCCCCAGACGCCCGAGATCTTGTAGATCAGCGGCTTCTGCGTGTGCGAGTTCTCGACGACGTTCTGGACCGAGAAGTCCGAGGTGACGTGCGCGTAGGTCAGCGCCGCGAAGGCGAACAGCACGCAGGCGAACGCGCCGAGCGCCGCCTGCGAGGCGATCTGGCGGAGCGCCGGATCGCCCGAGCGGGCGGCCCAGATCGGCATCACCACCTGGACGAGGGAGATCGCCAGCGCGAGCGCGAGGGCGAAGTGGCCGGTCTCGACGATCATGCGGGTTCCCTCACCGCTCGCTGCGGGGACCGAGGGTGCTGTCCGCCGCCGCGGTGGCGGGCTTCGGCGCCGGGCCGCCCCTGTTCGGGCCGCCCTCCTGCCAGCGCCCCTGCGCCTTCAGCGCGTCGGCCACCTCGCGGGGCATGTAGGATTCGTCGTGCTTGGCGAGCACCGTGTCGGCGCGGAACTGCCCGCCCGGCTCCAGCACGCCCTCGGCGACCACGCCCTGCCCTTCGCGGAACAGGTCCGGCAGCAACCCCTTGTAGTGGACCTCGACGGTCTCGTTCGTGTCGGTGACGGCGAAGTCGACCGTCTGGTCGGGACCGCGCCTGAGCGAGCCGTCCTTCACCAGACCGCCGAGCCGCAGGCGCGTGCCCGGGGCGATGGCCTGCTTGGCGATGTCGGTGGGCGAGCGGAAGAACACGATCGAGCCGCTCATGGCGTACAGGATCAGCCCCACGGCGAGCGCCAAGACGCTGCCGCAGGCGGCGATCAGGATCAGGCGGCGTTTCTTACGCGTCACGATACTTCCACCCCGCGGTCCGGCGCGCGGAGACCCGCCCCGACCGGAACCGTTCTCATTCTAGCCTTGAGGGTGTCGGCTCCAGGCGCCCGCGGGTCAAGGGCGGGCGTCGGGACCGATTGTCGTACGGACCGCTCGGCGGAGGGGGCCTCGCGATTTCGTGGTGCCGGGGCTGGGCCTGGCGGGGAGTCCGGCCAGTCAGGGATTGGGCTTGGCGGGCAGGTCCAGCTCCCGGGCGAGGCCGTCGAGCCGCGTCACCGCCTCGCTGTTGGCGGCCAGCGCCATCCGGGCGCGGTCGAGGGCCTTCACCGCTTGGTCCCGCTCGCCCAGCGCGCTGTAGGAGCGCACGAGGCGCATCCACTCGTCCGGCGTGCCGCCCCGCGCGGCGAGGCGCCGGTCCAGCCCCTCGACCATCCCGCGAATCGCCGCCTGCTGCTCAGCCTGCGGCATGGCGCGCACGGCCGCCATCGCGGCCTCCTTCTCGGATTGGGCGCCCGATCCCGGCTGGCCGGATCCGGCCGGCGCGGGCGCCTCGCCCTCCGCGCCGAGCCCCACGGCGCGGGCGCCCTGCTCGACCTGGGCGAGCCCCTGCGGGTCGCCCGCCAGGGCCGCGCGCGCCCGGGCCAGGGCGTCGGCCGCCTGCTCGCGCTCGCCGAGGACCGCCCGGGACCGGACCAGCCGCAGCCACTCGTCGGGGGTGCCGCCGCCGGTCTTGAGCCGGGCGTCGAGCCCGTCGACCATGCCGCGGATCGCCGCCTGCTGCTCCGCGGGGATCTGCGGGGCGGTCTGCGGAGCTGCGGGCGGCGGCGGCTCGCCCTTGAGCCGGGCGAGGCTCTGCTTGACGATCCCGAGCCAGGGGGCATTCGGCGGGCTCGACGCCTCGAGCTCGGTGAGCTGGCGGATCGCCTCGCCGGTGTCGCCGGCCTGCTCGGCCGCGCGGGCCAGGTAGAATCGGGGCTTGGGCGCGTTCGGCTCCTTGGCCTGCGCCTTCTCGAACAGCGCCCTGGCCTCGGGCGAGACCGTGCCGTTGCCCGCCGCCGTGAGGGCCTCGCCCTGGTCGGCCAGCAGATCGGCGGTCTCACCCTTGATCCGCGCGATGTTGGCGTAGGCGCGGGCGGCGTCGTCGAAGCGGCCGGTGCGCATGTAGACCGGGGCGAGCACCGCCCAGCCGCGGGCGTCGTTCGGGTCCCGGGCGAGGCGCGCCTCGATCTGGCTGACCGCCTTCATCAGCTCGTCGGCGCCGCCACGGGCGGCCTGCCGGTCGGCCTCGGTCTGTGCCGGCACCTCGGGCGAGCCGTAGAGCCCGTAGGCGATCAGCGCCACGAGGGGGATGGTGGAGAGCGCGAAGGCCGAGGCGGCGCGCCGGCGGCGCAGGCGCGGCTCGGCCGGGCGCGCGGCCTCGGCGATGCCGGCATCCTCGGCCTCGCGCTGCGCCTCGCGGCTCGACCGGAGCAGGCGGCGGCCCGCCTCGGCCTTGGCGGTCTCGGCCTCGTCGGGGGCGATCAAGCCGCGCTCGAGGTCGCGCTCGATCTCGGCGATCTGATCCTCGTAGAACGCCGTCTCGGTGGCGAGCCCGCTCCCGCCCGCCTCACCGGTCGGCACGGCGGCGCGGCGCGACATCGGCCAGAGCAGGCCGAGCACGGCCGCCGCGGTCATGGCCGCCAGGATGAACCAGATCGCCGTCATGGACCTTATCGCCAACGAGCCGGACCGGCCCGCCCCTCCCCACGCCATGTGGAGCCGGCAGCGTGACGCCACGACGCCTCCCGGCGGCGGCACGGTGTCACGCAACTCTGTTGCGAAGACAAGGGGCCGGGCGGAGCCATGAGGCCGCGTCCCGCAGCTCGATCCGTGCCCGGCCCGTACCCGGAGGCGGCGGAGGGCCTCAGTGGGTCGGGGTGCCGACCGGCAGGTCGCCCGGCACCTCCAGCACCGCCCGCAGGCCGCCGAGCGCCGCCTCCTCCAGGGTGAAGCGTCCCCGGTACAGGGCGGCGAGGTCGGCCACGATCGACAGGCCGAGGCCGGAGCCGGGCTTCGATTCGTCGAGGCGCCGCCCGCGGCCGAGCACGGCCTGGCGGGCCTCCGGGGGCAGGCCGGGGCCGTCATCCTCGATGGCGACGACGAGGTGGGGATAATCGTTCGTGTTCACCGCCTCGGCCCGGATCGCGACGCGGCCGTGGGCCCATTTCGACGCGTTGTCGACGAGGTTGCCGACCATCTCCTCGAAATCCTGGCGCTCGCCGCGGAAGCGCAGGCCCGGCGGCACGTGGACGTCGTAGGCGATGTCCTTGTCCCGGTAGATCTTCCCGAAGGTGCGCACGAGGCCCGCGAGCGCCGGCTCCACCTCCGTCGAGGTGCCGAGCGTGCCGGCGAGGGCGGCGGCCCGGGCGCGGTCGAGGTGGTAGTTGACCTGATCGCGCATGACCGCGGCCTGCTCGCGGATCTTCTGCGCGAGCTCCTCGGGGGCGTCGGAGGCGCCGACCTCGTTGACGATGATCGAGAGCGGCGTCTTCAGGGCGTGGGCGAGGTTGCCGACCTGGGTCCGGGCGCGCTCCAGGATCTCGCGGTTGGTCTCGATCAGGAGGTTCACCTCGCCGGTGAGCGGCGCGATGTCGCGGGGATAGGTGCCGGTGATGCGGTCGGCCTCGCCCCGGCGGACGGCGCCCAGCGCGGCGCGCATCTTCTTGAGCGGCGCGAGGCCGAACCGGATCTGCAGCAGGGTGGTGATCGCCAGCGACAGCCCGAGCAGGCCGAAGGTGATGGTCAGCGAGTTCCGGAACCGGTCGACGTCGTTGACGATCTCGTCGGCGGGGCCGGCGACCCGGACCGTGTAGCGGCCCTCCTCGCCGAGATCGACGTCGCGCTCCATGATGCGCAGGAGGCGTCCGTCCTGCCCCTTGCCGTAGCCCTGACGGATCTGCCCGACCCCGACCTTGCCGTCCGAATCGGTGGCGGGCGGGAGCGGCACACCCACGAGGGAGCGGGAGGTGCGCACGTCGCGCGGCTTCGCGTCGGGCTTGCCGACCTGCCAGTACCAGCCCGACAGGGGCAGGTCGAAGCGCGGGTCGCCGAGCGAGAAGGTCCGGCTCTCGGGATCGTTGGGCGAGACGAGGTCGGTGGCGAGATTGTTGGCGAAGACGAGGAGCCGGCTGTCGAAGGAGCGCTCGGTGTTCTCGCGGTAGAGGGTCGTGAGGATCCAGGCCGCGATCAGCAGGATCGCGGAGCTCGACAGGAACGCCGACACGGCGAGCCGCACCGCGATGGAGCGGCGGCGCAGGGAGAAGAGGCCGATGAGGTCGATCATGGATGCGTCGGTCGCTCAGACGGGCGGCGGCGCGTCGTAGAACACCGCGCCGCGCATCAGCGGGCGCGCCGTGCGGAAGAAGGCGCCGCGCTCGGCCCGCCAGCCGTCGGCCCCGCGGGTCACGGCGGCGTCGGCGGTGAGGATGCCCGACGGCATGCCGACCCGCAGGGCCGCGCCGGTGGGGCGGGCGGCCTCGTGGACGAGACTGCCTTCGAGCCGGGCGGCGACCGCGAGGCACAGGGTGGCGGTCAGCGGCAGCGCCTGATGCGGCACGCCGTTGGAGATGACCCGGGCGGTCAGGTCGATCTCGGCGGCGCGGATCGCGTCGCCGGAGAGGCTGCCGGACTCCTGCGGCGGGGCGACGAGGCCGACGAAGGGCACGTGGACGACGCGCGCCGCCGCCTCGACGTCCGGCGCGATGCCCATCGCCACGGAGCCGGCCCGGCGGATCCGCGCCAGCCGGTCGAGGAGGCCCGGCACGGCCTCCAGGGCTGCGGGCAGCTCGGTGCCGGCCAGCCCCAGATCGGCGGCGCGGACGAACACGCAGGCATTGGCGGCGTCGATCAGGGAGGCCTCGATCGCGCCGAGGCCCGGCACGTCGAGCCTCTGGCGGACGGTGCCGGTCGGGAGCAGCCGGCCGGTCGTGGCGCCGCCCGGATCCAGGAAGTCGAGCTGGATCGGCGCGCCGGTGCCGGCGACGCCGGGGATCGCGAGGTCGCCGCGGTAGACGCTGCGGCCGCCCTCCACCGCGAAGGTCGCCGCGATCCGCTTGCGCGTGTTGGTGTTGAAGATCCGCAGCCGCACCGGGCCGTCCGGGACCTCGACGAGCCCCTCGTCGACCGCGAACGGTCCCACGGCGGCGAGCATGTTGCCGCAATTGCCCGACAGGTCGATGCGGCCGTCCCGGACCACGACCTGCACGAAGGTGTAGTCGATGTCGGCGTCCGGCCGCGCGGAGCGCTCCACCACGCAGATCTTCGAGACCGACGAGACGCCCCCGCCCATGCCGTTGAGCTGCCGCCCGAACGGGTCGGGGCTGTCCATGGCGGAGAGGAAGACCGGCTCCCAGGCGGCGAGATCCCCCGGCACGTCTCGGCGGTGCAGCATCAGCGCCTTGCTGGTGCCGCCGCGCATGAACACGGCCGGCAGCGTGCCGGAACGCGGAGCCGCGCTCACATCCGCGCCGGCGGCTGGTTGGGATCCACGAGGTAGCCGAGGCCGCGCACGGTCTGGATCAGGTCCACCGCGAGCTTCTTGCGCAGGCGGCCGACGAACACCTCGATCGTGTTCGAGTCGCGATCGAAATCCTGGTCGTAGAGGTGCTCGGTGAGTTCGGCGCGGGACACGACCCGGCCGGTATGGTGCATCAGGTAGGAGAGCAGCCGGTACTCGTGACTCGTCAGCTTCACCTGGGCGCCGTCGACGAAGACCTTGCCGGAGCGCGTGTCGAGGGTCACCGGCCCGCAGGCGATCTGGCTGGTGGCGTGGCCGGCGGCGCGGCGCAGCAGGGCGCGCACCCGGGCCATCAGCTCCTCCATGTGGAAGGGCTTGGTGACGTAGTCGTCGGCGCCGGCGTCGAAGCCGTCGACCTTGTCGGACCAGCGGTCGCGGGCCGTGAGGATGATCACCGGGGTCTTCACGCCGGCCCGGCGCCACTTCTGCAGCACCGTGACGCCGTCGGCCTTGGGCAGGCCCATGTCGAGGATGATGGCGTCGTAGGGCTCGCTCTCGCCGAGATAGCCGCCCTCCTCGCCGTCATAGGCCTTGTCGGCGACGTAGCCGGCCTCCTCCAGCGCGGCCACGACCTGCCGGTTGATGTCCTTGTCATCCTCCACGACCAGCAGACGCACGGCTCACTCCCCTCCGAAACGGTTCCGGCGCCCGCTCAATACTGTCCCGCCACGGTGCCGGTGCGCGCGTCGACAATCACGTGCACGAAATGCCCGTCCCGGCGCAAGGCGGTGAGCATGTAGACGAGGCCGTCCGCGTGACGGCAGAGGCTCGCCCGCTGGATCTCGGCCCGGGGGATCACCGTGCGGGCCGCGCGGATCGCCGCGACCGGCGGGATCACCCGGCGCTCGCCGACCTCCTCGCGCAGGTCGGCGGGGGACAGGCAGCTCTCGATCCGCAGCGGCGCCTGGCTGGACACCGCGCCCGTCTGGGGGGCCGGCCCGTCGTCGGCCATGGAGCCGAGGCCGCCCGCGGCGAGGGCCGCGGCGGTCAGGCTGATGGCGACGAGGGCGATGGCGTAGCGCATTGGCAGATGATGTGCGCCCAGGGCACTGAATGCGTCCTGAATACGTGGCCGTGCGCCGCCCCCGGCGGTCGTCGGTGGCGGTCCGGACATTCCTCGCGCGGTTGACGCGGCTGACTTGGCGGCGGACGGCATCGTGCGGACATGACGGCCGAGGCGGCGCCCGGTTCCACGGCGCGGGCAGCTTCGCACAGGCGCCGCGGCGGGTCTCACGGCGGGGCCGCCGGGGCGGGTCCGCAGGCCGCGGCGCGGGCCGACGGCACGGCCCCGCCGGGGCGCGCCGGCGCGGCCTGCGCGGCGCCGCCGGCCCCGAGCGTCCAGGCGCGCCGGCCGACCGCACCGCCCTCGTGGACGGCGACCGTCACCGCCGCGGCCGACGCCAGGGCGAGCCACGCCCGGTCGAGAACCCTGTCCCAGCGCAGGCCCATCTCACGCTCCCGTCAGCAGCTTCCAGAGGGCCCGCAGGGCCGGGATGTGCGCGGCGAGCCACGCGACTTGGTCGGAGAACCAGTGCGCGGCCGCCGCCGCGGCGACGAAGGCGAACACCGTCGCGTGCTTGAGCCGGCGCAGGTAGCGGCGCAGCGCGCGGCGCTCGAGATGCGCGTCGACCAGCTCGTCGAGGGCGGCGAGGCGCGGCTCGGACTGGCGGGCGAACCACGCGTGCCAGACGGGCGGGAAGCGGATCGTCCGGGGCCGCCCGCCGAGGGCGACCCCGGGGCCGGCCGCGTCCTCGGGGGGCGCGGATCGCCGCGTCCCGGTGCGGAGGGGCTTCATGGTGATGTTCCCTGTCTCACGGCCCCCCTGTGCCGCCGGAGCGGCGACGCCCGGCTTCAGGCCGGGCGCGTGTCCGCCCCGCGCAGCTGCGCGAGCGCCGGCGCGAGGACGTTGGCGGCGCTCGCCTCCGGGTCGAGCGGCAGCGCCCGGAAGATCCGCGCGGCCACGCCCGCGGGTCCGCCCGCTTTCCGCACGACGTGCGCGGGGGCGGTGGCGAGGACGTGCCGGGCGCCGGCGGCCACCACCGCGGCGCCGAGATCGGCGCTGACGGTCCGGCCCCGGGCGGCGCCGGCCACGGCGTTCTGGCCGAACTCGGCCCCGGCACGGATCGCGGCCTCGATCCGGTCGCGGGTGAGCACGGAGGCGGCCCAGGGCGCGACCCGGGCGATGCCGGCGGTGACGGCGGCGGCGGCGAGCGGCACGAGGGCGGCCGTGACCGGCTGGAGCAGCCCGGCGAGCCAGTCGCCCCACGGGAGCGCCGGGCCGGCGGCGGACGCGGAGGGGGCCGCGATCGCGGGCGCGGCGAGCGGCAGGCTCGTGACGGCCAGGGCGAGGGCCGTCCGGATACGGTGCGTCATCGTTGGACTCCGTGGTTGCGCGCGGCGGACCCGGCCGGCTCGGGATCGGGTGCGGCGGGTCAGGGGCTGCCCGGCGGCGGGGCGGCGGGGGCGTCGCGCAGGGCGGCGAGGGCCCGGCGGGCCCAGGCGAGGCGGTCTCTCGCCGCCACGACGCCGGGCCGCTCGTAGCGGCGCCAGACCGCCGCGGTGGCGGACGCGAGGGTGGTGGTGGCCCGCAGGGCGGCGAGGGCCGCCGCCTCGGGCCCGCGCAGCTCGGCGCAGAGATAGCCGTAGCCCGCCTCGGGATCGGCGGGATCGAGGCCGCGCGCCCGGCACCACGTCTCCATGGCGACGCGCCGGGACCCGGTCCACTGGGCGAGCCCCCAGCCGCCGCGGGAGCCCGGCACCGCGGGCGCGACCTCCTGGAGGTGGCGGAACCCGCCGGTCTCGCGGCCGAGATTGCCGAGCAGGCCGGCGGCCTGGAGCTCGCTCAGGCCGAGATCGCGCATCAGCCGCGGGCCGAGGCGGCGGCAGGCGGCGGCGAAGGGCTCCTGCGCGGCCGGAACGGGAGGCGGCATGGGCCCAGGTTCGGGCCTGGGTTCGGGCCTGGGTTCGGGCATGGGCGTGCTCCGGAAACTGGCCTCCCCGGTCGCGCCGGGCTAAGGCGGCCCGCGCCGTGGGCGGCGCCGAGGGGGATGCGTGGGACGCGGACAGGACCGGCCGCTCGTGTTCATCGGCGACTCGATCACCGCCGCCTGGGGCGCGGTGCGGGCCGAGACCTTCGCGCGCCACGGCTTCGTGGCCCGGGGCGTCCCGGGTGAGACAAGCGGGCAGATCCGGGCGCGCTTCCTGCGCGACGCGGCCGGGGCCCGGGGCGTTCACCTGATGTGCGGGATCAACGACATCGCGGAGATCGGCGGCCCGGTCCCGGACCGGGCGATCGCCGGGAACATCATGGCCATGGGGCGGATGGCCTTCGCGGCCGGGCTGCCGCTCACGATCGGCACCGTGATGCCGAGCGACTTCTGGGGCTGGCGCCCCGAGCTGCGGCCGGTGGCGCGGATCCGCGCCCTGAACGGGTGGCTGCGCGCCTACTGCGCGGCGGGTGCGGCCCGCCTCGTCGATTACGGGCCGCCGCTCGCCACGGAGGCGGGCGCGCTCCGGCGCGAGTTCACCGACGACGGCATCCACCTCAACGGCGCGGGCTACGCGGCGGTGGAGCCGGCGATGCTCCGGGCCCTCGGCGCAGGCCCGGAATGACGGCGGCCGCGGGGTCGGGCGCTCACGCGCCCAGCGCCAGCCAGTAGGTCGGCACCGACCCGACGCCCGCCACCGAGCCGGCCGCCGCGCGGCGGGTGCGGAGCGTGAACCCGGTGGCCGCGACGTCGCTGACCTGCGCGGCGTGGAGCGCGTCGCCGGCGCCGGCGACCGGCTGCGCCCAGACGCCGAGGCAGCTCCCCGGGAAGGCGATGCCGAACGCCACCGCGACATCCGCCTCGGCGGCGGTGACGAGCCCCCATTGCGCGATCAGGCCGCCCGGGAGCCGGATCGATCCGTTCGCGCCGAGCGCCTGCGCGCCGGCCGCGAGCGGCGTCCCGTCGGCGCGCTGGTAGTGGCGCACGCGCCAGCGGCCCGCCGCGTCCGAGGTGGCGATGCAGGTGTCGTCGGGGGCCGTGACGAGGTCGGCCCGGGTCGGCAGCGCCAGCGCCTCGGGATCGTGGACCAGGGTCGCGGCGCCCGAGAAGCGCACGAGCCGCTCCCGGTCGGCCGCGGCGCCGAAGCTCGCGATCCGCCCGGCGCCGGTGACGAGGACGCGCCGGGTGCCGGCCGCGCCGAGGTCGGTGGTGGGGGCGGCCGCGAGCGCGGTCTCGGCCGAGGCGAAGTCGATCCCGCCGGTCCGCGCCGACGCCGTGAGCGCCGTGGCGAAGGCGGCCCCGTCGGGCGAGACCTTCAGGGTGAAGTCGTCGCTCCCGAGGTTGCCCAGCAGCGCCCGCGCCGCGTAGCCGGTCTCGAAGACCAGGGCGGCGTCGCGGGCGGCGGATTTCCGGTTGACGGAGACCCGCATGTCGCCGGTGCCCGGCGTGGCGTCGTCCCAGGTCAGGAGGGCGGAATCGGACTTCACCGCGAGGCGGTTGCTGGCGTCGGCCGCCGTGTTGATCCCGAGGCGGCCGACGCTCTGGAGCGCCGTCAGCGCCCGGCGGAGGCTCGTCCAGGCGGCCCCGTCGAAGACGTAGAGGTCGGCCTCGTCGACCAGCCAGGCGAGCCAGCCGGCCCGCGGCGCCGCGCCGGTCCAGACCCCGTCGGCGTAGCGCACCACCTGGCCCGCGAGCCCCGCCCAGGCGCCCCCGGGCGCGTCGGCGGTCACGAGGTAGCGGTCGCCCTCCGCGGGGCCCGGCGGCGGCGCCGCGAGGTCCTTGTCCAGGCAGGCGAGCTGGACCAGCGCGTCGAGGAGGGCGAGCGCCTCGTTGTGGGTGACGTGCTTCTGCGCCTGGCTCGCGGCGATCAGCGGCAGGGCGAGATGGGGCGTGGCGTCGGACATGGGGCAGCTCCCGGGCGGTCAGGCCGAACGGACGGGGATTCGGGCGCGGCAGGCGGGGCCGGGGCCGGCGACCGGCCCGATCTGCGCCACGGCCACGTCGAGATGCGTCTGGGCGCCGCCGAAATCGGCCGCCTCGTCCCCGTAGAGACAGTGCTGCGCCGCGGATCGGAGCGTGCGCAGGGCCGCGCCGGCGGCGGAGAACACCGTCACGGCGTAGGCGTCCGGCTCGTCGAGCGGGATCTCGGCCGGCTCCCAGGCGTCGCCGTCGCGGCGGGCCCGGCGGATCCAGGAGAGCCGCACGCCGTCCGCCGCGCGCCGCGCGCGCAGGTGGACCGGCCGCAGGGGCGTCAGGGCCGCGAGGCCGGCCGCGGCGGTGAGCTCGGTGACGGCCGGATCGGCCGGATCGCTGTCCGCCGGCCCGATCCGGTAGCGGAACGCGCGGCCGACCTCGTCCAGCCGGTCGACCAGGGGCGTCACGGCGCCGTCGTCGAGGCGCACGATCAGGCTCCCCGCCGGGCTGACGCGCCCCGCCGCCGCCTCGCTGCCCGCGAGCCCGCGCAGGAAGCCGGACAGCCGGTAGGTGTCGGGCCCGGTCAGGACCGCGGACGCGGCGCCGAGCAGCTCCACGGCTCCGTCCGCGCCGAGCAGGGCGAACAGGTTGCCCCCAGCGAGCATCGCCCCCTCCCCGATCGACGCGAGGGCCGCGCCGCGCCGCAGGGCGACGTCGAGGTGGACGCCCCTCTGGATCCGCCAGAGCGGGCCGGCCGGCAGCGCCGACAGGGTGCGCCCGAGGCAGGCCGGGTAGTCGACGACGTGGTGCAGGGCGAGCGGCCCGTCGCCCGCGGCGCGCCAGATCGCGACCGCGCCGGGCCAGGGCTCGGCCGCCACCGCGCAGTATTGCAGGGTGACCGGGTCGCCGCGGTCGACCGGCAGGTCGAGGGCGAGGGCGAGCGGCGGGCCCGGGAAGGCGGGCGGCGCCACCGCCGCCTGGGCCATCGGGCGGGGCACCCCGCGCCCGGGCCCCGCCCGGGGCGGCACGCCGCTCGCCTCGATCCGGCGGCCCGTGGGCGCGTCGTCGATCCGGTCGATCCGGCGCAGGACCGTGCCGCCGGGCACGTCGGCCGGCACCGCCACGAGGTCGCCGGGCTCCAGCTCGACCCGGCGCGGGCTCACGGTGAACACCGCGCCGTCGCGGGCCGCGATCAGCCGGTCGAGCAGCGCCTCGGCGAGGCCGTCGCCGGTCTCGCGGCGGGTGACGATCGCCGCCTCGATCCGGGTCTCGCGCCGCCGCTGGCCGGCGGGCCGCACGGCCGAGGCCGCGGCGCGGCGGTAATCCGGGCTCTCGGAATCGGTGATCCCGAGCTCCACGGAGCGCGGCAGGGCGCTCTCCTCGGCCCGGACCTGGTGCAGGACCGGCCGCTCCTCCGACAGCCGGACGAGGTCGGCCTCGGCCAGCACGACCGGCCGGTCGCGCCGGGGGCCGCGCAGCCGCAGGGTCCCGGCCACCGCCGAGACGTCGAGGCCGTAGACCTGCGCCAGGGTCTCCAGGGCGCCCCGCGCCGTCAGCGGCCGGTCGATCACGTAGCCGTCGAGATAGGCGGCGGCCTCCACGGAGACCGGCGCGTCGAAGCCGAAATCCGCGAGGATCTTCAGGACCAGCAGGTCGAGGTCGCAGCCCTCGATCCGGCCGGTGATCCAGTGGCCGACGCGCCAGTTGGCGGCGTCGGCCCACACGCCCCGCACCGTCGGGAAGGCCGGGAAGGGCCGCGCGTCCCAGGCCCAGACGAAGATCCCGTCGGGATCGACCATGCGGCCGCCGTAGACCGGCGAGACCGGGTTGTCGGCCTCCAGGAAGCCCGGCACGGCCGGGTCGAACCGGGCGATCACGGCCTCCAGCCCGCGGAGCTGGATCAGCTCGTCGCGCAGGGCGCGGGATTCCGGCGGGAAGGCGCTCTCGGACGATTTCGGGTCCGGGAAGACGTTGGGGCCGTTGGTGCCCTTGTCCACCGCCGGCACGCCGATCTCGGTGAGCCAGATCGGCTTGCCGGCCGGCACCCAGGCGGTGGTGCGGGTCTCGACGCCGCCGTCGCGCTCCACGTGCGGGCTCGACCACCACGCGACGAGGTCCTTGGCCCGGTAGATCCAGGGCTTGCCGGCGGCGCCGTCGGTGATCGGCCGGCGCCGCTGGGCGGCGCGGTCCTCCGCGTCGGCGTAGTACCAGTCGAAGGCCTCGCCGGACGCGCCCCGGGCCTTCAGATAGGCCCGGTCGGCGATGTCGCCCGTCACCGCGAGGTCGGCGTGGTCCGGGCCGTCGCGCCAGTCGGAGACGGGCGGGTACCAGTCGATCCCGACGGCGCCGATATTCGGGTCGGCGAACAGGTCGTCGAGGGGGAAGCGCACCGTGGCGCCGCCGTCGCCGACATGGGCGCCGTACTCGGTCCAGTCCGCGCCGTAGACCAGGGTGACCGCCGGGCCGAGGCGGTCGCGGAGCGCGGCGGCGAGGTCGCGCAGCGCGCGCACCGCCGGGTAGCCGGCCGCGCCGCGCACCCGGGTCAGGCCGACGAGCTCGCTGCCGATCACGAAGGCCGCGAGCGGCGCGCCCGAGGCCGCCCAGCCGGCCGCGAGGTCGGCGTAGTGCAGGACCGCGGCGCGGTAGCCGCCCGCGAAGAAGGCCGCGACCTGCGCGTCGGCCGCGGCGGTGCCGTCCGGGCTCCCCGGAACGCCGGGAGCCGGATCGCAGGTGATGCGGCCGCGCCAGGGATAGGCGGGCTGCGCGGCGCCGGGGCTGTGCGGATCGGGCAGCGCGTTGCCGGCCGGCACGTCCATCATGACGAACGGGTAGAGCGACACCGCGAGCCCCCTTCGCGCCAGCTCGGCCACCAGCCGGGTCAGGCCCGCATCCGCCGGGGTGCCGCCGTAGGCGGGGCTGCCGTCCGGCAGGGTCGAGACCGTCTCGGCCCGGTCGCGGGTGATCCCGGCGACCCGCCAATCCTCCGGCCGGGCGCGCTTGTCGGCGGCCTCGACCTTGGGCACCACCCGGCAGGATCCCGCCCGCAGGTCGGTGCCGAACCACGTCGCCACCACGGCGACCCGGCGCAGGTTCGGGCAGAGTGCCTGGAGGGCGTCGAGCGAGGCGACGACGTCGGTGCCGCGCTGGAGCTGGTGCCGGTTGGCGGCCTCGGTGCGGCCGAGCCCGAGATCGACGGTGACGCGGTCCGGATCGAGGCCGAACTCGCTGGCGCCGGGGATCAGGTCGACGGCGCGCACCCGGTCGAACAGGCCGTTGACCGGGCGGATCACCTCGAAGGCGAATTGCGGGACGCGGTTGCCGAAGGCCGCGAGGGCCAGGTTCTCGAACACCACGTAGGCGAGGCCGCGATAGGCCGGCGCGTCCCCGGCCCCCTCCTTGGCGACGATCAGCGGGTCCGGCTCCTGGCCGGGGCCGCCGGTATGGACCCGCAGGGTCAGGCCGGCCTGGTCGATCTCCCGGCCGTCCGCCCAGATCCGGCGGACGCAGGCGATCTCGCCCTCGCACAGGCCGACCGCGAGGTTGGCGAAGTAGCTGTAGCGGGTCGTGACGGTCTTCGAGCCGCCCGCCAGGCCGCCCACGCCCTTGGCGGGTGCGGCGGCGCGCTGCACCGCGGTGTTGGCGAGCTCCAGCGGACGGGTCGCCCAGATCAGGGTGCCGCCGATCCGCGCCCGCCCGTAGACCCGGGGGATCGGATCGCCCTCGGTGGAGGTGAGCCCGGCGACGTCCGCGAGCCGCGGCCCCTCGACGAGGCGCGCGTGCCGCCCGGACCCCGACAGGGCGCCGCCGAGGGCCGCGCCCGCGACCGAGCCGAGCGCCCGCCCGACCAGGCCGCCGATCGGGCCGCCGAGGGCGGTGCCCGCGGCCGCGCCGGCCGAGGACAGGATCAGCGTCGCCATGACGGGGCTCCGGGATCGACCGACTCGCCCGCGACACGCCGGCCTCGGCGCTCACCGGGGCCGGGCTGCAGGTCGGACTCCGCGTCGCCGCGGCCTGTGGGGACCTCCGGAAACCGGAACACCCCCGTCGCGTGCCGCCGCCACCACGCGGTCAGCGCCACCTCGGCGACCGCCGCCCCGTCGTGGGCATGGATCATCGCGCCGTCACCGGTGGCGATGGCGCAGTGGCGGGCCGGCAGGTGGCGGCGGAAGGCGAAGAGCAGGACGTCGCCCGGCCGCGGCGCGCAGGCCGCGGGCCTATCCGGCACCGGCACGAGGTGGCGGGCGGCCGCCTCGGTCAGCGGGTCGGTCCCGGGCGCGGCCGATTCCGCCCAGGTGCCGGAATAGGGCGGCGGCGCCTCGGGCTCGGCGCCGTAGAGCCCGCGCCAGACCCCGCGCAGCAGGCCCAGGCAGTCGCAGCCCACGCCGCGCAGCGACGCCTGGTGGCGGTAGGGGGTGCCCAGCCACAGCCGCGCCTCGCCGAGCGCCGCGACACCGATCTCTCGGCCGATCTCCCGCCGCATCGCGCTCATCGGAACAGGCTCCCGCCGTCGAGGACGTGGTCCGAGCCCGGGACCGACCGCATCACCGCGTCGTTGCCGGGCATGTGCGGGAAGCCCTGGAAATTGACCGCGTTGGCGAAGCGGTCGCGGCAGGTGGCGAGGCGCTTGTCGCACCCGGCCGTGAGGCTGAACCCGTCGCCGGGATCGACCGGCCGGGGCGGCGCGGTCCAGAGCTCGATCAGCGGCCCGAGTTGGAGGCGCACATCCGCCGCGAGCCCGGCATTGGCGCCCGTGGTCCAGGTCAGCCGCCCGCCGGTGAACAGGCCGTCCGCGAACGGTCCGGCGAGCGTCGCCGCGAGCGTGGCCGGCTCCGGGACGCCGGTCACCCGGCCGGCGGTCGTCCACGCGCCGCGGTCGACGCGGCAGCGCCCGTCCCCGAGATCGGCGCCGCAGGTCGCCCGGTAGGTGCGGCCCCGCTCGGCGCCGAGCCGGTGCGTCAGGCCGCGCAGCTCGGCCACGAAGGCGTCCCCGTCGCGGCGCACCTCGCCGATCGTGGCGACGTCGAGGAGGAGCCGGGTCTCGGGCTCGGTCCAGTCGACCAGCCAGGTCTCCACGGCGGCGCCGTCGTAGAGGCCGCCGGCGATGTCCGCCTCGGTGAGGCCGAGGCCGCTGAGCGCCCCGGCGACGTCGCCGCCCGAGACCGCGAAGCCGAGCTCGGCGCCGGCCTCGGCCGCCTCCAGGCCGGTGCGGGCGGCGTGGACGAGGCCCGCGACGGTCAGGTCGCGGTCGTGGTCGGTGAAGCCGAGGGCGAGCCCGTCCCGCCGCCGCAGGGACCAGCAGCGGCACAGGGTGGTCACGCCGCCGGCGAGATGGGCCGCGAAGGCCTCCGGGATGTCGCGCATGGCGTCACGCCTCCTCAGGGCACGATCTCGACGAGCGGCACCCGCGGGATCTCCCCGGCCGTGAAGGCGGCCAGGTCGACGGTCAGCGCGTCGGTGTCGAAGCGGACCGGCACGTCGAAGCTGAAGCCCGCCGTCACCGCGGCGCCGGGCGGCGGGACCTGGCCCGCCGCGAAGGTCACGAGACCGGTCGTCGGGTCGCAGGCGAAGCCACCGGGCTCCACCTCCCGGCCCGCCACCGCGACCCGGACGCTGCCCGCCACCGGCTTGGCGATCCGGCGGCGGTAGGGCGCGAAGCCGGACCCGTAGGTCTTGAGCAGCGGGAAGGACGCGGTGGCGCCGTCGCCGGTGCCGAGGGGCTGATCGAGGGGGCCGATCGGTCGGCCGGGCGGTCCGGACCGGCTGTCGACCCGGTCGCGGAACCGGAAGCCGTAGAGCCGCCCGCGCCGCTCCTCGAAGAAGGCCAGCACGGCGTGCAGGGCGTCGAGGCCGCGCATCCCGAAGCCGGCCTCGTAGCGGCGGCGGGAATCGGCCCAGCGGCCGTTCCGGTGCTCCCGGCCCGAGGCCAGGGTCACGATCTCGGTGAGCCGCTGCGGCCCCCCGCCGGCGCGCAGGGACACGTCGAGGGGGAACAGCACCTCGTGGAAGTCTTCGGCCATGGCGGGCCACTCCGGTTGGGATCGCGCTGTTGCCGCGCCGGTCGTCCGGGTCCTCACCGTCGTCGCGCGCAGCGAAGCGACCCAGGGCAGCGCGACATCGGTGACCGTGGCGCCGCGGGATCGCGTCGCTCCGCTCGCGGGGACGATCGCGGTGCCCCGCCTCGGCCGGCCCCCGCGCGACGTCGGGGAACGTGATCGCCGCCGGACGGGACCGGCTGAAAAGAGTCTTCCGGGCGAGACCGGAAAATAAAAAACTCCGTTCATCGACAAAGGACAGCGATCGATCGAAGATCGACGTGCCGGAGCGGAGGTCGTCCGAAGTTCTCCCGGTCCGAGCACCTCGGTTCATCGCGCGATCCGCGCATCCCGTCGCCGCCCTGCCTGGGAAACCTTTCGATGAGCGCCGTCCCCCAGCCCCTCCACGCGTCCGCCCCCATCCTCGACATCCGCCGCGTCGCCGGCCGTCTCGGCGCGGAGATCCGCGGCGTCGCCCTCTCGGGAGACCTGGACGACGGGACGGTCGCGGCGATCCGGCAGGCGCTGAACACCCACAAGGTGGTGTTCTTCCGCGACCAGGACCTCGACGAGGCCGGGCAGGAGGCCTTCGGCCGGCGCCTCGGCGACCTCGTCGCGCATCCGACCGTCCCCTCCCTCGCCGGCACGGCGGGGGTCCTCGACATCGACGGCAGCCGGGGCGAGCGGGCGAGTTCCTGGCACACCGACGTGACCTTCGTGCCGGCCTACCCGGCGCTCTCGATCCTGCGGGCCGTGACGCTGCCGCCCTACGGCGGCGACACGCTCTGGGCCAACACGGCGGCGGCCTACGCGGACCTGCCCGAGCCCCTGCGCGACCTCGCCGACAAGCTCTGGGCGCTGCACTCCAACGTCTACGACTATGTCGGCGGCCGGGTGAACGTGTCGGAGGCCGGGCGGCGGCGCTACGACGAGGTGTTCACCAAGACCGTGTTCGAGACCGAGCACCCGCTGGTCCACGTCCACCCGGAGACCGGGGAGCGCTCGCTGATCGTCGGCCACTTCATCCAGCGGATCCTGGGCCTGACCACCGCGGATTCGCAGCATCTGCTGGCGATCTTCCACGACCACGCGACCCGGCCCGAGAACACCGTGCGCTGGTCGTGGCGGACGGGCGACGTGGCGATCTGGGACAACCGCGCCACGGTCCACCGGGCGGTGGACGATTACGGCGAGGCGCCCCGCGTGGTCCGCCGCGTGACGATCCAGGGCGTCGCGCCGGTGAGCGTCGACGGCCGCACCAGCCGGGCGCGGGAGACGCAGGCGCGCGAGGCCGCGTGACCCGCGACGGGCCGCGCGGCGGCCGTGCCGGCCGCCGTCACGTCGCCCGCTGGCCGCGCGCCACCGCCCGGGCGAGGCTCGCGGTCACCTGCGCCTCCGAGCGGCGGAAGGCCCCCGGATCGGGGGTCGCGATGTTGACCGTCACGGAGACCGGCCGCGTCGGGGCGCCGCCCGCGGCGACGCCGAGGCGCCCGTCCGGCCCGCGGCCGAGGGGCAGGATCGCCTCCGGGCCGGCCTCGCCCATGAGGCCGGCACCGCCCGCCATCGGGAAGTAGGTCGGGGCGGCCACGACGCCCCCGGCGGCGAAGGGCTGGACGCGGCCGCCCCGGAACACGCCGCCCCGGGCGAAGCCCGTCTCCGCGCCGGAGCCCAGCATCGCGCCGACCAGGCCCGTGAGGCCCGACTGGATCGGCCCGGCCGCCGCCCGCGCCGCCACGCCCGCGAGGCGCGCCCCGATCGTGCCGAGCACGCCGTCGAGGCTGCGGCCGGACGCGGCCCCCCGGGTCAGCGCCGTGTCGAGGCTGCGGCCGAAACTCTGCGCCAGCCGGTCCAGGGTCTCGAGCTGCCGGATGCGGTCGTCGGCCTGCGGGTCGGCCTGCGGGTCGGTCTGCGCGTCGGTCTCGGCCATGGCGGCGCCTCACGGTGGGTCGGGATGGGCGGCGAGGAGCCGCGCGAAGGCGGCCCGGGTCAGAGGTTCCGGGCCCGCGCGCCGGCCGAGCGCGGCGGCGAACTCGCGCGGCGTCGCCGACCAGAAGTCGCGGGGTCGCCAGCCCAGCGCGCCGAGGCCGAGGGCCAGGGCGTCGTCCCAGGGGAAGCGGTCCGGGGCCGGACGCGGCGGCTTGTCCGCGTCCGGCCCTAGGGAGGGTTTGCCGGGCCCGGCGCCTCCCCGCCCGGCAACTCCCCGAAGGCGGCCGCCAGGACGTCGCCCAGGGCGGCCGAGACGGCGTCGAGCCCGCCCGCCAGCGGCAGCCGCGCCACCGCCGCGTCGTCGAGGTCGTGGCCGCCGCCCCGCAGGGCGACGCCCAGGAGGGCGATCAGGTCGCGGGCCGAGACGCGCCCGCCCGCGAAGCGCGCGGCGAGGCCCGCGAGGTCGCCGGCCTGGAGCGCGGCCTCCAGCTCGGCGAGCGCCCCGAGGGTGAGGCAGAGTGTGTAGCGCCGCCCGCCGAGGGTGAGCGGCACCTCGCCGCGGATCCGGTTGGCCACGGCGCTCAGACCGCCGCGAAGGCGAGCGCGCCGCCGGATTCGAGGCTCATGTCGAAGGTGACCTCGCCGGCATGGTCGCCCCGGTACTCCAGGCTCGCGATCTGGAACGGACCCTCCAGGATCCCGAAGGCCGGGATCACGATCTGGAACGCCTCGACCGCGCCCTCGAAGAACAGCAGCCGCAGGCGCGCGTCCGAGGCCTGGTCGCGGAACACGCCGGAGCCGGCGATCGCGGCCCGCCGCACCCCGGCCCCGGCGAGCAGCTCGCGCCAGCGCCCGGCGGAATCGGCGTTGGTGACGTCGACGGTCTCGGCGTTGAGGGTGATCTGGCGGCTGCGCAGGCCCGCCACCGCCGCGAAGCTGCCCGCGCCGTCGCCGGCCCGGATCAGCAGGTCCTTGCCCTTCTGCGCGCCCATCGGCACCCTCCTCACAGGTTCTCGGTGACGGCCTCGACCGTCAGGGTCGCCCGCGCCTCGCCGGTCCGGGCGTCGCGGTGGGCGCGGACGGCCCGCACCCGGAGGGTGACGAGCCGGCAGCCGGCCAGCGGCAGGACGAGGGGCGTCGCCCCGTCCGCGAGCAGCGCCGCCATCCGCGCCGCGGCGTCGAGGGCGGTGCGCACCGAGCCTGCCTGAGCGATCACCGCGATCGCGTGGCTGTGCCGGTGGCGCTCGGCGCCGTCGACGGACGCGTCGGTGATCTCGGACTCGCCGAACAGCGCGTAGACCGGGAGCGTGCCCCGCGGCGGCTCATCGTAGAGCCGGACCCGGCCGCCCAGGAGGGCGGCCAGGGCGGCGTCGGCGGCGAAGCGGGCGATCAGGCCGGCGCGGAGCGCCAGGAGCGGGCCCGGATCGCTCACGACCGGCCCTCACCGGGCAGTTCCTCGACGTGACAGACCAGGTCGCGGCCCCGCGCGTCGGGCTCGGCGACGGCGCGGATCGCGAAGCGGCGCGGCCCGGCGGCGAGGCGCATGGTCGGGTCGAGCGCGGCCCGGCTCCGCAGGGTGACGCGGTAGGCGGGCCGCGTGTCGGTGCGGCCGCCGGCCGGGCGGTCGGCGAGCCCCGCCGGGGCCATGGCGCCCCACAGGACCGGGCCGGCCACGTAGCGGCGCAGCACGCCCCCGAACCCGTCCGGCTCTTCCAGGGGCCGCTCGAGCACGAAGCGGCGGCGCCGCGCGCCGAGGGCTGGGCGTTGGGGCGAGATCGCCATCGGGGCAGCTCCGGGTGCGAGGATCACAGCCGCAGGCGCCGGAACGGCGCGGCGAGGGCGGCGGTGTCGGTGCGGGCGGCGTCGGGCTCGTCGCCGCGATGCTCGTAGCGGGCGGCCGCGAGGCGCAGGACCGCGAGGCGCAGGGGCTCTGGGAGCGGGGGCCCGTCGCCGCCGTACCCGGCCGCGACCTCGATCAGGATGGTGCGGCCGGCGGGATCCGGCGCGGACGGGTCGACCCGCAGGGACGGCGCCGCGTCCGGGTCGGGGCCGAGGCGCACCAGCCCGGCGTCGAGGTCGGTGACGCCTCCGGACGGATCCGCGAGGCCGGCGCGGAGGACCGCGACCAGCGGGCTCAGGGGCAGCGGCACCTGCCCGTCGGGCGGCCAGGCGGACAGGGCGATCCGGTACCGCCCCGGGACCAGGATCCGCCGGGTCTCGACCTCCAGGCTCGCGCGCGCCGCCGCGATCAGGGCCTGGAGCAGGCCGTCCTCGTCGGCGCCCGCGTCGGAGTCGACGCGCAGGTAGGCGCGCAGGTCGGGCACGCCCACCGGCTCGACGGCGGCGGCGGCGATGCGTAACGGGATCATCGCGCGTCTCTCTGCAGGTGGTCCGATGACGATCTCGAAGCGCCGCCCCGCGGCCCGCGCCGCGCCGGCGACGGCCCTGACGGCGATCCTGGCGGCGATGCTGACGGCGATGCTGACGGCGATCCTGGCTCTCGCGGCCGTCCCGGCGCGGGCGATCGTCGGCGGCACCGAGGCGCCGGCCGGCGGGGCCGTGATGGTCCTGTCGTCGAGGGGCGGCGTCTGCACCGGCGTGGTGCTCGCCCCCGACACGGTGCTGACCGCCGGCCACTGCCTCGCCGACGCGCGGGAGCACCGCGTCCATTTCCGCGACGCCGCCGGGGCGCCCGTGCTCGTCGACGTCGCCGCGCAGGCGCTCCATCCGGGCTACGATGCCGGCGCGGCCGCGGCCCGGCGGCGCTCCGTCGACCTCGCGCTGCTGCGCACCGCGACGCCGCTGCCCGCGCGCTTCGCGCCCGTGACCCTGAGCGCCGCCCCGGCGCGGGCGGGCGAGACCCTGACCCTGGCGGGCTACGGCGCGGCCAGGCCCGGCGACCCGCGCTCCACCGGCACCTATCGCAGCCTCGGCCTGCCGGTGATCGAGCCCTACGGGCCGAGCCGCATCCTGGTCTGGCTCAAGGGCGCGGGCGGCGGCGCCTGCCAGGGCGATTCCGGCGGCCCGATCGCGGGACCGGACGGGGCGGTGCTGGCCGTGTCGGCCTGGATCGGCGGCGCCTGCGGCGGCCTGACCCAGGGCGTCCTGGTGGGGCCGCAGCGGGGCTGGATCGACCGCGTGCTCGACGGCTGGAACCGGACGGCGCGCTGGGCGCAGTAGCGTCGCGGCGCGGTGCGCGCAGGGAACCTCAGCTTGGCCGGGCTATTGCCTTGCTCTAGGCTCGCTTCCTCTAGGGTGCCGTGCCCTAGGCCGTCTCGGCGCCGCCTCCGGCGTCCCCCACCCGCGCCCGCGCGCGCCCGGAGTTCCCGATGTCCCCTCGCCCGATCCGAAAGGCCGGCCCCCGCGAGCGCAGCCTGCGCGGCGGCCTGTGGGGCGGGATCCTGGGCCTGTCGCTGCTCGGCGCCCTCGGCGGCCTGCTGCCCACGCCCGCGGCGGCGGTGATCAACGGCACGACGACGCGGGACCCGAACGGGGCGCGCAGCTTCGTGGTGCGGATCGAGAGCACCGAGGGCGAGATCTGCTCGGGGACGCTGATCGCCCCGGACCTCGTGCTCAGCGCGGCCCACTGCGTGATGCGGCCGGCCGGCTACACGGTGATCAGCGTCGACCGGAACTTCCGCCAGCACCGGACCGCGGTGATCACCGCCTCCATGCACCCGGACTTCGTGCCCGGGACGACCCCCGAGGACCAGCCCGGCGTCGACCTGGCGCTGCTCAAGCTCGAGCAGCCCCTCGGCACCGATTTCGTGCCCCTCGATCCCCGGGGCGCGGCCTCGATCACCGACGGGCAGCCCGTGGACATCGCGGGCTTCGGTGTGGTGGCCGAGAACCGGCGGAACTCGGCGCGGATCCTGCGGCTCGCCCACCTTGTGTCGATCGGCTCGCTCCAGGTCGCCAACCGGGTGACCGTCGTGACCGATCGGCGGCGCATGGCGGAGACCTCGGGCGCCGGCGCCTGCCTGGGCGATTCCGGCGGCCCGATCCTGACCGGCGGCCCCGGCGGCTACCGGATCGTCGGCGTGGTGAGCTGGTCGAGCGGCGCCCTGCAGCAGGGCGCGCGCCGGACCGCCTGCGGGGGCTTCACCGCCGTGACGCCGGTCGCCGAGCATGCCGGCTGGATCGCCGCGCGCTCGGCGGAGCTGTCGCGCATCCAGGTCGGCGAGACCGCGCCCCGCGGCAACCGGTCCGACTGGATGGCCCGCCCGGGCCGCCGGCGCTAGAACGGCCCGGCCCCGCCGCGGCAAAGCCGCCGCCCTCCCGCGGATCCTTCGCGCCTGCGGGAACCTGGGGGCCGATCGGCACTTTTCGCATCCGAACCTTACCGGCTCACGGAGCGAGAGCATGGCCGACACCGGCACCAGCAACACCCCGCGGACGCACAAGACCCGCAACAACACCGACTCGAACGCCAAGAAGGTCTCGATCGAGGCGCTCAACGCGCGGCTCGCGGACGGCATCGATCTGGCCCTGGCGATCAAGCAGGCCCACTGGAACCTCAAGGGCCCCCAATTCATCGGCGTCCACGAGATGCTCGACGGGTTCCGCACCCAGCTCGACGAGCTGAACGACAGCGTCGCGGAGCGCGCGGTCCAGCTCGGCGCCACGGCCTTCGGCTCGACCCAGGCGGTCGCCGAGCGCACCAAGCTGCCGGCCTACCCGACGGGCATCTACGCCATCGCCGACCACATCGCCGCGCTGATCGACAGCTACGCCGCCTACGCCAACGCGGTGCGGCAGAACATCGACGAGACCGACGAGGCCGGCGATCCCGACACCGCCGACCTGTTCACCGAGATCTCGCGGGCGGTCGACAAGCACCTCTGGTTCCTCGAGGCGCACGTGCAGGAGCCGACCGGCACCCTGCGCGACGGCAACGCGGGCCGCTGACCGCCGACGCGGGCCGCGGCCACGCCGCGGCCCGCCTTGCCGTGGGCGCTCAGGAGAACTTCAGGAGCTTGAGCGCGTCGAAGTCCTGCACCCCGCCGCCGACGCGCCTGGTGGTGTAGAACAGCACGTAGGGCTTGGCCGAGTACGGGTCGCGCAGCACCCGCATCCCGGTCCGGTCGACCACGAGGTAGCCCCGGCGGAAATCGCCGAAGGCCACCGACAGGCTGTCCTTGGCGAGATCCGGCATCGCCTCGGCCTCGGTGACCGGGAAGCCGACCAGCGTCGCGGCCCGGCCGGCGGCGAGCGGCGGCTGCCAGAGATAGTTGCCCTCCGAGTCCTTGAACTTGCGGATCGCGCTCTGGGTGCGCCGGTTCATGACGAAGCCGGCATTCTGCCGGTAGGCCGCGCGCAGCCCGTAGATCAGGTCGAACAGCACGTCCCCCGGGCTGGCCGACGGGAACGCCCCGGCCGCCCCGGTGGCGACCGTGCCGATCTTGCCCGGCACCCAGGCGGCGTTGGCGACCGTGTCGTAGCTCAGGAAGCCCCGCGGGCGGCTCGCGCCGTTGCCGGACACGAAGGCGACGCCCTCCTGCTCGGCGAAGGCGGTCTCCACCTCGGCCGAGAGCCATGCGTCGAGATCCACCACGGCATCGTCGAGGAGCGTCTGGGTGGCGGCCGGCATCGCGTAGAGCTCCATGGCGGGGAACGCGATCTCCGACAGGGCCGGCGCGGCGGTCTCGGGCCGCGGCGCGGTCTCGGCGGCCCAGCCGGTGACCGGCGCGCCGACCGAGACGGCGCGCTTGTACTGGGCGCCCGAGATCGCCTGAACGCTGGCGATCGACCGGATCGGCGAGACCTGGCCGAGGCGCGTCAGCACGGTCCGCTCGATCGTGTCGGGGACGAGGTAGCCGCCGTCCGGCCCGGAGCCGGCCGACAGCGCCTTGGCCTCGAGGCGCTTGAGCCCGGCGCTCTCGCCCGCCCGGACGTAGAGGTCGAAGGCGGCCTTGTGCTCGTGCGCGGTCCCCGGCCCCCGCGCATCCGGCTGCTCGAGGGGCGGCCGGGCCCGCTCCAGGGCGATGCGGTCGAGGCGGGTGCGGGCGGCGTCGAGGGCCGCGTCGATCCGGGCGAGCTTCTCCTCGGTGAGCACGTCGACGCCGAGGCGGCCCTCGATCCGGTCGATCCGCGCGTCGTTCGTCTCCTTGAAGGCCGCGAAGGCGGCGGCGAGCTCGTTGAGGGCGGAGCGGACCGGGCCGCCCTCGGGGTGGGCGGCCTTGTTCTCCAGCGACGGCAGGCCGCGCGGCGGCGCGAGGGCGGGTTCGGCGATCGGGGTCTGGGCGTCCATGGCGGGCCTCGTCGGGGGTGGAAGTCAGGATCGCGCGGCCGGCAGCGGCCGAGTGGCAGGTCTCGCGGCAGGTCTCGCGGCGGGTCTCGCGGCGCGCGGCGGCGCGATCAGGCCGGCGAGGTCGCGGATCGCGTCGGCCTCCGGGCCCGGGCCCGGAACCGGGGTTGGGCGCGCCCTGGCCCCCGGCTGCAGCGGGAAGGTCACGAGCGAGATCTCCCAGAGGTCGACCTGCTGGAGCCGGCGCTCGCCGCCGGCGCCCTTCCGGGCGCGCAGCGTGCGGAAACCGATCGAGAGCCCGTCGAGGCCGCCGGCGCGCATCAGGGCGTCGACCTCCCGGGCGCGCCGCACGGCGAGGTTGAGCTGGCCCTCCGCGAACAGGCCGCGGCCGTCCTCGCGCAGGGCGAGCCAGCGGCCGATCGGCTCGGCCGGGTCGTGCTGGAACAGGAGCCGCACATCCGCGGCCCCGCGGCGGGCGAGGCTCGCCGCGAAGGCGCCCGGCACCACCACGTCGCGGCCGAGATCGGGCACGCCGAACAGGCTGGCATAGCCGGAGAAGTGGCCGTCCATAGGGGATCCTCGGGTGGGCCGGTGAGGGGACGTCCGCAGCCGACGCGGAGACCCGCGCCTCAGGGAGTGCCCGGCGCCGGCGGCATCGCGGGCGGGTAGCCGACGGCCTCCCGCTTCTCCGCCACCGACAGGAAGTCCGCGGCCTGGACCCGGCGCCACAGGGATTCCCGCTCGCCGGCGAGCGCCTCGATCCGGTCGAGGTCCGGCTCCAGGTCGATCGCGCCGAAGGCGGGCTCCAGCCAGCCGGCCAGCGCCTGGGCGGTGCGGGCCGCGAGGGGGACCAGGGTCTGGCGGTAGAGGGCGCGGTTGGCCTCGGCGTAGTTGGCGTGGGTGTTGTCGCCGGGGAGGCCGAGCAGCAGCGGCGGCACGCCGAAGGCCAGGGCGATCTCCCGGGCGGCCGCGTCCTTGGCCGCCACGAAGTCCATGTCCCGCGGCGAGAGCGCGAGCGGCTTCCAGTCGAGGCCGCCCTCCAGCAGGAGCGGCCGGCCGGCATTGGCGGCGCCCTGGTAGTTCGCCTCCAGCTCCGCCTTCAGCCGGTCGAATTGCGGCTCGGACAGCGTCGCCCCGGCGAAGACGAGGGCGCCGGACGGACGGGCGGCGTTGTCGAGCAGCGCCTTGTTCCAGGCGCTCGCGGCGTTGTGGATGTCGAGGGCCGCGGCCGCCGCCGCGATCGGGGCGAGGCCGCCGGTCTCGTCCTCCGGGTGGAACAGCGCCAGCGCCAGGATCGGCGCCACGGCGGTGCCCGGCTCGGGGAGGTCGAACCGGCGGCTGCGCCCGCCCGCCGTGTACAGGTAGGCCGCCGGCCAGCCGTCCGGGCCCGGCAGCGCCCGCATCCGCCCGGGCCGCAGGGCCTGGAGCGCGGCGACCCGCCCGTCGAGGCTCACCGCCTCCAGGTAGGCCGTGCCGGTGAGCAGGAGGTCGGCGTAGAGCGTCTCCAGGAGGTGCGGGCCGCTCTCCCGGGGGTTCGGCCGCGCCAGCAGGGCCAGCAGGTCGCCCGCGCGCGCGGCGCCGGGGCCGGTGGCGATCAGCGGCAGGCTCGCGGCGCTCTCGGCGACGAGCCGCACCGCCCGGTGGACCACCGGGTTGGCCTGGTAGCCGGCCCGGGCGAGCGCCGCCGGATCGCGGGGCGTCCAGCTGGCCCGGCCCTCGGCGTAGAGGGCGAAGGCCGGGGCCGCGGCGGCCTTGGTGGCGAGGGCCGGGCCGCCGACGGCGCGGCGCGCCACCCGCGCCAGGCGTTCGAGGAGGGTCGACATGCCGGTCCGTTCCTGAGCTATGGTCACGCGATGCAGCCCCGGATCCCCACACGGCCCCAGGCGCGGTTCCGGGCGCGCGCCCGCGCCGCCCGTCTCGGCGGCCTCGTCGCGGCGCTCCTCGCCGCGCCGGCCCGGGCGGCGGATGCGCCCGCCCCCGTGCCCCTGTGGCCGGAGCCCGACGGGACGCTGATCCTGGCGCACCCTTTCGGCCGGTCCGAGATCAGCCTGCGCCTGTCCCGGCGGGTCGCCGGGGCGGTGGACACGCTGACCTGGGACGGCGTCACCTTCCTCGCCGACACCGAGCCCGGCGACGCCCTGCAGGCGCGGGCGGAGGTCGGGTCAGGCGCGGGCTGCCGCCGCGCGAGCGAGGCCGGCACCCCGCAGGACGGGACCGGCGCGCCGGCGGCCCGCCGGCTCCGCGCCCTGCGCGCCGGCCGGAGCTGGGCCGAGACCGAGACCCGCATGGCCTGGGACGGCGCCGCCGACCCGGCCGACGAGCCCCCCTCGGACTGCCCGACCGCGCCCGCGAGCCCCGCGATCCCGGCCCCGATCCTGCGCAAGCGGGTCGCCCTCGGCCTGCCGGGCCTCGGCAACGCCGTGGAGGTGCAGGCGAGCTTCGTGCTGGCCGAGCCCGCGGCGGCGCTCCGCCTCGAACCCCTCGCCGCCGCCGTGCCGGCGGACTTCTCCGCGGCCTGGCGCTTCGACCCGGCCACCGGCGGGATCGCGCCCCTCGACCCCGGAGCGGGGGAGCGGCCGGACCCCGTGATCCTGGCGACGCCGGAGGGCTCGCACGCCCTCGCGGTCTGGGCGCCGGGCCCGCCGGAGCAGGAGCCCGACGCGCCGCGGCCCGCATTCGCGATCGCCCCCGAGGCCGGGGCGAACCGCCTCAGCTGCCGCTTCCGGCTGGCGAAGGCCGCCGCCGGCGCGCACGACTTCGCCTGCTACGCCCTGGTCGGCGCCCTCGCCGACGTCCGGGCGGCCCTGCGGAGCCTGACGGCGCCCCCGTGACGGCCCCGACACCCGCCCGTGCTGGAACGTCCGGACCGACGAACCGACGGCGGCTCCGATGGACGGGAGGCAGGCCCTCGAACTCGCGGTCTTCGTCGTCGCGCCCGTCCCCTTCCCCCGCTGCGGGATGCGAGCCGCGCGGCGCTCGCGGCGCGCCCAGGGCTCCCGCCCCTCCGGAGCCGGCAGCTTTGCTTCGGGCGCCGGCGGCGCCTGCGGCGGTGGCGGGGGCGATGGCGGCGGGGGCGACCGGGCGCGCGATCGGACTCCCGGCGGCCAGGCACGCCGATGTGCCGGCGTCGGGCACCGATGACCGGTCAGGATTGAGGGTCCGCCCGCGGCGCCCCGGAAGGACGGCGCGGATCATCCCGACAAATCCGCCGCTCAATCTGCCCGTCGCCGCCGCGCAATAAGGAGAATTACGGTGGGGATTCCCAGCACAGGACCGCGTGCCGTGGCCTGATCGCTACAGATTTGGCGCACGACATTGTGTATACAGCATGCAGTTCGTTCCAGAGACCACGAACCGACTCCGGCGCGCTTCTCCCGAAGCGCGCCGAATTGTTTCGGGCCCTCCCCGTCAGAGCCGCCGGATCCGCGGCGCGGCCCGGGGCTCCAGCATCAGGTGCGTGAGCGCCCAGACCAGGGCGTCGAGGCGGTCGGGCGACGCCCCGCCGGACAGCCCGTCCGGCCCGAAATCGCACAGCTCGTCCTCCAGCGCCGGGAAGGCGCCGACATGGTGGACCAGCCCGCGGGCGTAGAGCAGCGAGACCGGCTCGGCGCGCAGGTACTTGCCCCGCGTGGCGTGGACGCGGGTGACCGGCACGGCCGGGTCGCACTGGCCCAGCACGGCGGCGGCCATCTCGCCGCCCTGGTTGACCTCGACCACGAGGGCGTCCGCCCGGAGCCGGTGGTAGAGCGCCAGCGCCGCGGCTGCCCAGGCCTGCGGGGTGGCGCGGGCGAGGCTCGCGTCGGCCAGCACGTAGGCGTGCCCACCGGCGCGCCCGGCCGCCACGATCCCGCAGGCATCCGAGCGCGCGCCCGAGGCGGCGGGCGGGTCCACCGCCACGACGATCCGGCCGAGATCGGGGGCGGCGGCGATCCGGGCCGCCTCCAGGGCGGCGCGCGTCCACAGGGCGTCGTCCCGGTCGGCGATGAGTTCGCCGTCGAGTTCCTGCCGGCCGAGCCGCGTGCCGGCGTAGCGCCCGACCACCTGCTGGAGGAAATCGGGCGCGAGATGCGCGGCGTTGTCGTGGGTCCGGGCGCGGCTCACCACCGTGCGCGGGTCGGCGAGGAGGCGGCGGATCAGCGGCACCGGCCGGGGCGTCGTCGTCACGAGGTTGCGCGGCCGGGCGCCGAGGCGCAGCCCGAACTGCAGCATGTCGAAGGCCGCCTCGGGCCGGCGCCACTTGGCGGCCTCGTCGCACCACGCGGCGCCGAATTGCGGGCCGCGCAGGGCGTCGGGCTCCTCCGCCGAGAAGGCGAGCGCGACGGCGCCGTTGCTCCACTCCACGCGGCGGCGGCTCGGCGACCAGGTGGGTCGGGTCCGCCCCCGCGCCGGCAGGCCGAGCAGGCCGGAGGGCCCCTCGACCATCACGTCGCGCACGTCGAGATGGGTCTCGCCCACCAGGGCGATCCGCCCGACCGGCGCGGCCGCGAAGGCCGGGTCGCCCCGCGCGAGGGCGTCGACCCACTCGGCCCCGGTGCGGGTCTTGCCGCTGCCGCGGCCGCCGATCACCGCCCAGGTGGTCCAGGGCTCCGCGTCGGGCGGCGGCAGCTGGTCCGGCCGGGCCTGGTGCAGCCAGTCGCCCGCGAGCGCCCGGAGGAGATCCGGCGGCAGCGTCCCGAGGAAGTCAGGCAGCCGCCCGGCCGCCGACAAAGCCAGCAACGCGTCGCGCGATCTCCGCGCGCAGGGCGGGCAGGTCGGGTTCGGGTTCGGTGCCATCGCCCCCCTCCCCCGCGGCGGCGCGCGCGCCCGCCGCATCCACCGTGTCGAGAAGCCGCTTGAGCCCGCCGAGGTCGCGCAGGACCCGGGCGGAGTCGCGCGCGCCCGGCCCCGCCCCGCTCAGCGCCGCGTCGAAGGCGGCGATCTGCCGGGCGATGTGGGCGCGCAGACGCGCCCGCAGGGTCGCCGGATCGGCCGCCGGGTCGCCGCGCCCGGTGACCGCCGGCGGCAGCGGCAGGTCCACCCCGAAGGCCGAGGCCATCATCCCCGCGTCGAGCCGGCCGAGACCCAGGACC
The DNA here is from genome assembly GCF_052045615.1 of Methylobacterium sp. 22177. Classification (NCBI taxonomy): domain Bacteria; kingdom Pseudomonadati; phylum Pseudomonadota; class Alphaproteobacteria; order Hyphomicrobiales; family Methylobacteriaceae; genus Methylobacterium; species Methylobacterium sp. 22177. Next base: position 136,678 of record NZ_JBQEPK010000003.1, on the reverse strand, counting down.
TCGGTGACGTCGCCCGGATCGGCGCCCGGGGTGCAGAGCAGGCGGATCAGGGCGGCGCGGCGCGCCGCCGGCCAGCGCCGCGTCAGGAGTCGCGGCCGCAACCGCCGCGGCCTCGGCCAGCCGGCCCGGGCGTTCCAGGTGCGGACCGTTCTCGGATGGACGCCGAGGCGGTCCCCGATCGCGTCGAACGTCAGGTCGGTCTCCCGCAGGAGCGTCAGCGCCTCGGCGCGGCTGTCCGCCCGGCCGGGAGGGGGTGGCCACATCGGCGTCTCTCCGCACACGTCTCGACCGTGCCGAGGTGATACCCCGACAGCGCGCCGGTGTCAAGTGTAAATTCCTATTTCGCGGCGGCCATAGGATTTAAGGCAGGGTGCGGAGCCTCAGCCCTCCCAGTGCGCCACGCCGCCGTGGCGGGAGCAGGTGCCGCGATGCGTGTGGCTGAAGCTCCACGTGCCGTCCCGGCACTTGGCCGTAACCCCCGCGGGCTTCCCGCCGTCGAGGCTCTTGGCCGGCCGGTGCACGTCGGACCCGTCCCGGCTGCGGTAATGGCCGTGGCGGTCGAGGGTCCGGTCGTCGGGCTCCGAGAACGGCCGGGCGACGGCGCCGCCCGACAGGCCGATGAGGACGAGGCCGGCGAGCACCGGCCAGCGGGCGGCGCTCCGAGGGGGGTGACGGACAGGGCGCCGTCCGCGGCGGGCGGCGCTTGTCGCGGTCGGGGCAGGCAGCACGGTATCCTCAAGGTTGTGTCTGATGCCAAAAGACACAACTGAGACGAGGCGTCACGCACGATCTACGGTTATCCCATGACCGGCTACAGGTTGTGCGCGGGGGATGTGGCCGGTCCGCCGGCCGGGCCACGCGGCGGGTCGTTCGACCTGTGCGGGCCCGCACGACGGCGGGATGCTGAACGGGCTCGAAAGGTATTGCCGCTAATGTCCCGCTGACTGGCGGATCTGAAGGCGGTTCAGGACCGGAACGGCCGTCCGGTCGACACGTTGACCGGCGCCATCCGCACGCAGGCGTCGCCTTTCACGCAGTTCGTCAGAGTGAATCGGGTACAGAATGGTCGGTGAGCCACCAGGGTCCGGCGCGGAAGACTCGCCGGGCAACGGCCCCGCGGGGAACCCGGGTCGGGGTCCGGCACAGGGTACCGCGGAAGCCGCCGCCCTGAGCGACAGCTTCAAGCGATTCGCCGACGTCGTGCCGCTGATGATGTGGCGCTCGGACGAGGCCGGCCACGCGATCCACCACAACGAGTGCTGGCTGGAATTCACCGGCCGCCCCCTGGAGGCGGAGCTCGGCCTCGGCTGGCGCAGCGGGCTGCATCCCGAGGATTTCGAGCGCCACGCCCGGATCGTCGCCGAGGCCTTCGCGACGCGGGCGCCGTTCACCGTCGAGTTCCGCCTGCGGCGGCACGACGGCGAGTACCGCTGGCTCCTCGACACGGCCCGCCCGCTCGTCGAGGACGGCCGGTTCCAGGGCTATCTCGGCTCCTGCTTCGACATCACCGACCGCAAGCACGCGGAGGAGCATATCGAGCACGCGCTGGCCGAGAAGGAGGCGCTGCTGGCCGAGGTCTATCACCGGGTCCGTAACAACCTCCAGGTGATGGTCAGCCTGATCGGCCTCTACGGGCGGGCGGCCCCGGACGCCTGCCGCGGCAGCTTCGAGGCGCTGGGCCAGCGGGTCCGGGCGATCGCGCTGGTGCAGCAGCACCTGCACGAGGCGCCGCACATCGCGTCGATCGACCTCAAGGACTACCTGCACCGCCTCGCCTCGGGGCTCGGGCAGCTCCGGCGCGCCGGGCGGATCGGCGTCCAGGTCGGCGGCTCCGGGAACGGCCTCGTGGAGCCGCGCACCGCCAACGCACTGGGCATGATCGTCGCGGAGATCGTGGCCGAGTGCCTCGACGCCACCGCCGAGCACGTCGCCTGCTCCATCGCCATCGACATCGAGGCCGGCGCGCCCCTGCGGCTCGCGATCGTCTCGGGGGTGAGCGACATGGCCGAGTCCGGACGGCCGAACGTCCCGAAGCTCGGCCCCCGCCTCATCGCCGCCTACGCGGCGCAGGCGGAGATCACCGTGGCGGGCGATGCCAGCCCGGGCGATCCCCTGTGGCTGACCCTGCCGCCGGCGCGGCCCGGCGCGCAATGAGCGCCCGCGGCGCCGGACCCCGTCGCCACGGCGGCGCGGCCGGCCTATAGCGGCGCAGACCTCTCCGGACCCGGCCGAGCATGCTCCCTCCGATCGACACCATCATCGAGAATTTCGAGATCGTCGAAGACGACGACATGCGGCTCGAATACCTGATCGAGCTCGGCCGCGCCCTGCCGCCGATGCCCGAGTCGGAGCGGACCGAGGCGAACCGCGTCCACGGCTGCGAGAGCCAGGTCTGGATCGACACGCGCGCGGAGCGGGCGGACGGCACGCCGCGCCTCGTCCTGCACGGCTTCAGCGACTCGTTCATCGTGCGCGGCTTCGTGGCGCTGATGATCGCGCTCTACACCGGCAAGACCCCCCGGGAGGCCGCCGAGACCGACGGCCTCGACCTGTTCCGACAGCTCCGCTTCGGCGCCCACGTCACGTCGAAGCGCTCCAACGGCGTGCGGGCGATGGCGGAGCGCATCCACCGCGACGCGGTCCGGCTCGCCGCCGAGGCCTGAGCGGCCCGGGCGGCCTCACCCCCGCCAGAGGCGCAGGCGGGCCCGGTCCGGTCCGGTCGCTTCCCGCTCCAGACCGTAATGCTCGGCGAGCCGCCCCAGGGCGATGCGGGCCACGACCTTGGCGGACCGGGCCGGCCAGCGCCGCTCCGCCTCGATCCGCTCCAGCCCCTTCAGGAAGCCGCAGAGGTCGATCAGCAGGCCCGAGAGGTCGCTCCCGACCGCGTCGAGGGCGCCGCGCACCCGCTGCCGGGCCGCGATCACGTGGTCGGCCGCGGAGGCCGGGTCGCGCGGGCCGCCGCCGTCGATCCGGGGCGCTCCGAGATCCGCGCCCATCCGCGGCAGCAGGGCGGCGGCGGTCATGTCCCGCCGCAGCCGCTCACCGGCCTCGAAGGCGGCCGCGTCGATGAGCGGCGCGCCGTCCCGGCCGCGCCGGCGCACCATCCAGGCCAGGGGGTTCTCGGCGGCGTTGCGCAGGGTCGGTCCGGCGCCGCCCTGCACGACGGCCAGCTCCCGGTGCTGGTCCGCGAAGGCCAGGTCCCCCGGCCGGGCCTCGCGGCGCAGGCGCGCCCGCCCGGCTTCGCTGATCGTCAGGCGCGTGCCGGCCGCGTTCCACGTCGCCAGATCGGCCGCCGCCAGGGCCCGCCCCGAGGCGGCCGCGAAGCGCCCGCTCCCCACCGAGATCCCGTCGCCGCCCCGCCGGGTCACCAGCGCCTCCTCGACGAGGGGGTCGGGCCGCGCGTAGGCGCCCGGCTCGCCGAGCCGCGCCAGCAGGCGCGACGCCTCCGCCGGGAGGTCGCCCGCGGCGGCGCCGCGCGGGCGGGCCCCCGCGGTGGCTGAACGGCCGCCCCTGAAAGATTTGTTCATGTTTTGTTCCGTGCATGCTACGACGGACGTGCGAAGCCCCCAGTGTCTCAGGAAAACTTAGAAGGTCAAGGCTTTTTTACCTACAACCCACAGCTATCTCGCGGCGGCGCGCGTCGGAGGCCGGTGCAGGACGTCGGCGATCTCATCCTCGGACTTGCCGCGGACCTCGTAGCCCATGGCCTCGAACCGGTCGATCAGCGCGTCGCTCTCGGCGGCGGAGCGCGCCGCCCAGACGGCGAGGATATCGTTGACGCGCTCCAGGTCCGCGGCGGGTTGATCGTCCTGCGGATCGGGCTGCGGATCGGGGATCGCGTCCATGTCGGCACCTCGGGATCGAACCGGCGGCCGTGATGGGTGCCACGGCCGGCGGTTCAACGCCCGAGGTCGGAACCGGCTCCCGGCCAAGCCGGTCTCGCCGCCCGCGGCCGCCCTCAGAAGTCCCGCTGCACGCGCGCGCGCACCTGGATGACGTCGACGTGGCGGGCGGTCGAGACCGGGTTGGCGGGGTTGTTGACGTAGGCCGCGTTCTGGTTGGGATACCGGCCCAGGTCGAGGATGCGGCCGCTCCGGGGCCCGTAGCGCGTGTAGATCGCCTCGACGCCGATATCGAACTCCTTCACCGGCGACCAGATCAGGTTGGCGCCGGCGACGAAGCGGTAGCTGTCCCGCAGCACTTGGCTCAGGTCGAAGAACCGCGTCCCGGGGGTGCCCGGCCCGGTCCCGGTCACGCCGAAATAGGCGCCCTGCGCCGCGCGGGCGCCGCGGGCGAAGCTCAGGGCCCCGTAGGAGCCGAAGAAGGCGGAGCGGACCGCGGGCGTCCAGTAGTGCAGCATCGCCGCCGTGAACGAGTAGCTCGTCGACAGCTGGAGGCGCTGGGTGAAGGGATTGATGACGCCGTCGTTGAAGAACTGGGAGAAGGCCGCCCCCTGCACCGCCGTGGCCGACTGCGCCCAGGGGCCGTTATAGGCCGGCAGGCCGGTATACAGGGCGGTGCCCTCCCCGTAGGCGCCCTGGAGGTAGAGGGTGTCGCCGGTCGCTATCGCCGGCAGGTTGATCTTCACGCCTCCCTGCACGGCCCAGCCGAGGGCGGAGGCTCCGCCGGCCGGAGCGCGGTTGTTGCCCACCGAGACCGGCGCGCCCAGGTTCGAGCCGGCGAACGCGACGCTGCTGAGCAGGCCGTGGTTGACCTCATGCACGGCCCCCGAGAGCTGCGCGGAGCCCCAGGACTGGTCGGAGCGCAGCACGCCGACGAGGTCGGGCATGCGGCTGCGCTGGACCGTGTCCACGAAGCCCACACCGGTCGGGCGGCCGGCGGCGTCGTACCCGACGAAGATCGGGGCGACGGGGTTCCCGGGCGAGAGGATCGCGCCGGGGTTCGGGAAGGCCGAGGCCGGAGCGTTCTGGGACGCGTAGACCGGCGTGCGGCGGAACATCGGGTCCTCCACCGACAGCGAGGCGGACAGCCCCTTGCCCAGCGTCGCCGTGTAGGCGGCGAGGTTGGTCGAGGGATTGTCCGAGCCGATGGTGGAGACGATGAACTCGAAGTCGTGGGCGTAGAAATCGAAGAACGACGAGGCGCGGCCGGCGGTGATGCCGGCGAACTGGATGAACGCCTTGTCGACGTTGAACTGCTGCTGGGCCCGCCCGAACTGGTCGACGCCCAGGGCCGGGAAGGCGCCGCCGATCCGGTTCAGCGCGCCGGCGTGCATGGTTGCGAAGCCGGTCCGGCTCCCGGCGTCGAGGCGCAGGAAGGCGCGCAGGGTCCCGTAGGACGTCTGGGTCCGGGCATCGAGGTTGATCCGGAGGCGGCCCTGGTAGCCGCTGTAATCCCCCGGGGTGGCGGCAGCGGTGCCTGAGCGGCTGTAGGAGGGCTGGTAGGCGTACTCGAAGCGCGCGCGGCCGGAGAGGCGCAGGCAGGTATCCGTGCCGGGGATGAAGAAGAAGGCTTGGCCGTAGGCCGAGCAGATCCGCACGTGCTCGATGAGCTGCGATTTTCGCCGGTCGGGAAGTTCCGCCGCCTCGACCGGCAGACTCAGCACCCCCGCGACACCCGCCAGAACGCCCGTTGTCCCACGCTTCGTACGATGTTTCCGGTAATCCGCAGACACAACATGCATCGAATCGGCCATTCCACCATCCGCACATCCCCCTTTAGGTCGGACGGATCGCGGCGCCGGATAATCCCAGGCCGGTTATCTCAGGCCTGTGCTCGGCTCGACTTGTCACGACCTGTGCAGCACCCGGGGCGCTCCGGTGCCGGGACGCGGCGGAAAACGGCCGCTGCGCCAAGTCCCTGGCGGGTTCGCGGTCCCCGCCGAGACCGCCCGATCCGGCCGTCCCGGCGCGGCTCCGGACGCCGCTCCGGCGCGGGACCGGACGCGCGGATCCCGTCCGCGGCCCGGCCGTTTCCCGCGCCACCGATGCCGCGAGGCAACGGGTCGGCGCCGGTCCCGCGGCCGCGCCGACCCGGCCGGCGGCACAGGGCTCCCGCCCCGGCCCCGCCTCCGGACGCCTTGCATCCGCGCGCCCGGCGGGACACATCCGCTCACCCGGACGCGACACCCGCGCGCGACGGGACCCGACGGGAGAGACGATGACGGAGATCGGCCACGGCTTGCTCGCTCACAGGACCGGCGCGCCGGTGGCCGAGGCCCGGCCGCGGCGCTTCAGCGTCCACGGGCAGGAGATCATTGACGACTACGCGTGGCTGAAGGCCGAGAACTGGCAGACGGTCCTGAAGGACCCGGCCGCGCTGCCGGACGACATCGCCGCCTACCTGAAGGCCGAGAACGCCTTCGCCGAGGCGGCGCTCGCCGGGAGCGCGGAGCTGCGGCGCCAGCTGGTCGCCGAGATGCGCGGGCGGATCCAGGAGGACGAGAGCGGCGTCCCCGAGCCCGACGGGCCCTTCGCCTACTACACGCGCCATCGCGAGGGCGGGCAGCACCCGCTGATCTGCCGGCGGCCGGCCACCGCCCCCGACGTGCCCGAGTCGGGGCCGGACCCGGACGAGACGATCCTCATCGACGGCGACCGCGAGGGCGAGGGCCTGCCGTTCTTCGAGATCGCCGCCGCCGTCCATTCCGACGACCACGCCCGCCTCGCCTGGAGCGTCGACACCAAGGGCTCGGAACTCTACACGATCCGGGTGCGCGACGTCGCCACCGGCCTCGACCTCGACGACCGGGTCGAGGCGACCTCCGGCGAGGCGGTCTGGGCCGCGGACGGTGCGAGCTTCTGGTACGTGGCGGTCGACGCCAACCACCGGCCCGCCAAGGTGATGCGCCACCGCGTCGGCACGGGGCAGAGCGAGGACGAGACCGTCTACACGGAGGCCGACGCCGGCTACTTCGTCCACATCGGCAAGACGCAGTCCGGCGCCTTCCTCGACGTGACGGTGAGCGACCACGAGACCTCCGAGGTCCGGCTCCTCGACCGGCACGCGCAGGACGCCCCCCTGCGCCTCGTCGAGCCGCGCACGCCGCTGCTGATCTACGGGGTCGAGCACCGCGGCGACCGCCTGTTCATCCGCACCAACGCGGACGGCGCCGAGGACTTCAAGATCGTCATCGCGCCGCTCGACGATCCGGGCCGCGCCCGCTGGACCGACCTCGTGCCGCACCGGTCCGGGGTGATGATCCGCCACCTGCACCTGCTGGCCGGCCACCTGATCCGGCTGGAGATCGAGAACGCCAGGCCGCGGATCGTCGTGCGCGACCTCGCCGACGGTACCGAGCACACGGTCGCCTTCGCCGAGGAGGCCTACTCCCTCGGCCTGCGGGCCGGTCTCGCCTTCGACACGGCCACGATCCGCTTCGTCTACTCGTCGATGACGACCCCGTCGGAGACCTGGGACTACGACTGCGCGGCCCGCACCCGGCTCCTGCGCAAGCGGCAGGCGGTGCCGAGCGGCCACGACCCGGCCGCCTACGTGACCCGGCGGCTCTTCGCCACCGCGCCCGACGGCGAGCAGGTGCCGATCTCGCTGCTGCATCGCCGGGACCTCGCCCTCGACGGCGGCGCGCCGCTGCTGCTCTACGGCTACGGCTCCTACGGCACGCTGATGCCCGCGGCGTTCCGCACGAACCTGCTGAGCCTCGTCGACCGCGGCTTCGTCTACGCGATCGCCCATATCCGCGGCGGCACCGAGAAGGGCTGGCGCTGGTACCTCGACGGCAAGCGCGAGAAGAAGCCCAACACCTTCACGGACTTCATCGCCTGCGCGCGGGCGCTGATCGAGGCCCGCTACACGTCCGAGAAGCGCATCGTCGCCCACGGCGGGTCGGCCGGCGGGATGCTGATGGGGGCGGTGGCCAACCTCGCGCCGGAGCTGTTCGCCGGGATCGTCGCCGACGTGCCCTTCGTCGACGTGCTCAACACCATGCTGGACGCGGAGCTGCCGCTGACGCCGCCGGAATGGCCCGAATGGGGCAACCCGGGCGAGAGCGAGACCGCCTTCCGGACGATCCTGTCGTACTCGCCCTACGACAACGTCGCCGCCAAGGAATACCCGGCGATCCTGGCGCTCGGCGGGCTCACCGACCCGCGGGTGACCTACTGGGAGCCGGCCAAGTGGGTCGCGCGGCTGCGCGCCACCATGACGGGCGGCGGGCCGGTGCTCCTGCGGATCAACATGGAGGCCGGCCACGGCGGCGCCGCCGGCCGGTTCGACCGGCTGGAGGAGGTGGCGCTGATCTACGCCTTCGCGCTCATGGCGGTGGGCAAGGTCTGAGCGCCGCGCGGGCGCGGCGCCCGCGACGGGGTGCTGCGCCCGAGGCTCTCGGGGTGATCGCCCCCTTCCAAGCCCTCATCCCGCGGTGCCCGCCCCGGCGAGCCTCGGAGGCGGGCTCCGGGGGTCACCGTCGGCTCTGGACGGCCCCTTCGCGGCCTCCGCGTCGCCCCGGCCCGTCGGGACGCGGCCGGGGCTTCACGGCCGGGCCTCGGCGGGCGCCGGCGGCTGGGAGATCCCCTCATCCGGATTGCGGGCCCGCTTCGCCGCCTCCTCGGCGGCCTTGTCGGCGGCGGCCTTGTCGGCGGCAGCCCTGTCGGCGGCGGCCTTCTCGGCCGCGGCCTTGAGGGCCGCCGCGCGGGCGCGGTCCATCTCGATCCGGGCGCGGCGGCGCTGACGCTCCACCTGGTCGGCCTCGGTCAGCTCGATCGTCTCCAGCTCGCGCTGGAGCACGAAGGCCGCCAGGCCGTTCGACAGGGTGCCGACGTCGAGCGCGCGCTCCGGCGCGCTCAGGGGCCCGGTCAGGCCGAACTGGACCGCGGGCGGACCGGCATTCCAGCCGCGGGGCACCGGGCCGCCCATGAGCGTGCCGCGGACGTCGAGGCGGCCGGCGCGCAGGTCGTAGCCGACGGTGCCGGCCCAGCGGGCCGGCCCGAGATCGAGGTCGAACGGCCCGGCCCGCAGCACGCCCCCCACGATCGTGGCGGCGGCCCGGGCGGATCCCCGCGCCTGCGCGCCGCCCCGGGCGAGCTCCTCGGTGACCAGGGCCTGGAGCCGCCCCTCGCGGAGCGGGTCGTCCATCTCGGCCGCGCGGGCCAGCGCCCGGCCGAGGGCCGCGGGATCGGCCGCGGGCAGGCTCAGGTCCGTCAGGGTGAGCGCGCCGCTGCCCGAGAGGCTGTCGGCGAGGCCCGACAGGGTCTCGGCCGTGGCGGCGAAGCGCAGGTCGGCGCTCAGGCGGCCGCCGAACGGTCCGCCGGCCAGGATCGGGAGCGCCGCGCCGTCGAGGCTGCCCGAGCCCGAGACCGAGGCCCCGGCCCCGGGCCGGGCGACCGTCACCGAGCCCGCGAGCCGGCCGCCGGCGAGCTTGCCGGTCAGGTCGCGCAGGGTGAGGCCCACGTCGGCGAGGCCGAGGGCGGCGGCCGCGTCGGTGGCGACGAGGCCGCGGCCGAGATCCAGGCTGGCGACGCGGACGTCGAGGGACACGGCCGGGTGGGCGGTCGGCGGCGCGAACGCGCCGTTGGCGCCCGGCGGGATCACCAGGGCGGCGGCGAGCTGCGGGATCGACAGCCGGTCGAGGGCGAGGCGGCCGTGCAGGGCCCCGCCCGCCGCCCGCAGCAGCGTCCCGTTCACCCCCGCGCCCGCCACCGTGCCGGCGAGCGCGGCGGCGGCCTCGCCCTGCTGCCGCGACAGCGTGACGGTGAGGTCGGCCGGCCACGCCCCCGGTGCCAGGGTCGCGGCGCCGGCCAGCGTCAGGAACGGCGCCAGGTCCGCCGTGTCGGCGCGGAGCGTGCCGCCGGTCGGGACGAAGTCGGGACCGACCAGGATCGGGCGGCCGGTGGCGAGCCGCAGGCCCGCGACCGTGCCGTTCGCCGTCAGGGCGAGGTCCTGGCCGTCCGGCCTCTCGGCGGTCAGGTGCAGCTCGGCGGGCTGCTGGAGCCCCGGGATGTCGGTGCGGCCGAACCACGGCCCGGCCCGCGGCGCCGCGAGCGTGGCGGTGCCACCCTCGATCCGCGCGCCGCGGCTCGCGAGCGTCAGGTCGAGGGTGCCGCCGCCGGCGCTGCCCCGGGCCTGGGTCCGCAGGGCCGCGGCCGCGCCGCCCTCCCGGTCGAGGGTGACGGCGAGGTCGAGGGGCGCGTCCCGCAGGAAGGCGGGCAGCAGGCGGATCTCGCCCACCCAGACCCGCTCGAGCAGGCCGAGCAGGGGCGCCGCCGCCGGCGCCTTCAGGCGCCCGGAGACGCGGCCGGTCCCGTCCGCGCCGATCTGCCCGGACAGCCGGGCGCTGGCGCCGGCGAGGTCGGTGACGTCGAGGCTGTCGACCGTGAGGCCGGCGCCGTCCGACTGGATCCGCGCCGCGATCGTGCCGGTGCCGGAGCCCGCGGCGCCGAACCGGACGTCCTTGGCCTCCAGGGTCAGGGCGAGGTCGGTGTCGCGCAGGGTGCCGAGCGCCGTCCCGAGGGGCGGCAGGCCGGCGATGTCGAGGCCGGTGGCGCGGATCTGGGCCTCGAACCGGCCGCGCTCGGTGCCCTCGGCGGCGGTGTAGCGGGCGTTGCCGGTGATCCGCGCCGGCCCGAGGCCCAGGCGCATGTTGCGCAGGGACAGGCCGGTGCCGGCGGCCGACAGGTCGGCGGCGGCCTCGATCTTCCGCCCGTCGAGGAGCGCGACGAGCGGCCCCTCGGCGCCGAGGCGGCGGAGGTAGCGGCCGAGCGCCTCCGAGTCGGGGGCGGCGAGCGCCACCGGACCGGAGAAGCGCAGCGGCGCCGTCTCGACCTGCCCGCTCGCTGTCACGGTGGACTCGGCCGGGCCAGTTACCGCGAAGCGGCGCAGCAGCAGGCCGCCGGCCCGCTCGAGGGTGCCGGTGAGGGCGAGGTTCGACCAGTCCTCGCCCCCCAGAACGGCGCTGCCCACCGTGAGGTCGAGGTCGAGCATCGCCGGCAGGCTGCCGGCCGCGCGCGGCAGGCCGCGGGCGATCAGGTTCTGCCCCTCCGCCGAGGTCAGGAAGGCGTCGAGGTCGAGGCGGCGGGCGTCCAAGGTCAGACCGGCGCGCCACTGGCGCAGGTCGAGCCGTCCGGTGCCGCCGAGCCGCAGGGCCCGGCCGCCGGGGTCAATGGCGAGGTCGATGGCCTCGAACCGCACCTGCGTGCCCCGGGCCTTGAAGGTGCCGGCCAGCGAGAACGGCAGGTAGGCGCCGGCCGCCTGGGTCGGCGGCCCGACGACGAGGCGGGCGGAGCCCTCGGCCTCGACCTGGGTGCCGCCGGCCTCGGCGGGGACGAGGCCGAACCGCGCGTCCGCCTCGAAGCGCGGCGCCGCGTCGCCGCCGCCGGAGATCTTGGCGGCGAGGCGCCCGTCCGGCCCCGGCGTGCCGCTGACCGCCCGGAACGGGATGCCGCCGCTCGTCCCCTCGATCCGCCAGGGCCCGACCAGGGCCGGCGCCTGCAGGCGGAGGTCCTGGACGTAGAGCTGGTCGGTCCGCCCGGTGGCGGGGACCTGCGTGGTGACGAGGAACTGCTGGATCTGCAGGTTCTCGATGGCGAGGTCGCGGTCGCGCAGGGCTCCGCCGAAATCGGGCGGCAGCTTCAGCGTGTCCGGGCCGGCGACCGGGAGCTTGATCTCGGCCCGGCCGATCCGGGTCTCGGTGAAGCGGAACTCACCCTTCAGGAGCGGCGCGAGGGCGATCTCGGCCTTGACGAACCGGGCATCCAGGCTCGGGCGGTCCGGATCGGTGCCGAGATGCAGGCGATCGACGCGCAGCCGCGGCGACGGCAGCAGGCGGACCTCGATCCGGCCGTCGGTCCGGACTGGAACGCCCAGGGACCGGGCGAGCGCCCGCTCGACCAGCCCGCGATGGGCCTGCCAGTCGACGAAGGGCGGGACCGCGAGCGCCGCCACGAGAACCAGGATGACGGCGCACGCCAGCGCGGTCAGAAGATCACGCAATGGTCCCGTTCCGCACCATCTCTGCGCGAGGCCGCGACCTCACCGGGCCGCCGTGCCCCGCGTGCCCCCGCGAGTCAGTCGCCACGGCCATAGCACGATAAGCCGCCGGGGGCGCCAGCGGCGATGCCACGGTCGGGAGCGGCTCTCGGGCTGCGCGCGCGAGGCGGCTCGCGGCACGCCGGGCCTGCGGCCTCCGGACCCGGCGCGGGTCCCCCTCTCCCGTGGAGGAGAGGGGGCTCGTCGCGCTCCGCGGCTGGCGCCCCCGGTCGCACACGTGCCGATCCGCGGCCGCCGAGGGGAAGGCGGCGCGCGCCTGCAGACCCCGGATCGTCCCGGCGCGGGCAGCCGCGTTTCATGGCTCCGCCCCCCTTCGCGGCGCGAACGGCCTCGACGCCGTTCGCGATTTGGTCCAGGGAAGCGGGATGCAGAACCGTCCGCATCCGCAGGCCGCCGGGGACGGCGCGCCCGCCACGTCCATCGCCGCCCGCGCCATGGGCGCCCTCCGCCGCGAGGCGGCCGGCTACCTCGAGGGGCTGAACCCCGAGCAGCGCCGCGCCGTCGAGACCACGGAGGGCCCGGTCCTGGTGCTGGCCGGCGCCGGCACCGGCAAGACCCGGGTGCTGACCACCCGCATCGCCCACCTGATCGCCACCGGGCGGGCGCGTCCCTTCGACATCCTGGCGGTGACCTTCACCAACAAGGCCGCCCGGGAGATGAAGCACCGGATCGGCGCGCTGATCGGGCCGGCCGGCGAGGGCATGCCCTGGCTCGGCACCTTCCACGCCATCGGCACCAAGATCCTGCGCCGCCACGCCGAGCTGGTCGGGCTCAAATCCGACTTCACCATCCTCGGCACCGACGACCAGCTCCGGCTGATGAAGCAGGTCATCGCCGACCAGAACGTCGACGAGAAGCGCTGGCCGGCCCGGGCCCTGTCGCACGCCATCGACGGCTGGAAGAACCGCGGCCTCGGCCCCGAGCAGGTGCCCCCGGGCGAGGCCGCGGCCTTCGCGTTCGGCAAGGGCGGCGCCCTCTACACGGCCTACCAGGCCCGGCTCGCGACGCTGAACGCCGTCGATTTCGGCGATCTCCTGCTGCTCTGCCTCAAGCTCTGGCGGGAGAACCCCGACGTCCTGGCCAATTACCAGGACCGGTTCCGCTACATCCTGGTCGACGAGTACCAGGACACCAACGTCGCCCAGTACCTGTGGTTGCGCCTGCTGGCGCAGGCCCGGAAGAACATCGCCTGCGTGGGCGACGACGACCAGTCGATCTACGGCTGGCGCGGCGCCGAGGTCGACAACATCCTGCGCTTCGAGCACGACTTCCCGGGCGCGGTGGTGGTGCGGCTGGAGCGCAACTACCGCTCCACCGGCCACATCCTGGCCGCCGCCTCCGGGCTGATCGCCAAGAACGAGAGCCGCCTCGGCAAGACCCTGCGCACCGACGACGAGCCGGGCGAGCGCGTCACCGTCACGGGCGCGTGGGATTCCGAGGAGGAGGCGCGGATGCTCGCCGAGTCGATCGAATCCCTCCAGTCCAAGCAGCACCCCCTGTCGGAGATCGCCGTGCTGGTGCGGATCTCCGCGCAGATGCGCGAGATCGAGGACCGGTTCGTCCAGCTCGGGCTGCCCTACCGGGTCATCGGCGGCCCGCGCTTCTACGAGCGCGCCGAGATCCGCGACGCGCTGGCCTACCTGCGCGCCACCGTGAACGTCAGCGACGACCTCGCCTTCGAGCGGATCGTGAACACGCCGAAGCGCGGCCTGGGCGACGCCACCCTGCAGCAGCTCCACACCTACGGCCGCGCCAACCGGCTGCCGCTGCGGATCGCCGCGGAGCGCCTGTGCGAGACCGACGAGCTGAAGCCCCGGGTCCGTTCCACCCTGCGGGCGCTCACCGAGAGTTTCTCGCGGTGGGCGCGGCTCGTGGAATCGCAGCCGCACAGCGAGGTCGCGCAGACCATCCTTGAGGAGTCCGGCTACACTGAGATGTGGCAGAAGGACCGCTCCGCCGACGCCGCCGGCCGGCTGGAGAACCTGAAGGAATTCGTCCGCTCCATGGAGGAGTTCCCCGACCTCGCGGCCTTCCTGGAGCACGTCTCCCTGGTGATGGAGGCCTCCGAGGCCGAGGGCGCCGAGCGGGTCTCGCTGATGACGCTCCACGCCGCCAAGGGGCTCGAGTTCGACACCGTGTTCCTTCCCGGCTGGGAGGACGGCCTGTTCCCGAACCAGCGCGCGCTGGACGAGAGCGGCCGCGCCGGCCTGGAGGAGGAGCGGCGCCTCGCCCATGTCGGCCTGACCCGGGCGCGCAAGCGCGCGAAGCTGTCCTTCGCGGTCAACCGGCGCATCCACGGGCTCTGGTCCTCGACCATCCCGTCCCGGTTCATCGACGAGCTGCCCGAGACGGCGGTCGACGTGGTCGAGGCCCCCGCCCACTTCTCCGCCGGCGCCTCGCGGTTCGACCGCAACCCGGCGCCGTTCGGGTCGAGCTACGGCACGCCGGGCTGGCAGCGGGCGCAGGCCAACACCGCGCCGGGCGGCCGGTCCGGGTTCGGCGCCGCGGGCGGCTTCCGCGCGGCGGCCCCGGGCGGCCGGTCCGGTGGCCAAGCGGGCGGTCCGCGCCAGATCGAGGGCGAGCTGATCGCCAAGTCGACCGGCGCGCCTTCGGCCTTCCAGGCCGGCCAGCGGGTCTTCCACACCAAGTTCGGCCCCGGAACGGTCGCCGCGGTCGACGGCAACAAGCTGACCGTTGACTTCGACAAGGCCGGCCGGAAGATGGTCCTCGACAGCTTCGTCCAGGCCGGATCGAGCTAGTCCCGCCGACCAAGCCCGGACGTGTCAGGGCGGCAGGGTCGGCCGGCTTCGCCCGTGCGGGCGGGGAGGATCGCGATCGTGCCGGATGCCGCGTCACCGCGACACCACCGTCCCGAACCTGATGCATCCGCGCCAGCCGCGCGGCTTTTCCGAAGCCTCTCGACCGACCGTCACCCCTTAGTCACACCCGACGCGCAATCGTCGGGCGCGAATCGCGATGGTGCGTCAGTTGCATCGCGTATTCGGCCGCGCACGGAACGTCGTGACGCTCTCCACAGGCGGACGAGCGCGGGGCGGAACCTTCGGCCTGGGGCCGGTATTAAGTTCCGCAAACGAGTAGACCCGGGAGCACGCAGGTAAACGGCAGTTCAGATACAGATCCAGGTTGGCAAGTCCCGTTGGAGTGTACATCCATGAAGAGACGCCGCGCACGACTTGAACTGGTTGAAGACCGCACGTCCCGCATTCATCGCACACGCTTCGACGAAGAACGCAATCTCGCTCCCATCCAACCGCTCACCGAGCGCCAAGCCGAGTACCTCGACGCCCTCGCCCGCTCGCCGCAGGTCATCGTCCTGGGGCCCGCCGGCACCGGCAAGACCTTCATCGCCGGCACCCGCGCGGCGGACCAGCTCCGCCAGCGCCGCATCGCCAAGGTCGTCATCACCCGCCCGAACGTGCCCTCGGGCCGGTCGCTGGGCTACTTCCCCGGCACCCTGGAAGAGAAGATCGCCCCCTGGGTCGCCCCGCTCACCGAGGCCATGAAGGAGCGCATGGGCGCCGCCGCCTTCGAGATCGCCCTGAAGACCGGCGACATCGAGATCGTCCCCTTCGAGGTGATGCGCGGCCGGACCTTCAAGAACTGCCTCGTGATCCTGGACGAGGCGCAGAACACCACGATCAACGAGATCAAGATGTTCCTGACCCGGATCGGCGACGATTGCCAGGTCATCATCAACGGCGACGTCTCGCAGACCGACCTGCGCGAGACCTCTGGCCTGCGCACCGTCATGCACATGGTCAAGAGCCGGATGATGCCGATCCCGGTGGTGGAGTTCACCCGCAACGACATCGTCCGCTCGGGCATCTGCGCCGAGTGGGTGAAGGCGTTCGAGGAAACGAATCTCTAAATCGGAAGTTGATGGCGGCGGGTCCTCGCAGGCCCGCCGTGCCGTCCCCCGGCACGAGACGACTCTCCGCACCTCCCATCCGGGAGGATGAACCGGGCGCCGAGCCCGGCCTTCAGAGAACTGGAGTCTCCTCGTGAGGAAACTGACCTTCGCCTTCGCCGTGCTAGCCTCCCTCGGCGGCGCCGCCCTCGTCCAGCCGGCCTCGGCGGCCCCCGCGATGCCCGGCGCCGTCGCGGCCCCCGACGCGGTGACCCACGTCCGCCTGACCCCGATGGAGCGCCGCATGATGCACCGGCGCATGGAGCGTCGCATGATGCACCGCCGGATGGAGCGCCGGATGATGCATCGCCGCATGCACCGCCGCATGATGCGCCACATGTGATGGCGTCGGCGGAGCGGGCCTCGACGGCCCTGCTCCGCCTCCCCGCTCGGTCCCGGACCGGGCCGGGCGTTGCTCCCCATCGCGAAGATTCCTATCTCGTCGGCTCGAATCGCGCCGTCAGGCGGCCGCCGCGGCAGCCGGCCGATCCGGGAGACCCCGATGCCCCCCTCCAATCGACTGTTCGACGACCTCGCCCGCCTGATGACCGACGCCGCCGGCGCCGCCCAGGGCGTCCGCCGCGAGGCCGAGACCGTGGTCCGGGCGCAGCTCGAGCGCGTCGTCCGCGACCTCGACATCGCCTCGCGCGAGGAGCTCGACGTGCTCCGCGACCTCGTGACCCAGCTGCAGGCGCAGAACGAGGCCCTGAAGGCCCGCGTGGCGGCCCTGGAGGCGCGAGCCGGCAGCGCCGGAGCGGGCGCCGCGGGCCTGAGCGAGGTGGTCTGAGTCTCCGCGGCAACGCCGCGGGCTTTTACACAGGAAGCGGCGTCGACGATCCGGTTTCCTGTTCACTGAATGTGACCTGCACTTTGTGTCGCGAGTCACGGCCGGTCTATAGTCGGGCATAGGGTGATTCGGGGGCAGCGGGGCGATGTCCGCAGAGCTTCGACAGTCGATCGCATCACCGCCGGCCTAGATCTGCCGGTCGTTCAAGTTCTCGGAGTGTTCTCGCGCTCCGGTTTCGCGTCACCGCCACGTCGGGCCGGATCTCGTCCGGGCCGTCCATTTGGATCGTCATGCCGCTTCTCAACGTCGACTTCCACGACCCGGACCGGAACGAGCATCCGCTCGACGTCGTCGAGCGGCTGGCCTCCCTGCGCGACTGGATCTTCGACCGGGCCGAGACCGACGAGATGTCGGTCACGAGCCCCGGTCGCTGGACCGACTACAACGTCGCCTTCACGTGGATCGAGGACGTCGAGGCGCTGCACGTCGCCTGCGCCTTCGACCTCAAGGTGCCGGAGCGGCAGCGCACCGAGGTGATGCGCCTCATCGCCCTGATCAACGAGCAGCTCTGGGTCGGCCACTTCGACCTCTGGACGACCGACAGCGTGGTGATGTTCCGGCACGCGCTGCTGCTGACCGGCGGCGCCGTCCCGACCCATCCGCAATGCGCCACCATGATGAGGACGGCGGTCGACGCCTGCGAGCGCTACTTCCAGGCGTTCCAGTTCGTCCTCTGGGCCGGCAAGAGCGCCCGCGAGGCCCTCGACGCCGTCCTGTTCGAGACCGAAGGCGAGGCGTGACCGGGCCGGGCGCCTCGACGGCGCGGATGCCCGCCTCCCTGGTCCTGGCCGGGGCCGGCAAGATGGGCGGCGCGATGCTGGCGGGCTGGCTGGACGCGGGCCTCGACCCGCGCCGCACCACCATCGTCGACCCGGTGCCCGCGCGCCCGATCGTGGATCTCTGCACCGAGCGGGGCATCGCCCTGAACCCGACCGACCCCGAGCCCGGCGCCGTCCTGGTCCTGGGGATCAAGCCGCAGGGCCTGGACACGGCGGCCCCCGGGCTCGACCGGCTCATCGGCCGCGACACGCTCCTCGTCTCGATCCTGGCCGGCAAGACCGTCGCGGATCTCCGCGGCCGGCTGCCGCGGGCGCGCGCGATCGTCCGGGCGATGCCCAACCTCCCGGCGAGCATCGGCCGGGGCGCCACCGGCGCCTGCGCGAGCCCCGAGGTCACCCCGGCGCAGCGGGCGGCCGCCGAGGCGCTGCTCGCCGCGAACGGCGCGGTGGCGTGGCTCGCCGACGAGGCGCAGATCGACGCGGTGACGGCGGTCTCGGGCTCCGGACCGGCCTACGTCTTCCTGCTGGCCGAGACCCTGGCGGAGGCCGGCATCGCGGCCGGCCTGGAACCTGAGGTCGCCCGCAGCCTCGCCCGGGCGACCGTGGCGGGGGCCGGCGCGCTCCTCGATGCCAGCCCGGCCGAGGCGGCGGAGTTGCGCCGCAACGTCACGTCGCCCGGCGGCACGACCGCGGCGGCCCTCGAGGTGCTGATGCGGCCGGACGGCCTCGGCGCGCTGATGCGGGAGGCCGTGGCCGCGGCCCGTCGGCGGGCGGGGGAACTGTCCGGCTGACATCGGGCTGATGGCGGGGGCTGACATCGGGCAGCGTCCGTGCGGCATGGCCGCGCGACGGACCTGCCCTTCGCGGCCCGTCCGCCTACATGAGGCGACACGACCGATCAGACCGGGCGACCGACTCATGACCGACAGCAAAGCCCCCTCCAAGCGGCCCCGCAAGGCCGCGAGCCCCGCCAAGGCGGGCACCGATCAAGAGAGCGCTGCCCACGCGAGCGTCGCGCCCGAGGGCGTCGCGCCGGGGGCCGCCCGGGCCGGTGCGGCCGAAGCTGCCGATGCGGGGGCGAAGGGCGGTGCGCCGAAGCTGCCGCCCCGGGAGGCCGCCGTCGAGGCCCTGATGCGCCTCGCCGCCGAGCAGCCCTGGAACGACATCGAGGTCAGCGACATCGCCCGCGAGGCCGGCCTCACGCTGGCCGAGCTGCGCGACCTCTTCCCCTCGAAGGGGGCTGTCCTCGGCGGCCTGACCCGCATCATCGACCGCAAGGTTCTGGAGGGCGACCTCACGGGCCTGGAGGAGGAGCCGAGCCGGGAGCGGCTGTTCGACGTGCTGATGCGCCGCCTCGACGCCATGGAGCCCTACAAGCCGGCACTGCGCCGGATCGCCTACGCGCTCCGCGGCGAGCCGCTCTCGATGCTGGCGCTGAACGGCGTCATGCTGAACTCGCACCGCTACATGCTGGCGGCGGCCGGGATCGACACCGAGGGTTCGCTCGGGCAGCTCAAGCTGCAGGGCGTGGTCATCGCCTTCGCCCGCGTGACCCAGGTCTGGCTGGACGACGATGATCCGGCCCTGGCCCGGACGATGGCGCGGCTCGACAAGGAGATCCGCAACGGCGAGCGCATCATGGAGCGGGCCGAGGATGTCCGCCGGCTCACGGCGCCGCTGCGCGCCATCGGCCGCTCGTTCCTGGATCGGCGGCCGCGCGAGCGGCGGAGCCGCGACGGCGACGAGACCGATCCCGCCGCCGCGATCTAGGCCGCCCGCTCACGCGGCCTGGATATCGCTGAGGAAGCTGGCGACCTCGCGCTTGACCGTCAGGGACTGGGTCGCCAGTTCGGACGCCGCGCTCTGGACCTGCGCGGCGGCGCTGCCGGCCTCCTGAGCGGCGGCCAGCACGCGCGCGACGCTGGCCGAGACCCCCTCCGTGCCCCGCGCGGCCTCGCCGGCATTGCGCGAGATCTCGCCGGTCGCCGCCGTCTGCTGCACCACGGTCGCCGCGATGGCGCCGCTGATCTCGTTCACGGCGGCGATCGTGCGGGCGATCTGCGCCATCGCCTCCGCGGCCTGCCCGGAGGACGCCTGGATCGCGGCGATCTGGCCGCCGATCTCCCCGGTGGCCCGCGCCGTCTGCGCGGCGAGCTCCTTCACCTCGGAGGCCACGACCGCGAATCCGCGCCCCGCCTCGCCGGCCCGCGCCGCCTCGATGGTGGCGTTGAGGGCCAGCAGGTTGGTCTGGTTCGCGATGCCGGAGATCATGACCACGGCGGCGCCGATCTGCTCGGCGGCCGCGCGCAGGCCCGCCATGGCGGCGTTGGTCGCCTCGGCCTCGTGGGCGGCGTGACCGGCCACCTCGTTGGAGCGCACGACCTGCCGCTCGATCTCCTGGAGAGAGGAGACCATCTCCTCGGCGGCCGACGCGACGGTCTGGACGTTCGCCGAGGTCTGCGCGGCGGCCGAGCTCGACGTCATCGCCTGGCTATTGGTATTCTCGGCCACCTGGGTCATCGCCTGAGCGGTCGCGTCGAGCTCGCTGGTCGCCGCCGTGACGATGTCGAGCGAGGCGGCGATCTTCTGCTGGAAGGTCTGGACCCGCTGCTCGACCCGCTCGGCCCGGCGCAGGCGGGCCTCCCGCTCGGCGGCCTGCGCCGCCTCCAGCTCGACCCGGGCGACGGCGTTCTGGCGGAAGACGTCGACGGCCTTGGCCATCGCGCCCATCTCGTCGCGCGCGTCGCGGTGCGGCACGGCGACCTGAAGGTCGCCGCCGGCCAGCCGCGTCATCGCCTCCGTCATGCCGGCGACCGGCCGGATGATGCTGCGGGCCAGCACGAGGGCCAGGACACCGCCGAGGAGCAGGGCCGCGGCGACGAGACCGATCAGGATGTACCGGGCCCGCGAGGCGGCCAGCGCGGTGTCCCGGGAAATCCGCTCGCCGGCGGCCACGATCCGGTCGCGCAGCGCGACGCCGAGCCGGTCGATCGCGTCGGCGTGGGGCTTGATCCCGGTCTCGAACGTCGCCTTCGCCGACGCCACCGCCTGATCGTACGCGCGGAAGCCGGCCGCGGCGGCGATCAGCGCGTCGCGGACGGCCCTGAGCTGCTGCGCGAAGGCCGCGCCGCCCTGCGTGTCCTTGAACGCGTCCAGGGTCGCCAGAGCCTGCTCGGCCCGCTGCTCGAAGGCGCTGCGATCCTGCGGATCCAGGCCGATCACGAAGCGGGCCGACGCGATGCGGGACCGCAGGATCGCATTCTCGATGTGCTCGGTCCGCGCCAGCATCGCCTCGCCGCCCCGGGCGCGCACGTCCGCGAGCATGTTTCCGAGAAGGACCGTGAGGGTATTGCCGGTCTCGTAGAGTCTCGCCCTGGCCTCACGCAGGCTCGCACCCGTGGCCGCGAGGCGCTCCAGCTCCGGCTTCATCGCGCGGGCGGCTTCCCGCATGTCGTCGTACAGCTTCCGCCCTCCGTCCGTGATGGCCAGCGAGAAGTACTTGTCGCAGGTCTGCTCGATCGCCCGCCGGGTCTGCTCCATCGCGACGATCAGATCGGGATCCGGCTGGAGCCGGTACCGTTCGGCAGCTCCGATGAGGCGCGCGGCATGACCGTCGATCAGCAGGACCGATTGTGCACCCCGCTCCACCCGCTCCTGAAGCGCGTGGTCAGCACTGATCACACCCTGCTGGTAGATCGCGAATGCACCGATGATGCCCGTGATCATGACGAGCACTGCAAATCCCGCGTAGACGCGCGCGCGTATCCCAATTGTCACAGGCGTATCTTCCACAGAACAAGCCAATTTCTCGGCCGGATGATAGACGACACGATCATGACAACATCGTGTCACTCGATCAAGTTCAACTTGTACTATAGATATAGGGTGTCCCTGTCCGAGAATAGACTTGATATCTCGGCCGGACGAGGCGGCCGCAGACCCTGGGCCGCGCGCGCAGACGGCAATCGGGGCGTTCTCGCCGCGATGGACCAGTTCTGACCGCGCGTCCCGGGCCGCCCGACAGCTTCGCCTTGCGCGTGTCCGCTGCCGAGCCGCGTCAGAACTCCGCGCGGATCCCTCTCACCGGATCACGCGGGTGCTGCATCTGGATCGCCGCGCGGCGCCGCGCGCGTTGCTGACATCGGGCGGGAAGTTCCGATCGCGGCAGTCCCGAACCTGCGCGGAGGCGCGGCGACGCCGTGAGTCGCGTCGGGCACGATTCGAGCGCCGCGTCGCGAGCCTTCTCGGGCCGTCGCGCCGGACTTCAGGCCGCGCGGTTCGCCAGCGCCTCGCGCATGGTCGTGGCGACCATCCCGTTCTGGAGCTGGTCGCGCCGGACGAGCAGCGCGTCCGGCACGCGGGCCGACGCGTCCGGCCCAACCGCGTCGACCGGGTCGCTGGCGAGGATGATGCGCAGGGCCGGGCGCAGGGCCCGGGACTCGACGGCGAGCTGCGCGCAGCACAGGCCGCCCTGCAGCGCGGTGTCGACCACCATCACGTCGACCGGGAGACCCAGGGCCAGAACCGTCATGGCGTCGACGCCGCGGTCGCAGGCGGTGACCTGATAGCCCAGCATCCGGACCTGGGTCGAGACCTCGTCGCGCCAGCGCTTGTGGCGGCCCACCACCAGGACCTGGATCCGGTAGCAGCTGCCCTGGGGAAGGCTGCTCGAGGCAGTCTCGACGTCGGCTGGGGGCATTCCGCACTCGACTTCGCGCTGGCTTTGCGATGCAGCATGCTAAGCTGGGATGCAATCCCCACGCAAGCCCGGCGCCGTGATCGCGCCGCATTCGGCGCCGCCGTTGCACAAAGGCGATGCACTCCGGCAGCCTGACCATAGGCTAGGCACGGAGTTGACGCCGGAGGGGTCGCGCGGGCAACACCGGGCCGCCGCGGAACCTGTGCCGCGCGCTGCCGGAGCCCGAGCCGATGTCGTCCGCGAAAGCCCCTCCCGTCTCCCCGCTGGCGCCGACCGCGATGCCCGACCTGCCGCCCCTGCCGGGGGTGCGAATCGCGACCGCCCAGGCGGGGATCCGCTACAGCGGCCGCACCGACGTGCTCTACGTCGCCCTCGAGTCGGGGACCCGGGCGGCGGGGGTGTTCACCCGGTCGAAATGCCCCTCGGCGCCGGTGGATTGGTGCCGCGACGCCCTGGCGGACGGGTCGGCGCGGGCGCTCGTGGTCAATTCCGGCAACGCCAACGCCTTCACGGGCCGCCTCGGGCGCGACGCGGTGGCGCGCACCGTCGAGATCGCCGCGGCGGCGGCCGGCTGCACCGCGCGCGAGGTCTACGTCGCCTCGACCGGCGTGATCGGCGAGCCGCTCCCGGCGGAGCGCTTCGCCGGCGTGCTCGCGGATTGCGCGGCGCGGGCCGAGGACGGGCCGGCCGCCTGGACCGCGGCGGCCCGGGCGATCATGACCACCGACACCTTCCCGAAGCTCGCCACCCGCACGGCCGAGATCGACGGCGTCCGCGTGACGATCAACGGCATCGCCAAGGGCGCCGGCATGATCGCCCCCGACATGGCGACGATGCTGTCCTTCGTCTTCACCGACGCGGTCCTGCCGCAGGACGTGCTGCAGGCGCTCCTGTCCGCGGGGACGAAGACCAGCTTCAACTGCGTGACCGTGGACGGCGACACCTCCACCTCCGACACGCTGATGCTGTTCGCCACCGCCAGGGCCGGCAACCCGGCGGTCACTGATCCCGCCGACGCGCGGCTCGCCGGCTTCCGGGAGGCGCTCGACGGCCTGCTGATCGAGCTGGCCCAGCTCGTCGCCAAGGACGGCGAGGGCGCGCGCAAGTTCGTCACCGTGCGGGTCACCGGCGCCGAGAGCGACGCCTCCGCGCACCGCATCGCCATGTCGATCGCCAACTCGCCGCTGGTGAAGACCGCGGTGGCCGGTGAGGACGCCAACTGGGGCCGCGTGGTGATGGCCGTGGGCAAGGCCGGCGAGCCCGCCGACCGCGACCGGCTCGCGATCTGGTTCGGCGACGTGCGGGTGGCCGTCCAGGGCGCCCGCGACCCCGACTACAGCGAGGCGGCGGCGAGCGCCGTGATGCGCGAACCGGAGATCACGGTCCGGGTCGATCTCGGCCTGGGCGACGGCACCGCCCGCGTCTGGACCTGCGACCTGACCAAGGCCTACGTCGAGATCAACGGGGATTACCGCTCGTGAGGGCGCTCCTGTCCGGAGCCCTCCTCGTCCTGGGCCTCGCGACCGCGGCGCGGGCCGACGACGCGGCGTGCAAGCGCCACATCAGCGTCGTCGGGCGCGCGTCGGAGATGCGGGCGCCGGACTTCGCCGAGGTGACCGTCGGCATCGAGGCGCGCGGGGCGAGTGCGGCGGCCGCCCTCGACGCGGCCTCGAAGGCGGTGACCGGCGTCTCGGCGCAGGCCCGCGCCCTCGGAGTCCCGCCGGCCGATATCGGCACCGCCGCCGTCACCCTGCAGGCGGCGACCCGCCCCGTCGCCCGGCCGGGGGGCGCCGTCACCGAGGAGCCCGACGGCTACCGCGCCGGCAACCTCGTCACGGTCCGGCTCGCCGACATGGACCGCCTCGGCGACCTGCTCCGGCAGGCCCTCGACTCCGGCGCCAACCGCATCGACGGCGTCAGCTTCGGGCTGCGCGACCCGGACAAGAGCGAGGCGGCCCTTCAGGTGGCGGCGACCCGGGACGCCCGCAGCCGGGCCGAGGCCCTCGCCGAGGCGGTCGGCGCCAAGCTCGGCCCGCTCTGCACGCTGAGCACCGCGGCCGCCACGCCGTACCGCCCGGCGCCGGAGATGGCCCGCGCGGCCCCGATGGCCGCCAAGGGGCGGCGGGTGCCCCTCGAGGCGGGCACGATCCAGATGTCCTCCGAGGTCTCGGCCACCTTCGCGGTGGCGCAGTGAGCGCGCCCGATAGCGCCCCCGCGGCCGCGCCCCTGCGCCTGCTCCTCGTGGTCGCCGTCGCCCTCGTCGACGTCGACGGCCGCGTCCTGGTGAGCGAGCGCCCGGCGGGCAAGCAGCTCGCCGGTCTCTGGGAGTTCCCCGGCGGCAAGGTCGAGCCCGGCGAGCGTCCCGAGCAGACGCTGATCCGGGAGCTCGCCGAGGAACTCGGCATCCGGGTCGAGGAGCCGTGTCTCGCGCCGCTCACCTTCGCCAGCCACGCCTATCCGGACTTCCACCTTCTGATGCCGCTCTACGTCTGCCGGCGCTGGACCGGCACGCCGCGCCCGATGGAGGGGCAGGCGCTCAGATGGGTCCGGCCGAAGGCGCTGCGCGATCTCGCCATGCCGCCGGCCGACGCGCCGCTGATCCCGTTCCTGATCGACCTGCTCGAGGTCTGAGAGGGTATCCGGCTGAGGCGACCGGGTGACGGACCCGCACCGTCCTCGCGAGCGCAGCGAAGCGATCCCGGAGCCGGGTGACATCAGCCGGCGTCGCGCCGACGGGATCGCTTCGCTCCGCTCGCGAGGACGGCGGGACGGGAGCGATCACCGCAGTCCTCGGCCGGCCCGGCGCTCTCCGGCTGACGCCCGGCAACGCCGGCGACGTCACCGCCGCTCCGGCCGTCCTGGCCGAAGCGCCCGGCCGGATCCGCCGCCTGAGCGCCGACAAGGGCTACGACGCCGACGGGCTGCGCGCTGACCTGTGCAAGCGCGGCAGCAAGAGAAGGATCCACCACGACAAGCGGCACGACCGGGACCGCGGGCGCATCGAGGCAACCTTCAATTACCTCAAGGACTTCCGCCGCATAGCCACGCGATACGACACGCTCGCCCGCAACGACGCCTCAACCGTCGCCCTGGCTGCCGTCATCGCCTTCTGGTGCAGAACGAGTCCAAACCCTAGTCCGTCGGATCCAAATTCTTTCTTATCCAAGCTCCGGCCGCACCATCAAGTCGGAGAGCATAAGCTCCGTTTCCGCACAGAACGGTGTTATAGTATCCATTCGGCTGCCCGCGAATAAGAATGCCTATAAGATACTTTACACCATTCTTGCGCGCAAAGACCGGCGACCCTGACTGGCCCTGGCATATCAAATCCGAGCGATCGACGATCATGTTCTCATGCATGTTGATCGAAAACGCCATCGATCCGGCGCTTTTCGGACCAGGAAGACTGATACGGCTCTGCTTATCGAGAGACAGAAGGACGACATCATCGTATCCCTTCGAGTAATGCATCGGCACAATTTCGACGATCCGGGAACGCGCGTCATGTCCGCTGGCGTCAAATGTCTTTAATTCGATTGAGAAACTCTGCTCGTCATTGAAATTCTCGATCGGCTCAGCATCCCCGATGGCGATAACGCCATCGACTTCGGCCGCGAGAGGGGTATTCGCCTGAAATATGGCTATGTCAGTAATGGGCGAGCGAGAATACAAAGTTTTTACTCTCGAGACTTCAGAAAATCCGACCCGACTGCCGACAAAATATCTAACTCCGAGCCCCTCTCTACCTCGAAAACAATGGGCCGCCGTTATGATATCGTTGCCGATTTTCAGCCCTCGACAAACAAATTGATCTTTTTCATATATACCTACGTGTGAATATTCAAATACTTTGCTCGCATACGATGTCGAAACTGAATGCAATAATACTACGATGCAAACAAGCACAGACAAAATCGTGCAGAAATATTTCATATGACCTAATGCGATTGTGGGCAGGCACCCCGAAGAGCGCCTGCCAAGATTTATAATCCTCTATTTCAATGCTCGTCGCCAGGATACCCCGGACCATACGGCGGGGGATCATAGGGAAGCATTGGAGTTGGCTCCGGGTAGTCCGGAGGGTTCGGAATGATTTCCGGCGGGTTGTCGACTGGATTATTGGGAGGAAGGTCATCACCCGGATTTTGCGGCATGTTTGCAGTTTAAAATATTAAATCTCTGCTTGCCGGAGACAGCGTCAGAGTCGATCGCGGATCGGCCGACTGCTTCAGCTGTGTTGTTTCGACATCGTCCAGAGAAGGCGCTGCCAAACGATCAGTCGGCAGGGGCACTGTCAGAAGGCGAGATGTCGTCAGAGAGGAAATGGCAGCACTCATTCAACGGCTCCTAAAAAGACGTGAAATGTCTGATGTTTCCTTTGACAACAGCTATGTTCGCTGCAGCCGAGCCGCGTTTTACGATCTTACGATCGTATCGGCCCGCCAATGATCGATCCGGACCGATTTCAGATTCCGAGCCCGCATGGAGTCGCCGGGCTGTCATGCTCGATAGACCGCCACTGATACTTCAGCTGCAACCACAGCAACGTTGCCGGAGATGACGGTAGGACAATCGTCTTAGTTCGTCAAGCATCCCGCTGCACGACAGTGCAGATCATCACTGTTGGCGCGCAGACTATCTCAAGCATTCCTCGCCGAATCTTGCCGGGGGCGATCTTCGAGTCTGTAAGGTCAGCTCTGTGAGATGTAGCGAACCGCGATCATGGGAGCATGCGATCGCACTTCCCGATCAGCCGCTCCTGGGATCCTTGCACGGGGTTTGCCTCACACTCCGAGCGACCGGGCGCATATACGCTGCCTCTGGTACCGTCATCGTCGCGGTCGTGCCCAAGCTGACGACGCGGGTGGCGGACGGGCCCTCGGGCGGCGCGCTCCCTTCGAGGGTTGCGCCCCTGGATCGCTTCGCTCCGCCCGCCAGGGCGGCGGGGCCGAAGCCATCACCCGGACAGGGTCCGAGGGCCTCCGCCCTCACAGCGCCAGGATAGCCTCGACGACCTCCTGCACGTCGAGCGCCTCCGCGAAGGTGGCGAGGTGGTGGGGCTCGCCGCGCGCCATGCGGACGACGCCCTCGAGCTGGCGCCGGAGGGTGATCGGCCGCAGCCGCTCGTTCGGGATCGCGTCGGGCTCCGGCTCGAACCGCCCGTCGGCGCCCCGACGCTCGGCGATGGCCCAGTCGCGCAGCCGGACGGCGCCCGCGTCGCCCTCCAGCGTCCACGTGTTGTGGTCGTCGGCCTCGACGCCCCCGACCCGGCCGGTCAGGGTGACGGGGATCCCGCCCGCCGTGAGCGTCACGTCGATCGCGCGCTCGGACCGGCCCGGCTCCGGGAAGGCGATCCGTCCGGCGAGCCCCGCGAGCGGGCCGAGCTGGCGGCGGGCCAGGAACAGGAAGTGCGAGACCACCTCGCGGGTGAAGCCGCCCTCGCCGCGCGCGTCGAGCCAGCGGGCGGCGTCGGCCTGCCACGGGCGGGGCCAGCGGGCGAAGGCCACCGCCACGGTGAGCGTCCGGGGCGTGCCGACCGCGCCGGCCGCGATCCAGCGCTCGAGGGTGGCGACGCCCGGCGACGAGGCGAACGGGAAATTGACCGCGCCCGCGCCCCCCGCCTCCGCCACGAAGGCGCGGGCGTCGGCGCGGTCGATGGCCAGCGGCTTCTCGCAGAAGACGCTCCGGCCGGCCGCCAGGGCGGCGCGGGCGTAGCCGAGATGCGAGGCGGGCGGCGAGGCGACGTAGACGCAGTCGCTCGCCGCGACGACGGCGGCGGGATCGGCCACCCGCGGCACCGCCGGGAACGCCGCGCCGATCCGGGCCAGGGCCTCCGGGGCCGGGTCCCAGATCGCCGCGACCCGCACGGGCGAGTCCGCCGCCCCGTGGATCGCGCCGAGCAGGCGCTCACCCATGATGCCCCCGCCGATGATCCCGAGGGCGAGCGGTGCGGCGGAGGTCGGCATGCGGGGATCCGTGCGGAGGTTCGGGATGACCGGCCGCGCGGCGCGGCCCGTCGCAGGCTTTAGGAGCCCGGGCCGGCGCGGGAAAGGCCGCCGGTCTCCTCAACCTTGGATGAAGGCGAGCAGGTCGGCGTTCAGCCGGTCCTTGTGGGTGGCGGCCAGGCCGTGCGGGGCGCCCGGATACTCCTTCAGCACGGCGTTCGGCACGAGCTTGACGGCGGCGCGCGCCGCGGCGTCGATCGGCACGATCTGGTCGTCGTCGCCGTGCACCAGCAGGGTCGGCACGTCGATGCGCGTCAGGTCCTCGGTGAAGTCGGTCTCCGAGAAGGCCGCCACGCAGGCGTGCACGTTCCGCAGCCCGGCCATCATGCCCTGCATCCAGAACGTGTCCCGCATACCGTCGCTGACCGCGGCGCCGGGACGGTTGGCGCCGTAGAACGGGCCGCTCAGGTCCTTGAAGAACTGCGACCGGTCGCGCAGGACCGAGTCCCGGATCCCGTCGAACACGTCCCGGGGCAGGCCGCCCGGATTCGCGTCGGTCCGGACCATCTGGGGCGTCACGGCCCCGACCAGGACCGCCTTGGCGACGCGCGCCGTCCCGTGCCGCCCGAGGGTGCGGGCGACCTCGCCGCCGCCGGTGGAGTGGCCGACCAGCACCGCGTCGCGCAGGTCGAGATGGGCGATCAGCCCGGCGAGGTCGTCCGCGAAGGTGTCCATGTCGTTGCCCGACCAGGGCTGCCCGGAGCGACCGTGCCCGCGCCGGTCATGGGCGATGACCCGGAACCCGCGCTCCGCGAGGAACAGCATCTGGTCCTCCCAGGCGTCGCCGTTGAGCGGCCAGCCGTGGCTGAAGACCACCGGCTGCCCGGTGCCCCAGTCCTTGTAGTAGATTTGGGTCCCGTCCTGCGCGGTGAAGTAGGGCATCGTGGTCTCCCGAGGGTCGAAGGGCGGGGGTCGAAAGGTGGAGGGCGAGAGGCAAGGGTCGCGCGGATCGCCGGACCGGTCAGGCCCGGCCCTGCCGCGCGTCGAGGCTGAGCGGGCCGGCCCCGAAGGCCGCGACCTGAAGCAAGCCGCCGGCCATGGCGAGGTTCTTCAGGAAGTGGAACATCTGGTTCTGGTCGCCGAGGGCCGCGTGGAAGGTCACCGCGGTGGCCACCGCGAAGAGCGCGAGGACCAGGGCGACCGGCCGGGTGCGGTAGCCGGCGACGAGCAGCAGCCCGCCGACGACCTCCACGCCGGTCGCCGCCGCGTAGGCGAGAGGCGGCAGCGGCAGGTGGGCGGCCTCGATGGTGGCGAGCGTCGCGGCCGGGGCCGCGAGCTTCCCGGCGCCGCTCACGAGGAAGATCGCGCTCATCAGGACCCGGCCGGTCACCGGCAGCAGGGCGGTCGCGCTGGAAGAGGAGATCGGGGACATCGTCGAACGCTCCGTCCTGTCGTGCGCGGCCGAGTCAGGCCGCTTCGGGAAGTGCGAGGCCGCGAAGCCAGTTCAGCGCCAGGCCGATATCGGCCTGCGACAGGCCGTGGCCGACCGGCAGGATCCGGTGCTCGACGCGGGCTCCGGCCGCGGTGAGCTGCTGCGCGAGGCGCCGCGCATTCTCCGCGGGCACGATCGGGTCCATCGCCCCGGAGAGGATCAGGACCGGCCGGCCGGCGAGATCCGCGACCGGCGGCTCGGCGAACGGGGCCATCGGGCGGAGCAGGACAGCGCCCGCCAGGGTCTCGGGCCGGAGCAGCAGCAGCGACGCGGCGATGTTGGCGCCGTTCGAGAAGCCCAGCGCCAGGGGCGCCCCGATCCCGTACCGCGTCCGGGCGGCCGCCACGAAGGCCGCGAGGTCGCCGGTGCGGCGGCGCAGGTCCGCCTCGTCGAAGACGCCCTCGGCCAGGCGCCGGAAGAAGCGCGGCATGCCGTTCTCGCTGACGGCGCCGCGGGGCGCGAGCAGGGCGGCCTCCGGCGCGACCGTGCGGCCGAGGGGCAGGAGGTCGTTCTCGTCGCCGCCGGTCCCGTGGAGGAGCAGCAGCGGACGCGCGGTGTCGGGACCGGGCTCGAAGCGGTGGATGAAGCCGGCGGTGTCCTGGGTCATGATGGCCTCACGGGTGGCGGGGAGAGGTCCCACCCCGCGCGGGCGCGGGGCGGGCGTGGTGGTCGCGGCTCAGGCGACCTTGGGCAGCACGGCCTCGATCTCGGCCCGGTGCGGCTCCAGGCCGGCGGGGAGCTTGAGGGCCTGGCCGAGGGCCTCGATCGGCTCGTCCACCGCGAAGCCGGGCGCGTCGGTGGCGATCTCGAACAGCACGCCGCCGGGTTCGCGGAAGTAGATCGAGCGGAAGTACTGGCGGTCGCGCTGCTCGGTGACGTGGAGCCCCCGTGCCTCGAGAGCCCGGCCCATCGCGGCCTGCGCGGCGTCGTCCGCCGCCCGGAACGCGATGTGGTGGACCGAGCCGGCCCCCGGGCGGCCGGGCAGGAACCCGCCGACGGCCCGCAGGGTGACGAGACCGCCTAGCTCGGCGCTGCCCGCGAAGCGGATCAGGTTGCCCTCGCGGCCGACCTCCGCCAGCCCGAGCACCTCCGTGAGGATCGCGGCGGTCGGCTCGGCCCTGTCGAGGAGGAGGGTCACCCCGTGCAGGCCGCGGATCGCGTGCTCGGCCGGCACCTCGCTCGACGCCCAGCCCTCCGCGTCGCCGACCTCCACGCCCACCAGCGCGAGCATCATGCCGTCCGGGTCGCGGAAGCGCAGCGTCGGCGCGCCGAAGACCTGGACCAGCGGCTCGTGGGCGACGCCCTTCTCGATGAGCCGGTGGGTCCACCAGCCGATGGAGGCGCGGGGGACCCGGAAGGCGGTCTCCTGGGTCTCGCCGATCCCGACGCGGCCCGGCGCGGCGTGCTCGACGGGGAAGAAGGTCAGGATCGTGCCGGGCCGACCGGCCGCGTCGCCGTAGTACAGGTGGTAGGTGCCCGGATCGTCGAAGTTGACGGTCTTCTTCACCAGCCGCAGCCCGAGGATCCGGGTGTGGAAGTCGAGGTTGCGCAGGGCCGGCCCGGAGAAGGCCGTGACGTGGTGGAGGCCGGTCTGAACCATGGCGATGTCTCCCGACGGAAGGCCGCGACGGGCGGCCTGTTGCGATGACGGGAATGTGCCCCTTGCCATGAGCCGCGAAAATAGAAACGATGGAAACCTATCGTTTCTGGAAATGGCTGATGAGACTGCCCGATTTCGAGGCCTGGGCCGTGTTCGCCAAGGTGGTGGAGACCGGCTCATTCGGGCGCGCCGCCGCGGAGCTCGGCCTGTCGAAGGCCACGGTCTCGAAGGCGGTGAGCCGGCTCGAACTGCGGATCGGCGCCCGCCTGTTCAACCGCACGTCGCGGAAGCTCGCCCTCACCGAGGCCGGGCAGGCCGCCAAGGACGGCGCCGCGCGCATCCTGGCCGAGGGCGAGGCCGCGGAAGCCCTCGCCACGGCCGGTGCCGCGGAGCCGCGCGGGCTGGTGCGGCTCGCAGCGCCGATGACCTTCGGGGTGATGCACGTGGCGCCGATCCTGCCGGCCTTCTTCCGGGAGTACCCGGCCGTGTCGGTGGATCTCCACCTGTCGGACGCGGTCGTCGACCTCGTCGGCGGCGGGTTCGACATCGGGCTGCGCATCGCGGCCCTGCCCGATTCCTCCCTGCGCGCGCGCCGTCTCTGCGAGATCCGCCGCTCGCTGGTCGCCACCCCCGCCTATCTCGACCGCCACGGCCGGCCCGAGCACCCGGACGACCTCGTCCGCCACACCTGCCTCGGCTACGCCTACCTGCCGACGCCCGACCGCTGGCGATTCGTGGACGGGAGCGGCGCGGAGGCCGTCGTGGTGCCGGCGGGCCAGCTGCGGGCGAACAACGCCGAGGCGCTGGCGCCGGCGCTGCGGGCCGGGCTCGGCCTCGCCCTGCAGCCCGACTTCATGATCTGGGACGACCTCGAATCCGGGCGCCTCGAGCGGGTGCTGCCGGCCTGGTCGCCGCCGCCGATCGCCCTGCACCTCGTGACGCCCCCGGGCGACCCGAGGCCGGCCCGGGTGACGGCGCTAATCGCCCATCTCGGCCAGGCCCTCGGCCAGGCGCCCTGGGCCGCTCCGCAGCCGCGGCGCGACCCGGCGGACCGGTGAGCCGCGCGCCGGCGCCCTCCCCGCCGCCGGCCCCGATCCGTGCGCGTCACTCACCTGGATCAGTGTCGGGGTCCTGCGCCTGCGCTATCGGCGCGTCGCACGGGTCCGAATCGCGGCGCGGTCCTTGCTGCTCGGCGCTCCGGGCGACAACCGCGGCTCGCGGTCCCCGTGCAATTCGTCGACCCAACTAACCTCAGGTTTATTCGGGACAATCTGGCATTGGACAGACGCGCGTTTTCCGGGCAAGAGGCTCCCTTGTATACATGTATACTGTTCTCCTGAGGCACTGATGTCCCCCACGGGCCCTGGACGTCCCGCACCCGACCGGCTGCGGCACAAGACCGTGGCGGCGGCCGTCGCGGATTCCCTGCGCGAGCAGATCCTGAACGGGGATCTGCCGCCGGGGGTGCAGCTGCGCCAGGACGCCCTGGCGGAGGAGTTCGGGATCAGCCGCATCCCGGTCCGCGAAGCCCTGCTGCAGCTGGAGGCCAGCAAGCTCGTGCGGATCGTGCCGCATCGCGGGGCGGTCGTGACGGGCCTGTCGCTCCAGGAGGTCGAGGACATCTTCCAGCTGCGCGTTCAGCTCGAGCCGCAGCTGCTCCAGCTCTCGGCACCGCACCTGACCCCCGACGACATCCGCGATCTCGACGCGCTCTCGAAGGAGTACGGCGCGGCGCTGGAGACCGGCCAGGTCCTCCGCTGGGGCGACCTGAACAGCCGCTTCCACCTCGACCTGATCCGGCACGCCGGCCGGCCGCGCTCCCTGGCGATCGTGTCCGCGCTCCTGCAGGATTGCGAGCGGCCGACGCGGCTGCAGATCTCGACCTCCGAGGACGCGACCCGCGCGGTCAGGGAGCACGCGCAGATCCTGGCCCTGTGCGAGGCCGGCAAGTCCGACGAGGCGGCCGCCTGCCTGCGGCGCCATATCGAGCATATCGGCGTCTCGCTCATCGCCCTCTACCGGGGCGCGCTCGTCGAGGCGTGAGGGGGCCCGCCCCCGCGCGGCCGGGTCAGTCCGGCTTGGCCGACCGGCCGCCGATCCGGCCCGGCAGGCGGGTCAGGCGATCCTTCATCTCCAGCACCTTCTGGACCTTCGAGCCGAGAGTCAGGAGCTGGACGAGGCGCTCGGTGTCGAGGCGGCGCACGTCCGCGTACCATCCGGCGAACAGCTCGAAGAGGTCGTGCATCTCCCGGAGCCGCGCCTGGGCGTGCCGCTCCTCCTCGGTCCCGGGCTCCTGCATCAGGAGCTCGCGCAGGAGTGTCAGCGTCGGGTCGACCTCGCGCTTCTTGCGCTCCTCGACCAGCGTGCGGACGATCTGCCAGATATCCTCGGGCGTCGTGAAGTAGTCGCGCCGATCGCCCGGCCTGTGCTGGAGCCGGACGAGGTTCCAGGCCTGGAGCTCCTTCAGGCCCATGCTGACGTTCGAGCGCGACACGCCGAGCCGCTCGACGATCTCGTCGGCGTTGAGCGGCCGCTCGGCCACGAACAGCAGGGCGTAGATCTGCCCCACGGTCCGGTTGATGCCCCAGCGCGAGCCCATCTCGCCGAAATGCAGCACGAAGGTCTGGACGAGCGGGGGCAGCTGCACGGCAGGGATCCGACGCGGGGAGAGGTCAGGCGGGCGCCCCCCGGCTTATCAGCTCTTGAGCCAATACCGGAGGACCGTCGCGACGAAGCCGAGGCCGACGATGCTCGAGGCCCAGAGCCCCGCGAACCACGCGAGGCGTTTCCAGAGGGGCTGTGCTGCTGCGGGTGCCATCAGTGATATCCGTGCGCGTCGACTTTGCCGCGGAAGACCCAGTACGCGTACGCGGTGTAGGACAGTATGATCGGGATCAACACCGACGCGCCGGCGAGCAGGAAAATCTGGCTCGCCTCGGGGGCGGCCGCCTGCCAGATCGTGATCCGGCCCGGCACGACGTCGGGGAAGATGCTGATGCCCAGCCCCGCGAAGGTCAGGGCGAACAGCCCCAGCGCGATCAGGAAGGGCGCCCGCTCGGCGCCGCCCCGCAGGGTGCGCCACAGGGCGAAGGCCGCGAGCGCCACGAGCAGCGGCACCTGCGCGGTGACGAGCACGTTCGGCATCGCCAGCCAGCGCTCGTAGTAGCGGCCCTGGAGGAACGGCGTCACCGCGCTGACGAGCGCGATGGCCGCGACCGTCGCCGCGGTGAGGCGCAGGGCGAGGCGCCGGGCCCGCGCCTGGAGCAGGCCCTCGGTGCGCATCACCAGCCACGTCGCCCCGAGCAGCGCGTAGGCGACGACGAGGCTCGCGCCGACGAGGAGGCTGAAGGGCGTGAGCCAGTCCCACCAGCCGCCGGCATAGGCCCGCCCCTCGACCGCGATGCCCTGCAGCAGCGCGCCCAGCGCGATGCCCTGGGCGAGGGCCGCCACCAGCGAGCCGCCCGCGAAGGCCACGTCCCAGGCGGCGCGGTGGCGGGGATCGCGCCAGCGGAACTCGAAGGCGACGCCGCGGAAGATCAGACCGAGGAGCATCGCGATGATCGGCGCGTAGAGCGCCGGCAGGATCACCGCGTAGGCCAGGGGGAAGACGGCGAACAGGCCGCCGCCGCCCAGCACCAGCCAGGTCTCGTTGCCGTCCCAGACCGGGGCGACCGAGTTCATGGCGGTGTCCCGTTCCTCGCCCGGCCGCAGGACCGGGAACAGCAGGCCGATGCCGAGATCGAACCCGTCCATGACGATGTAGGCGAAGACCGCGAAGGCGATCACGAGCGCCCAGACCACCGTGAGGTCGAAGCTGTAGGCCATGGGTCCCTCACTCGGCCGGCTGGAGGTGACGGTCGGGATCGATCGCCGGGGCGGGCGTGATGCCCGCCGTCCGGATCGGCGCGCCGGGCTCGATCCCGCTCTCGCCGGCGTGCGGGGGCTGGCCCATCAGGCGCAGGATGTAGCCGGTGCCCATGGCGAAGACCGCGAAGTAGATCACCACGAAGGCGGTGAGCGAGGCCGCCACCGCCGGCGCGTGCAGCGGCGAGGCCGACTGCGCGGTGCGCAGCAGGCCGTAGACCGTGTAGGGCTGGCGCCCGACCTCGGTGGTGATCCAGCCGGCCAGCACCGCCACGAACCCCGCCGGGCCCATGGCCACCGCGAAGCGGTGCAGCGGGCGCCACGCGTAGAGGGTGCCGCGCCAGCGGGCGAGGAGGCTCAGGGCGCCCAGGAGCAGCATCAGCATCCCGAGGCCGACCATGACGCGGAACGACCAGAACACGATCGGCACCGGCGGCCACTCCGCCCGCGGCAGGCTGTCGAGCCCCTTCAGGGGCGCGTCGAGGGCGTGCTTCAGCACCAGCGAGGACAGCTTCGGGATCTCGACCGCGTAGCGCACCGTGCCGGCCTCCTGGTCGGGCAGGCCGAACAGCACCAGCGGCGCGCCGTCCGGGTGGCTCCGGAAATGGCCCTCCATGGCCATGACCTTGGCGGGCTGGTGCTCCAGGGTGTTGAGGCCGTGCGCGTCGCCCGCGAGGATCTGGACCGGCGCGACCAGGGCGGCCATCCACATCGCCATCGAGAACATCGTCCGGGCGGCCGGGTTGGCCCGGTCGCGCAGCAGGTGCCACGCGCCGACCGCGCCCACCACCAGCGCGGTGGTGAGGTAGGCGGCGAGCACCATGTGCACGAGGCGGTACGGGAAGGACGGGTTGAACACGATCGCCCACCAGTCCAGCGGCACGAACTGGCCCTCGGCGTTGGTGCCGTAGCCCGCCGGCGTCTGCATCCACGAGTTCACCGCCAGGATCCAGAACGCCGAGAAGAAGGTCCCGAACGCCACCATCAGCGTCGCCGCGAAGTGCAGCCGCGGCCCGACCTTCGTCATGCCGAACAGCATCACGCCGAGGAAGCCGGCCTCCAGGAAGAAGGCCGACAGCACCTCGTAGGCCATCATCGGACCCAGGACAGGGCCGGTCTTGTCGGAGAAGACCGACCAGTTCGTGCCGAACTGGTAGGACATCACCAGCCCGGACACGACGCCCATCGCGAAGGCGATCGCGAAGATCTTTATCCAGTACTTGAACAGGTCCATGAAGACCTGGCGGCCGGTGGCGAGCCAGAGCCCCTCCAGCACGGCGAGGAAGCTCGCGAGGCCGATCGAGAAGGCCGGGAACACGATGTGGAAGGCCACGGTGAACCCGAACTGCATGCGGGCGAGGATCAGGGGATCGAGGTTGGCGAGCACGTCGGGCCTCCGGCTCTGGGCGCGACTCGTTCTATAGCAATTTCAGAAATATCTGAAAAGTCGGAACACACGGGAGCCCGCGCGGCGTCGGGCCGCGCGCCGGCGCGCGGCGGCGATCCGGGCATCGGGGGTCTGGACGTCCGCGCCCGAACGCGTCAGGGTCGCGGCATTCCCTACAGGTCGGGACCGCGCGGGCCCCTGGACGCGCGCCGCGCGACGGGACGCCGCGTCCCGACGCAAGGAGAGCACGCGCCCCCATGGCCGACACCCCCGTCTCCGCCGCGCCCGTCGATCTCGCCGCCGCGCTCTCGGCGCGCATCCGCGGCATCGGCACGAGCCAGATCGGCCTCGTGGCGGATCGCGGGCGCGACGACCCGGAGGTGGTGAAGCTGTGGATCGGCGAGGGCGACCTGCCGACGCCGCCCTTCATCGTCGAGGCCGCGCACCGGGCGATGCTGGCCGGGCACACCCGCTACACGACGTCGCTGGGGCTGCCGACGCTGCGCGCGGCGCTCGGCGCCTACCACGCCCGCCACTGGGGCGTGGAGATCCCGCCGGACCGGTTCGGC
The DNA here is from genome assembly GCF_052045615.1 of Methylobacterium sp. 22177. NCBI lineage: Bacteria > Pseudomonadati > Pseudomonadota > Alphaproteobacteria > Hyphomicrobiales > Methylobacteriaceae > Methylobacterium > Methylobacterium sp. 22177. Next base: position 99,604 of record NZ_JBQEPK010000003.1, on the reverse strand, counting down.
GTCACGGCGGGCGGCATGAACGCGATCATGCAGGCGGCCCAGGTGCTGCTGGAGCCGGGCGACGAGATGATCATCCCCTCCCCGGCCTGGCCCAATCTCGGCGAGGCGGTCCGCATCGCCGGCGGCGTGCCCGTGACGGTGCCGTACCGCCGCCTGCCGGACGGGCGCTTCGCGCTGCCGCTCGCCGACATCGCGGCGGCGATCACGCCGCGCACCCGGGTGATCATGGTGAACTCGCCCTCGAACCCGACGGGCTGGACCATGCCGCTCGCCGAGATGAGAGCCCTGCGCGACCTCGCCCGGGAGCGCGGCCTCTGGATCCTCTCGGACGAGGTCTACGCGCACTTCACCTACGGCAACCGGATCGCGCCGTCCTTCCTGCAGATCTGCACGGAGGACGACCGGCTGATCGTGACCAACACCTTCTCGAAGAACTGGGCGATGACCGGCTGGCGGGCCGGCTGGGTGATCTATCCCCGCGGCCTCGCGCCGACCTTCGCCAAGCTCGGGCAGTACAGCACCACCTCGATCCCGACCTTCGTCCAGCACGCCTGCATCGCGGCCCTCGAGGAGGGCGACGGCTTCATCCGCACGATGGTGGACCGCTGCGCCGAGGCCCGGTCGATCCTGGTGGAGGGGCTGTCGCGCCTGCCGGGCGTCACGGTCGCGCCCCCGGACGGGGCCTTCTACCTCATGGCCCGGATGGGCGGCGCGGAGCCGAGCCTCGAGCTGGCGCTGCGCCTGCTGCGGGAGGCCAAGGTCGGCGTGGCGCCGGGCACCGCCTTCGGGCCGGAGGGCGAGGGTCTGGTGCGGATGTGCTTCGCCATCAGCCCGGACCTGGCGCGGGAGGCGGTGCGCCGGCTCGCGGGCGTGCTCGGGACCCGGGCGCCGGCCGCCGCGGCGCAGTGAACCGGGCGGGGTCCGGCGGCTCTTCCGCCGCCGTGCGGTCCCCGCCCGCGCCGGCTCAGCGCCCCCAGCGCAGGACCAGCGCGTCGTTCCGCCGGGCGAGCTCGATCAGGCCGGCCCGCGTCGCCGGATGCAGGGGCTGGATCGGCAGCCGCGCGGTCTCGCTCGCGATCACCCCGCCCTCGGCCATCAGCGCCTTGCAGGCGAGCAGGCCGCACTGCCGGTTCTCGTAGTTGATCAGCGGCAGCCAGCGCGCGTAGGCGTCCATCGCCTCCTCCCGGCGGCCGGCCGCGTAGGCGTCGGTGATCTGGCGGATGCCGTCCGGGTAGCCGCCGCCGGTCATCGCACCCGTAGCGCCGGCGTCGAGGTCGGCCATCAGGGTGATCGCCTCCTCGCCGTCCCACGGACCCACGACGGCGTCGCCGCCCAGCGCGATCAGCTCGCGGAGCTTGGACGCGGCGCCGGCGGTCTCGATCTTGAAGTAGGCGACGTTCGCGATCTCCCGGGCCATGCGCGCCAGGAGCGGCGCCGACAGCGGCGTGCCCGCCACCGGCGCGTCCTGGATCATGATCGGGATCGCGATCGCGTCCGAGACCGCGCGGAAGAAGTCGACGATGCCGAGCTCCGGCACGCGGATCGTGGCGCCGTGATAGGGCGGCATGACCATCACCATCGCGGCGCCGGCCGCCTGGGCGCGGCGCGAGCGCTCGGCGCAGACCTGCGTGGCGAAGTGCGTCGTCGTCACGATCACCGGCACGCGGCCGGCGACGTGCTCCAGCACGGCGTGCATCACCCGCTCGCGCTCGTCGTCGGTGAGGACGAACTGCTCGGAGAAGTTGGCCAGGATGCACAGGCCCTGGCTGCCGGCGTCGATCATGAAGTCGACGGCCCGGCGCTGCCCGTCGAGGTCGAGGGCGCCCGACGCGTCGAAGACCGTGGGGGCGACCGGGAAGACGCCGCGATAGGCGTGGGCGGGCGAAGTCATGCGCGATCCTCCTGCCGGGATCGCGCATCCGGCGGACGACCGTGTCCGCGGGCGGGATCCGGGCGCCTCTTAGCACGCGGCCTCAATCCTGGCGCGGGCCGGGGCGCGCGCACCGAGCAGTCGACAAGCGCACCGGCTTTCCTGTACGGCCGAGCTCTTCTTTGCTTTGTCCCTCGACAGCCGAGATCACGCGCGGCGGCCGCACGAGAACAGCGTTTTCTTTTCGGAGCTACTGTAATGCGATTTTTCTCTGCCAGCCGCGTCGCGGCGTTCGTCGTCGCGGCGCTCCTCGGCGCAGCCGCCAGCGCGCCCGCGAAGGCCGACGATCTCGACGCGATTCGCGCCGCCAAGACCCTGCGCATCGGCACCGAGGGCACCTACGCGCCCTTCACGTTCCACGACGCGTCCGGGCAGCTCGTCGGCTTCGACGTGGAGATCGGCCGCAAGGTCGCCGAGCAGCTGGGCGTCACGCCGCAATTCCTCGAGGGCAAGTGGGACGGGCTGATCGCCGGGCTCGACGGCAAGCGCTACGACGTGGTCATCAACCAGGTCGGCATCACCAAGGAGCGGCAGGCGAAGTTCGACTTCTCCGAGCCCTACATCCGGGCGCGGGCCGTGCTGATCACGCGGGCGGACCGGTCCGACATCAAGTCCTTCGCCGATCTCAAGGGCAAGAAGGCCGCCCAGAGCCTCTCCAGCAACTTCGCGCGCCTCGCCGAGCAGTCCGGCGCCGAGCTCGTCGGGACGGACGGCTTCGACCAGTCGGTCCAGCTCGTCCTCACCGGCCGCGCCGACGCCACCGTCAACGACAGCCTGTCGTTCCTGGACTTCCACAAGCAGAAGCCGAACGCCCCCGTGAAGATCGCCGCCGAGCAGGCCGACGCGGACGCCTCCGGGATCATCATGCGCAAGAACAACCCGGCGCTGAAGGCCGCGATCGACAAGGCGCTGGAGGCGATCCGGGCCGACGGCAGCTACGCGGCGATCGCCCAGAAGTACTTCGGGGCCGACGTCTCCAAGTAACCCGTCCGCGGCGCGCCCGCCCGGGCGCCGATCCCGCACAGCCCGCCGCTCGATCCGCCCGGTAGGAGACGCCGCCCCGTGCCGCACTGGCTCGACCTCATGCTCCAGTCGCTGGGGCCGCTGCTCGCGGCCGGCCTGCGCTTCACGGTGCCGCTGACGCTCATCGCCTTCGCGCTCGGCCTCGCGCTGGGACTCGGCACCGCCCTCGTGCGGCTGTTCGCGCCCCGGCCGCTGGCGGCGTTGGCGTGGCTCTACGTGTGGATCTTCCGGGGCACGCCGCTCCTCGTGCAGCTGTTCGTGATCTTCTACGGCCTGCCGAGCACCGGCATCCTGATCGACGCCTTCCCGGCCGCCGTGATCGGGTTCACCCTCAACGTCGGCGCCTACACGTCCGAGATCGTCCGCGCCGCCATCGCCTCCATCCCGAAGGGGCAGTGGGAGGCGGCCTACGCCACCGGGATGACGCCGGTCCAGGCCCTGCGCCGCACGATCCTGCCCCAGGCGGCGCGGGTGGCGGTGCCGTCGCTGGCGAACTCCTTCATCGCGCTGGTGAAGGACACCTCGCTCGCGGCCGCCATCACGGTGCCGGAGCTGTTCCAGGCGGCCCAGCGCATCGTCGCCGTCACCTACGAGCCGCTGATCCTCTACATCGAGGTGGCGCTGATCTACCTCGTCCTGTCGACGCTGCTGTCCTGGCTCCAGACGCTGCTGGAGCGGCGCCTCGGGCGCTACGGCGGCTACCTGGAGGCCCGCGCGTGATCGCCCTGTCGGCCATCGAGAAGCGCTTCGGCGACAACCCCGTCCTGCGGGGCGTCGACCTCGCGGTCCCGGAGGGGCGGGTCACGACGCTGATCGGCCCGTCGGGCTCGGGCAAGTCGACGCTCCTGCGCTGCGTGAACCTGCTGGAGGTCCCGCAGGCCGGGACGCTGACCCTCGGCGACGTCCGCCTCACCTTCCGGCCCGGCAGCCCGCCGGCGCGGCGGGACGTGCTCGCCGTGCGCCGGCAGACCGGCATGGTGTTCCAGAACTTCCAGCTCTTCCCCCACCGGACGGTGATGGAGAACGTCACCGAGGGGCTCGTCACCGTGGCCAAGTGGCCGCAGGCCCGGGCCCGGGCGCGCGCGCTGGAGCTGCTGGAGCGCGTCGGCCTCGCCCACAAGGCCGCGGACTGGCCCGCCAGCCTGTCGGGCGGCCAGCAGCAGCGGGTGGCGATCGCCCGGGCGCTGGCCCCCTCCCCGCGCCTGCTGCTCTGCGACGAGCCGACCTCGGCCCTCGACCCGGAACTCGCCGCCGAGGTGGTGGACGTGCTGGCCGGCCTCGCGGGCGCCGGCACGACCATGCTGATGGCGACCCACGACCTGCGCCTCGCGCGGCGCGTCGCCGACACGGTGGTGTTCCTGGAAGGCGGGCGCGTCGTCGAGCAGGGCGCGGCCGCGGACGTCTTCGCCCGGCCGGCCGATCCGCGCACCCGCCGGTTCGTCCGGACGCTGCTCGGCGAGGCGGCGGACGAGGCCTGACCGGCACGGGCCGGACGCGCGGATCAGCGCGACAGGCAGCGCAGGGTGAGAAGATCCTCGACGGTCAGCGCGGTCCCGAAGATCAGCGGCCGCCAGGCCGGCAGGGTGGCGAGGATCAGGCCGGCCGTCAGGGCGAGCCAGGGCAGGACCGGGCGGAGGCCGGGGCCGGCGGCCCTCACGCGGGAGACCGCGCCAGCGACGCCTCCTCCCCGCGGCCGACCAGCACGAGGCCCAGGCCCGCGGCCAGCATCGCCCCGCCCCAGAGCAGGAAGCCGAGGTCCCAGTACAGCCACTGCTCCCGGGGCGTCAGCTCGTTGACGTGGTGCACGCCGAGGATCTCGTGGTCGATCACGCCCTCGACGAGGTTGAACAGGCCCCAGCCGATCAGGAGCGACCCGGCGAGCAGCTTGCTGGACCAGTAGAGGTGCGTGCGGTGCGCGGCGCGCCAGAGGATGAACAGCCCGAGGACCACGAAGACGTAGGTCGCGCTGTGGAAGATGCCGTCCCAGCGGGTGTTCAGTTCGAGGTTCGGGATCGTGTCGATCGGGTACCAGCTGCTCAGCATGTGGTGCCATTGCAGCACTTGGTGCAGCACGATCCCGTCGAAGAAGCCGCCGAGGCCGAGCCCGAACAGGATGCCCGCGCTCAAGGGGAAGACCCGTTCCCGGGTGTCAGCCGCTCTCATGCGCAACTCCAGCGTGGCGGATGCCGAGGTAGCGCGTCGCCCTCCTCGCGGCGGGCGCAGCGAAGCGCCGCGGGACACGCGGCATCCGTGAGCGTCGTGTCGTCCGGGCGGCTTCGCTCCGCCCGCGCGGACGACGGCGTCCTGGGGGAACCCGCTCCGGAACCCGGCGGATCCGTCACGCCCCCCGCGGGGCCGCGGCCGGCGTCGAGACCATCCGCAGGTAGACGGCGAGGCCCGCCAGGAACACGGCGAGGCCGAGCCCCGTGGCGTAGGGCGCGAAGCCCTTGCCGGCGACGGCGATCGCCGAACTGTGCCCCGCCAGGAGATCGGTGCCGGCGAGCAGCACGCCGACGCAGCTCTCGCCGACGAGGAATCCGGAGGCGAGGAGCACGCCCCGCCGGCGGGCGTACCCCACTGCCTTGTCGGCCTTCGCGTCCCCCTTCGGTCCGACGCGGGCGCGCAGCCGGCGCTCGGCGATCCAGCCGAGGACGCCGCCGATCGCGATCGTCATCTCCACCGAGAGCGGCAGGTACATGCCGATCCCGACCGTCAGGGCCGGGAAGGTGAGGTCGCGCCGCTTCAGCCAGGTCTCGGCCGCCACCAGCACCAGCCCGAGCCCGGCCCCGATCAGCACCATGGTCCAGGGCAGCTCGCCGTGCGTGATGCCGTTGGCGATCTGGGTCATCAGGGCCGCCTGGGGCGCCGGCATGGCGCTCCCCGCGTCCTGCCCGTCATGCGCGGGCGCGCCGACGAAGCCGTAGGCCTCGTAGAGCAGCGACAGGAGCGGGGCGATCACCACGGCGCCGACCCCGACGCCGAGGATGAGCGCGACCTGCTGGTGCCAGGGCGTGGCGCCCAGCACCTGCCCGGTCTTCAGGTCCTGCAGGTTGTCGTTGGCGATCGACGAGGTGGTGATGATCACGGACGTCAGCAGCAGCGCCATGCCGGTCACGAACCGGTCCCCCTCGGGCGCCGCGGAATGCCCCAGGATCAGGGGCAGGAGCAGCGCGGTCGCCATCGTGGTCAGGATGCCGATCCCCGAGATCGGGCTGGACGAGGAGCCCAGCAGGCCCGCGAGGTAGCCGCAGGCCGCCGCCATCAGGAAGCCGAACAGCACCGTGAACAGGGTCGCGGCCACCGCCAGCACGATCATCAGCCCGCCGAGGTCGGCCGGCGCGGCGAAGTACGCGAACAGGATCGCGAGCGGCACGCACAGGGCCAGCGTCGCGGCGGCGACCCAGGTGATCGGCAGGTCGCGCTCCTCGCGCGGGTGATCCTTGCCGAGACCGCCGCTCCCGGACAGGGCGGCGCGGATGCTTCCGAAGATCGGGCGCGCCAGCGAGCCCACGGTCCACAGCCCGCCCACCGCGATGATGCCGGCGCCCATGAGGCGCACCTGCCCGGACCAGACCGCCTCGGCGGCCGCACCCGCGGACTTGCCGGGGTCGGGCGACAGGGCGGTCAGGATCGGGACCGCGATCCCCCAGGCGATCAGGACGCCGGTCAGCAGCGCGAGGCAGGCGCCGATGCCCACGAGGTAGCCGACGCCGACCAGCGCCAGCGAGAAGCCGGTCCCGGTGCGGAACACCGCGCCGCCGAGGCTGACCGCGCCGTTGAGGCCCTCGCCCAGGACCTTCAGCCCCGTGGTGGCGAGCCCGATCGTCCCGGCCGCCGCGGCGGCCCCGAGCAGGTCGCGCAGGCCGCGGCCGCCCTGCTCCTCGTGCCCGGTCTTGAGAACCTCCGCGGCGGCGATGCCCTCGGGATAGGGGAGATCGCTGCCCGACACGAGGGCGCGGCGGAGCGGGATCGAGAAGGCGACGCCGAGCAGACCGCCCAGCAGGCAGACCGCCGTGGTCTGCCAGAACGGGAAGCCGTGCCAGTGGCCGACGAGGACGAGGCCGGGGAGAGCCAGGATGACGTTGCACAGGGTGCCGGCCGCCGAGGCCTGAGTCTGCACGATGTTGTTCTCGAGGATGCCGGCGCCGCCCATCAGCCGGAAGGCGCCCATCGAGATCATCGCGGCCGGGATCGAGGACGAGAACGTCATCCCGGTCTTCAGGCCCATGTAGAGGTTGGCGGCCATGAACACGACGGTGATGGCCGCGCCGAGCGCGATCCCCCGCAGGGTCAGCTCGGCCTGACGGTCCTGCGTCTTCGGCGTGATCGTCGGGCTGCGGGCGTCCATCATCCACTCGGGCTGCGGAAGGCACAGCACGCGAGGGGCCGGAAACGTTCCCGCGCCGTCGCCGGCCGGGCGGCCTCGCCCGGTCCCTGGGGCGATCTGTCCCGCCGCGGACCGAGCATCGTGATGCAGTCACCCGGCGCGGCGGCGGGTTTGACAGCAGACCGCCCCGTCCGGGTGCGGACCTCTCCTCCTCCGGAATGCGCCGCCGTGTCCAAGTGGTACCTCTACGGCATCGCCCTCGTGGCCGGGGTCGCGAACGCCATCGAGCCCGGCCAGAACGCCACGCTGGCGAAGGTCACGGGGCAGCCGATGCTCGCGGGCCTCTTCTGCTTCGGCCTCGCGATCGCCTGCTTCCTCGCCGCGATGGTCGTCGCCCGGCTGCGCGGCCGGACCCGGGCCGAAGCGGCCACGCCCGTCCCCTGGTGGGCGTGGCCGGGCGGCATCCTCGGGGCCACGGTCGTCCTGGCGCAGCTCTACATCTCCGAGAAGGTCGGCGCTGCGCCGTTCCTGGGCTGCGTGATCACGGCGGGCGTGGTCGGCTCCATCATCCTCGACCATCGCGGCCTCGTGGGCTTCGAGCGCCACCCCGCCGGGCGCTGGCGCGTCCTCGGCGGCGCGCTGATGGTCGCGGGCGTCGCCCTCGTGGCGGCGTTCTGACGGGTCGGTCGATCCGAACGCCTCGCACCCTCAGGATCCCAGCATGCTCTTCCTCTACGGCTTCGCGCTGCTCGCGGGCGTCGCCACCGCGATCGAACCGGGCCAGAACGCGGGCCTCGCCAAGTCCCTCGCGCGGCCGCTTCTCGCCGGCGTGGTGAGCCTCGTCGTCAGCGTCGCGGCGATCTCCGTCGCCATGCTGGTGACGGGGCAGTACGGGCTGCCGCCGGTGGACCGCCTCGCGCAGGTGCCCTGGTGGGCGTGGCTCGGCGGCCTGATGAGCGCGGGCCTCACGATGGCGCAGCTCTCCGTGTCCAAGCGGATCGGGGCCGCCACCTTCCTCGGGCTGATCGTGACGGCGGGCGTCGTCACGTCGATCCTGCTCGACCATTTCGGCCTGGTGGGCTTCAAGGTCCACGAGGCCGGCCTGTGGCGCGTCCTGGGCGGCGCCCTGATGATCGGCGGCGTCGGGCTCGTCGCGCGGTTCTGAAGCCCGCCCGGTCAGATCGTCCAGCCGCCGTCGATCACGACGGCCTGGCCGGTCGTGTAGGTCGCGCCCGCGAGGTAGACGGCGAGGTCGGCGATCTCCTCGGGCGTGCCGAGCCGGCCGATCGGCTGGCGCGCGATGAAGGCCGCCCGGGTCTGCTCGTAGTCGCCCTGCTGGCGGATGCGCTCCTGCAGCGACGGGCTCTCCACCGTGCCGGGGCAGATCGCGTTGCAGCGGATGTTGTGGCCGACATAGTCGGCGGCCACCGCCTTGGTCAGCCCGATCACCGCCGCCTTCGTCACCCCGTAGGCGCAGCGGTTGGGTACGCCCTTCACCGAGGAGGCGACCGAGGCCATGTTGACGATGGCGCCGTCCCGGCGCTCCAGCATCCCGGGCAGGACAGCCCGGATCGTGCGGATCATCGCCTTCACGTTGAGGTCGAGGGCGAAGTCGAGCTCGTCGTCGCGCATCTCCAGGATGGTGCCGGCGTGCACGGTGCCGGCGCAGTTGAACAGGATGTCGACCGCGCCGATGCGCGCGACCAGGGCCCTGACCGCGTCCCCGTCCAGCACGTCGAGGGTCGCGGTGCTGAGGGTGTCGGCGCGCAGCGCGGCGAGGGCGTCGGCGTTGATGTCGGTGGCGTGGACCCGCGCCCCGGCGCGGGCGAAGGCGAGCGCGCTGGCGCGCCCGATCCCCTGCCCCGCCGCCGTGACCAGGACCGTCTTTCCGGAAAGATCTGCCATTGCTCGCTCCAGCAGGCTGCGCGTCGCCGCGACGGTGTCCGGACCGGGTCGCGCGGGTCGCGCCCGGCGGGGCCGCCGATCAGGTCCGGAGGCCCGGCTGAGCGGCCCATCCTTGTAGGTTCTGACCGCGCCGGGCTCCAGGCCCGATCGTCCCGCGCGCCCCGCCCGGACACGACAGAGGTGGTGTTTCCAACATAGGCTGTCGCCCGCCCGCATCCGGCCCCGTATGGCGACTGCGATCACGAGCGGGGCAGCGCGTGCGCCGAAACCTACGACGCCTCTGGTCGGGCGAGGCCGGGATCACCTGGCGCGCCGCCATGCTGCTCGGCCTGCTCAGCAGCACCGTCTCGACGCTGTTCAGCCAGCTCACGGCGGCCCGGATCGGCCGGGACGCCGCCGTCGACTGGATGGTGGTCGCCGCGATCCCCCTGCGCGACGGCGCCCTCCAGGTGGATCCGTCCGGTCCGGTGATTCTCGCCGGCATCCTGTTCCACCAGTGGGCGGACTTCTCCTGGGCCGTGGTGTTCTTCGGCCTGCTCGGGCGCTGGACCGGCCGCCTCGGCCCCTGGACGCTCGCGCTGGTCGCGCCGGCCTGGGCGCTGCTCACCTCGGCGACCGAGTGGCTCGTGCTCGTTCCCCTGCTGCCGTTCCGGCAGCCGATCTTCCCCCTGGAGCAGCCCTACTGGATCGGCTTCCTGGTCCACGCCACCTCGGCCTCGCTCTACCCGCTGTTCCCGTACCTGCGGGACGCCGTCGCCGGGCGGCGCCCATCGCCGCATCGCCGGTTCGCGGCCGGCTGGAGCGGCGCCACGGTGCTGATCGGCGGGTTCCTCGGGGTGCTGGCGCTCCTCGGCGCGCAGGGTCGGGAGATCGCCTGGATGGGCCGCGACCCGGCCTTCGACCAGGCTTACATGCGGCGCATGATGGCGCACCACCGGCAGGGAATCGACCTCGCGAGGCTCGGGGCCGAGCGCGCGCAGGACGCGCATCTCCGGGCCCTCGCCCGCCTGATCGCCGCCGCCCAGAGCGGCGAGAACGCGGTCTTCGATCAGTGGTGGCGCAGTTGGTTCGGGGCCGCGTCGCAGATCTGCGCGCCGGCGGAAGAAGCGTCGATGCCGGGCATGCTGGAGCCCGGCCGGATCGACGCGCTCCGCGGGATGCCCGGCAAGGCCTTCGACGCGCAGTTCGTGGCGCTCATGACCGTCCACCACGTCGGCGCCATCCGGATGGCCGACGCCGCGATGGCCGAGGCGTCCGATCTCCGCCTGCGGATCATGGCGCAGGCGATCCGCCACGGGCAGCGCGGGGAGATCGCCCTGATGCGCGGGGTCGAGGGGCCCGAGGCGGTGCGGGTGGCGCTGGGCGACCTCGTCCTGCCGGCCGGCGACGCGGCCCCCGACCGGGCGGCCGCGGATCGGCCGGCCCCGTAGCGTCGGATCCGGGGCCGGCGTTCGGGCGTTCTCCCGGCGTCGTCGTTCTATGGAGGATCGCCGTGGGGCTCGCCGCCTTCGTCTTCTTCGTCGTCCCGTGGATGGCCGTCGCGATCTGGATGTCGATGCGCCCGTCCGGCGCGCGCCTCGGTACGCCGGCCGCCCCCTGGCGCCCGCTGACCGATTACCCGCCGCCGGCCCGGGACCAGCGGCGGGCCGGCGAGACGCGGAGCATGGAATCGGGCTCCGCTCACGACGGCAAGCACGCGCCGATCGAGGCCGTCTAGGGCGCTCGCCGCCGCGGCGGATGCCGGCTCGGCGCGCGCGTCAGAACGCGGGCTTCGAGCCGGGTCAGGGCTCCGCCTGCAGCAGGTGGAGGTTGAAGTCTCCGCCCTCGCCCTTCCAGAGGGCGCGGGGCTGCCAGCCGCTCTCGACCGCGAGCGCCCGGAAGGCGTCCGCCGGGTACTTGTGCGAGATGTCTGTCCGGATGCTCTCGGCGGCCGCGAACGCGATCGTCCGGTCGCCCAACCGGTAGGTGGCGGGCCGCGTCGCGACGAGGTGGGCCTCCACCCGCAGCGGGTCCGGGCAGATCCGGACGGCGTGCCGGAAATTGTCGCGGTCGAAGTCGGCGCCGAGTTCCCGGTTCAGCCGCGTCAGGATGTTGCGGTGGAACGCGGCCATCAGGCCGTCGGCGCGCCCGTAGGCGCGCTGCAGGCGGTCCGGGTCGGCGGTGCCGTCCGCGCCGACGAGGAACAGGCTCGGCCCGAGCGTCGCGCGCGCGCGCTCCAGGAACAGCCGGGCCTCGCGCGGATCGAAGTTGCCGATGCTCGTCCCCGGATAGAAGCCCAGGATGCCGCCCGGCCCCGCCGCGCGCGGCAGCCGCACCGGCTGCGAGTAGTCGGCGCAGACCGGGATCATCGGGATGCCGGGGTAATCGGCGGCCAGCCGCCGGATCGCGGCCTCCAGGTACGCCCCCGAGATGTCGATCGCCACGTAGGCCGCCGGATCGGGCAGCGCGTCGAGGAGCGTGCGGATCTTGCGGCTCGCGCCGCTGCCGAACTCCACGACCGTCACGCCCGGCGGCACCCGGCGCGCCACGTCGGCGGCGACCTGGGGCAGGACGGTCATCTCCTGCGCGGTCGGGTAGTAATCGGCGCTGTGGCAGATCCTGTCGAACAGGTCCGAGCCGGTCTCGTCCCAGAGATACTTTCCCGGCAGCGTCTTCGGCTCGGCGGTCAGGCCCGCCAGGGCGTCCTGGAGGAAGGCGTCGGTCGAGGTGTCGGTCGAGGTGTCGGTCGAGCTGTCGGTCATGGCCGGGTCGCCGGGCGCGTGGCGGTCAGGATCACGAGGGCGAGCCGCTCGACCGCGTCGTAGGCGTCGGTCGCCAGCTCCTCGCCGTACTCGTCGGGGTCGAACTCGCGGTAGGTCCAGTCCAGTCCGGACCGGCCGCAGAGGTCGGCCACGGCGTCGCGGAACGGGTCCTCCCCGTCGACGATCGCCGCGCCGGTGAACAGCACGAGGCTGCCGCCGGGCGCGAGCCGCCCGGCCGCCTGCTCGGCCACCGCGAGCGACAGCCCGGCCCCGAGGGGACCGCCGCCGTGCCGGTAGGCCCGCTCCGCCGTGTCGATCATGAAGGGCGGGTTCGACACGATGAGGTCGAACTGGCCCTCGACGTCGCGCAGCATGTCGCTGCGGCGGACGTCGACCCCATCGGTCCCGGCGAGCCGGGCGTTGACGCGCGCCGCCCGCATGGCCGCCGGGTTGATGTCCACGAGCACCACCTCCGCGCCCGGCGCCCTCTTGGCGACGCAGATCCCGGCCGCGCCCGAGCCGCAGCCGATATCGACCGCCCGGCGCACCGGCCGCGACCGCCCCTCGAGATGCGCGATCACCGCCGCGGTGAAGCGCATCGTGTCGGGACCGAAGAACACCGCGTCGGCCGCGCTCGGGGGATACGCGGAATGCGCGAACAGCTCGCCGTCGAGGCTGGAGAAGCGCAGCGTCGGCCGCAGCAGCGGGCCGTCCTCGATCACGGCGCCGGCGGCCCGCATCAGGCGCAGGATCGGCTCCGGGACCAGGTCGGCGCGGAACGGCCGGCTCCAGCCGAACACGTCGCGCAGGCTCCGGGCCTCGGCGTTGCGCGGCCGGGCGTTGACGTGCGCGTGGGTGGCCGGCGTCACCGTGGTGAAGCTGTAGCCGGTCTCGCGCAGCGCGCGCCCCAGCGACAGCACCGCCTCCTCGTCCTCGGGAAACGGAACGGCGGTCGGAACGGAACGCGTCATCGGTCGGCCCTCAGCTGTCCATCTGGCGCACCACGAAGGCGCCCGATGCGAGATCGGCGGCGACCTGCTGGGCGTCCCAGGTCGGAGGCGCCTCCCCGCGGCGGAACGGGCAGGCCCAGTCGTCGGGAACGGCGCGTCCGCTGAACTGACGGGCTGCCGAGCTCTCGCCGTGCTGGGCGAGCATGGGATTGATCGTCCCGGTCCAGGCGGCGTCGCGGTCGACGATCGCGGTGCGCAGGCGCTCGTAGCGGCCCTCCGCGCGCAGCCGCTCGAACTGGTCGTGCAGGTTGAACACCAGGGCGGGCGTCTCGAAGCGCCGGGCCCGGCGGCTCGCCCCGGGATGCAGCCCGACCAGGAAGAACCCCTGGCCGCCGAGGCTCAGCGAGAAATGCGGATCGTCCGGGTCGGCGGCGACGCGGGGATCGTAGGCCTGACCGAGGCGCTGGTCGGTGTCGGAGAGCGACTGGACCCGGCGCCACAGCGCCGCCTCGAAGGCCTCCTCCGTGAGCGTGCGCGGCCCCTCGAACAGGACCGCGAAGCTCTGGAACAGGCTCGGCTGCGCGCGGTACCGACAGATGAAGGCGAGCAGGGCCGGATAGATGCGGGTATCGTCCCGGTCGGAGGCGATGTCGCGGGCGACCACGATCTTCATCTGACCGCGCGAGAGGGCGGATTTGGCGCCGACGCAGGGAAACGGGGCATGCTGGATGAAGTCCCGGAACCGCGCGGCAACGGGATGATGCTCGTCATTCGTGGGAAGCTGCATGTGAGCGTTGGTTCACACCACCGAGATCGGGCGCGCACGCACACCCCCGCCCGACCGGCCGAGGTGTCGTCCCGACTTGAATGCCCGGAAAACCGGAGCCCACGGGCATTGTTCCCGATCGAACACAGCCATACCGTGATTAATGTATGTTAATCCTCGAATTGAGAGATCGGAAATCGACTGAATACTTGAGTGGCGGCGACGGTGATCTCGATCGACCGGTGGCCGAATGCTCGGGGGCGCTCACAGGGCGCGCGGGATCGCGGTGCGGCAGCGCGGCCACGCTCGCCGCGCCGTGATCCGCGCCGGAGACGGCGTTAACCATCCGATTACCGCGCGATCCTAGCGCGATCGACTGAAACGGCGCCGTCGCGCCGGCCGGTCGCGCACGATGAACGCCGCATCTTACCTGTATTCCTGGTCCGCCGCCGCCGCGACGCACCTCGATCTGTTCGGTTCCCTGGGCCTGATCCTGGGTTTTACTGCGGGGGTGATGCCGCGGCGGACCTGGATCCTCGCGGCCTCGGCAGCCTGTGCGGCGTGCTTCGGTGCCCATTACCTCACGCTCGGGGCGCTCACCGGGACGGCGATGTGCGCCATCTCGGTGCTGCAGAGCCTCGTCTCCCTCCGCTGCGTCGGCGCGCCCGGCCGGAGCGGCTGGGTCCCGCCCGTCTTCGCCGCGAGCACCCTCGCGGCGGCGTGCCTGACGGCGGCCACGTGGAACGGGTGGCCCTCGGCCTGCGCGGCGACGGGCTCGTTGCTCGCCACCGGCGCGCGCCTCCAGGCGGCGCCGCAGACGATGCGCCAGCTCTTCCTCGGCGCCTCCCTGTGCTGGGCCGGGCACAATCTCCTGGTCGGCTCGGTCTTCGGATTGACCTGCGACGTGCTGACGATCCTCGGCCTCGTGATCGCGCTGCTGCGCGCCGTACCGGTCCCGCCGCTCGAGCCGGTCGGGCCCGACTGCGCGCGGGCGTGAGGCGCACCGGGCCTGCGGCGATCGATCCGGGAAACCCGCCGCGGCTCCGCTGTTGCACAGGTGCGGGGCCGTGCCGGCCCGCGGCCGAGGAAGAGAGCGGGACTTGCCCGAAGCGACCTATCCGCCCCTCGACGTGCTCAAGCCGGTGGCCGACGGCGTCTGGATCGTCGACAGCGGGCCGCTCCGCGCCCTCGGCATACCCCTGCCCGTCCGGATGACCGTCGTCCGCCTCGCGGACGGAGCGCTCTGGCTGCACTCGCCCACGCGCTTCGACGCGGGCCTGCACCGAGCGATCGCCGCGCTGGGACCGATCCGCCATCTGGTCGCGCCCAACATCGCCCACTGGACCTACCTGAAGGACTGGCAGGCCCAGTGTCCGGAGGCTCTGACCTGGGCAGCCCCGAACCTGCGCGAGCGTCGCCAGGTCCGCCGCTCCGGCCTGCGCGTCGACCGGATCCTGGAGGACGCGGCGCCGCCCGACTGGGCGGCGGACCTGCGCCAGGTCGTCGTGCCGGGCGGGTTCGGGTTCCGGGAGGTCGCGTTCTTCCACGGCGCGAGCCGCACCCTGATCCTGACCGACCTCGTCCTCAACCTGGAGCCCGCGAAGATGCCGGCGCTCCTGCGCCCGTTCCTGCGGCTCGCCCGCATGACGCCACCGCACGGCGAGCCGCCGCCCTATCTGCGCCTCGTGATCAGGCTCCGGCGGCGCGACGCCGCGCGGGCGGCCGCGGATCTCGTCGGCCTCGCGCCGGAACGCGTCGTGTTCGCGCACGGCCTCTGGTTCGCCGCGGACGGTGCGGCACGTCTGAGACGCTCCCTCCGCTGGCTCGGGACGCCGTCCTGAGCATGGCCGCCGTCGGCGTCAGGCCGCGGCGATCCGCTGCCGCATGATCCGGACCCGGCCCCGCCGGCAGGTCCGCGGACAGCGGCGGCGCGACGGGCCCGATCGGGCCGAACCCGGCCGCCAGGAACCACTTCCCGGCATCCGCGTCGCGCCGCGCGATCAGCCCCTCGCGGCGAAGTTCCGGCCCCGCACCGCTCCGGAACACCGCCGGGACCGCGCGGTCGGCCAGCCACGGACCGGCGGCCGCGCAGGGCGGGATCGCGGACGTCCCGGCCTGAAGCCGGGACGACCCGGCCGGCTCAGGCGCGGCCCATGGCGACCGATCCGTCCGCCCGGCTCAGGGCGCTGACCCGGGGTCCGCGGAGACCCGGGTTCTGCTGCTCCAGCGCGTCGAGGACGGCGTTGGCAGCCTCGATGATCGCGCCCGGCGATCCGCCCGGGATCTCGGGCCGGATCGCCTCGGCGAGACGCGCGAGGCAGGTCTGCTCGATCTGCGGATGATCGGCGCCGGCGGCCTGGCGCCAGTAGGCGGCGTAGACGTTCTCGGCGATCGTTCGGGCCGTCCGATCGTCGCCCGGCGTGTCCTGCTCCATCGCGTCCCTGCCTCGATCGCGTGATGACCGGTACAAGGGTGGCGACGGCAGCGGTGCGTTCAAGGCTCTCCGGGGAAGTCCTTTTCCGGACCGTCCGCCCCGCCGCCTTCCACGCCTTCCACCCCTTCGGCGGGATCGGCTCCCTCGATCGCGCGGGCGAGTTCGGTCAGCACCTCCTCCACCATCGGCGGCCAGGGTGCCCGCTCCTCGTCCATCAGGCGCGCCGCGCCGACCAGCGCCGAGATCTGCGCCTCGTAGACCGGCCGGCCCACCAGCTGCGCGTAGCGCACCCGCGCCGCGAGCGCCGTGGCGAGGCGCTGAACCTCCGCGATCTTCGCGCTCGGCGCGCCGCTGCCGTCGCCCATCCGTCCACCCCCTCGGGATCCTCAGAGATCCTCATAGGCCATGGCCGGGATGCAGTCAGGACCGGCTACCAGGCTTCGAGGATCCGGCCGCCGACGAGGGCGACCACGAGGCCGACCAGCAGCGCCAGACCGATGTCCCGGAGCGGCGCGGTGATCCAGCCGGTCTCGGGAACCGGGGGCGCCACGAAGCGCGTCAGGCTCTCGGGCAGGGCCGGCGCCGGCGGCACGGACCTCCGCCGCAGGCCGTTGCGGATGCGGTGCATGGGCGCGATCCCCGGGCGACCTCAGGCGGTCTCGATCTGGCGGGACGCGGCCGCCGCCTGGGCCTTCCGCGCGGACGTCTTCGGGCGAACGAAATCGCCGAGCGGCTTGCAGGTCGGCAGGCCGATCACCTCGACCGAGCGGGGCGCGGCCTGCGGCAGCGCGGTGTGCGGAACCGGGGTCTCCGTCCCGTCCGCGGCCTCGGCCTGCCCGTCGGCGGAGTCCGGCAGCTCGACGCGGTGCCCGATCAGGTAGGCCTCGATGTCGATGAGGCGGTGGCGCAGGCGCCAGATGTCGTTCTCGACGCCGTTGATCTGCACGAGGAGGTCGGAGACGGTGCCCTGACGCGCCGCGATGGCCGAGAGCACGGTGGCCCGCTCGTTCAGCAGAACGGCCTTGACGGTCGGGTTCATGACGTACGCCTCCGAATGTTACGGCACCACGATTCGCGAATTCGGAAGCGAAGACAGTTCTCAAAATGGCTTAGCCGTTACGCCCGAAGGTGAGCCGCCGCATTCGCTCGCCGAACGACTCGCGCCGCGACGGCGATCGCGCGGATGGCTGACGGAGGCGGACGGGAACTTCTCGCGCGCGCGTGCGTCAGTTTTGCACAGACCGACGCACGCAGCGCTGGGAGCTTCACATGTGCAGATCCGCGACTCTCGCCATGGCCGCCGCCCTGACCCTGGCCTCCGTCACCGCCTGGGCCGATCCCGTGAGCCAGACGGGCACCGGCGGCGGCCCCGCCACCACCGCCAAGGCGCCCCACACCGCCGCGACCGGCCAGACCGTGCCGAATCCCGGCGCCCTCGGCCCGAACGAGACCGGCAGCATCGAGCGCCGGGACGCCGTCGAGGAGCGCAACGACGCGATCACCCGCGGCATCTGCATCGGCTGCAGCCGCTGAGGTGTCGGTGCGCCGAGGGCGGGACGTCGATACGGCCGCGTCATGACCGCGGTTCATGGCCGGGGCGCCGCGGCCGCGGCCGGGGCTTGAAGCTGCGGCCGTCCTGGCCCAAATCAGCGCGCCTCACCAACCATGAACAGGAGTGAACACGTGGCAAACGAGTCTGTCGAACAGGCGGCAGAGAAGACCTATTACGGCCTGACCCTCTCGCAGCACGCCGAGCGGATCCGGAAGCTCGCGACGGAACGCGGACTGACCGGGGAGACCTTCGACCGCGTGACCGCCCAGGCCGTGGCGATGATCCCGACCATCAAGGTGACCGACGCCGCCCAGCGGTGAGCCGGGCCGGGCCGATCACTGCTCGGCCCGCAGCCCCTTGAGGATGCGCCGGGCGATGGTGCGCACGGCCTCATCGTCCCGCGCCTCGCCCTCGACCGTATCCCACAGGTGGGCGAGGCTGCCCTCGAGTTCGTCCAGCAAGTCCGGGTGCCGCCGCGCCAGGAACCGCATCGTCCCGAACAGGAGATGCTCGGTCGCCATCTCGCGCCGGCGCGCCTCGGTGACGGGATCCGCGTGCGGTTTGGTGGTCTGATCGCTCATGGTCGAGCAACGGCCCGAGCGGGCCGCGGTTCGCCGGGCCGAGCGCGGTGCGACGCCGCGGATGGCACCGAGCCGGCGCGGCGCGCGCGACCGGGAACAGCGCCGGACCGGCCCGGTTTGCCGGTCAGGACAGGGCGTCCGGAGAGGGCAGACGATGGCCGAGGCGGATCCGCGCAAACCCGGGGACGAGGCCCCGCCCGGCACGCCGGGCACCGGCGAGAACCTGTGCCGGACCTGCGGCGGCACCGGCAAGGTCGCCGACGCGCAGTGCTCCGATTGCCGAGGCACCGGCACGGTGACGACCGGCATCGGCGGAGCCTGACGCCGCACCGCCCGCTCAGGGGTCCGCTCGGAGCCGCGGCGGGCTCAGCGCCGCAGCGCGCCGAACCACGCGGTGAGCGGTTCCACGAACGCCGCCCAGGTCCGCGACCACACCGTGCCGGTGCGCGCGTCCGCCGGGCGCGAGCCGGACATCAGGGCCGCCACCAGGGCATCCTCGCGGGTCTTGCACTCGTCGAGGGCGTTGCGCTCGTCGCCGGCGCGGCTCTGCCCGGTCGGCTGATGCCCCGAGGCGTCCCGCAGACAGCGGTGCCAGGCGCGCTCCAGCTCGGCCGGATCGGTCGCTCCGGCGGCCGGCCCCGCAACCGCAGGTCCGGTGGCCAGGAGGAGCATCGCGGACAAGCTGAGCACCGGCATGCGCATGCTCGCTCTATGCCCGATTCGCGCCCCGGAGGGATAGAACGTAGCAGCAACAGTGGTCGCGGCTCGGCGCGGTCGCCGGTCAGCCGGACCGGCCGTGCTTGGCCATCCGGCAGCTGTGATCCATCAGGTACTCGGCGCTGGCCTCCGGCTCCCGATAGGCCAGCAGAATCATCCCGCCCCGCGGATCCCCGGGATCGGCCTCCACCGCCGCGAAGCTCGCGTCGTGCAGCCGGCCCTGCCAGCCGGGCACGCGGGCCAGCGCGGCGAACGGGTTGAACGCCGCCACCGCGTCCGCCGGGACCCGCATGGCGACGTAGGACACCTCCTCGAGCGGCACCGGGAACGGGGCCCAGCTCTCGCCGACGGCGTCGCCGTGGGCCTTCAGGGCCGCCACGACGCTCCGGCGCATGCAGTCGAGGTGGATGTGCAGCTGATCCTGGCTGCGGCCGCCCACGGAATTGACCTCCAGGCCGACCGCAGAGGCGGGCAGACGGCCCTGCAGCGCGTCCGACACGTAGTGCCGGGCCGCGAGCGCCGCCCGCCAGTAGGCCGCTCCCCGAGGCCCCTGGAGCACGGAGGCCTCGATGCCCGAGACGCTGTCGGTGGGCATCACCACCGTGTGGGTGGGCTGGCCCGGCGCGCGCAGCACCGCCGTTCCCGGGCGCGCCGCGTCGCCGAGGTCGACCGCGAGGCAGGGAAAGCTCCGGCCCGCGGCCTTCTTGGCGAGCACGCAGCCCTGCAGCGCCACCCAGAGCACGTCCCGGACCGGGTTGGCCGCGATGGCCGCCGGCATCGCCGCGAAGGCGAGGAGGGTCGCGACGACCAGAGTACCACGCATGATCAGATGTTCCGGTCCCCGGCCGTCGTTATGATACGCCCGGCGGCGCGCCAGCAGTGTACGCGGCCGCCGTCGCCGTGAGGTTACGTTTCCGCGATGCTGAGATGGAACGCGCAGTGGCAGGGCCTGATACGGGTCGCGGCCTGGATCCTGGTGGCGCTGATCGCCGCGGTCACGCTGGTGCCGATCGGCCTCCGCCCGGTGGTCACGGCCGATCCCAGCTTCGAGCGCGTCGCGGCCTACGCGGTGGCCGGGCTGCTCATGACGGTGGCCTACCCGCGGCACTGGCCCTGGATCCTGGCGGGCACCGTCGTGCTGGCCGGCGGCCTGGAAGCCGGCCAGACCCTCACCGGCACCCGCCACGGCCGGTTCGACGACTTCCTCGTCAAGGCCGCCGCCGGCCTCGTCGGGGCCCTGGCGGGCCGCCCGCTCGCGATCCTGGCCGACCGGCACCGCGCCGGCGGCACCGTGACCGGCACCACCCTGGCCGGCCGCGATCTGGGCGACCGCACCTGCGGCTGAGTCGCGGCGGGCCCGGTCCGCCGCCATCTCGGACACGGACGGCGCGCGGCGCCGCGGGCCGTCACCGCGCCCATGCCGCCGGTGCATGGCCGCGGCGCCGGTCCGGTGCCGGGCGACGGGCTCCCGGTGGAAACCGCCGAGCTTGACCCGCGTTGCCTGAAGGGGCTCTCACGCGGGGTGCTGCATGTTCGGCGCGGCCAAGCTCACGGGACGGTTCTGGTTTCGCAAGACGTGGACGGGCAAGCTGGTCCTGCTCGTCGAGGAGGAGAGGCCGCGGTGGTTCGGCCGCTCCGGCCTCACCAAGCTTCGCTGGCGCGACGCCCGCCTCCTCGACCTGGCCGAGGCGCCGATGCGCACCCTGATGACTCTCGAGCGCAGCTACCGGGCCGACTACGCGGCCGGGCCCGCCCGGGTCCTGCAGGCCGTCGTCCCGCCCGGGGCGCGCGGCGCGATCACCACACCGATCGGGACCGCGGCCAACGCCTGAGCGTCGCCGCGGCGCGAGGGCGCGGGCCGAGCATGGAGGGGCAGGGCTCGGCCCGCCTGTCGTTCGGCTTCTTACCCCCAAAGCCGGAGCGACCCTGCCAGTCACCATGGCAGGGTTAACGCTTCCTGAAGAGCCCGCGGCTGGCCGGTCGGTGGGCGGCGGCGAAACGCGCGCCGCGACCCGCGGGTCGGCCCCGGGGCGGCGGAAAGATCGGGCACGACGAGCGCCATTGATCTATGTTGGTATTCGCCACTCCATTCGGTAGATAACAGGCATAATGGGTTATCTTCGTGCAGATAAGGCCTTGACTGTCGAGAAGCGAATCCACGTTCATGAATCACTCACACGTGAGAGGCGCCCATGGAAGATAGCAATCCTGCACCGCATCAGGACCCGATCGATTTCGTCGAGCTGACTGCCGATATTGTTTCGGCTTATGTCGCCAACAACTCCGTTCCGGTTCCCGACCTCCCGTCGCTCCTGTCCGGCGTCCACGCCGCGCTGGCCGGTCTCGGCCACACGACGGGCTCGTCCGAGCCGGAATTCAAGAAGGCGACGCCCGCGCAGATCAAGAAGTCGATCACGCCCGACGCCCTGATCAGCTTCATCGACGGCAAGCCGTACAAGACGCTGAAGCGGCATCTCACCGGCAACGGCATGACGATCGAGCAGTACCGGCAGCGCTACGGGCTGCCGCCGGACTACCCGACGACCGCGTCCAACTACTCGGCGATGCGCGCCGAGTTCGCCCGCAACGCCGGCCTGGGGCACAAGCGCCGCAGCCCGGCCGCCAAGCGGAGCGAGCCCGCGGACTCCGTCGCGGCGGATGCCGGCGCCGGCACCGGCACGAAGGCCACCAAGAGCCGCAAGACCCGGAAGGCCACCGCGGAGGCGTGAGAGCCCCGGCCGCGCGCTCCGGCGCGCGCTCTGCCGGCGCCCGCCGCGCCAGGACCTGAGATGACGGGACCGGGTACGGCCTCGCCGGACCCACCCGTCACCTCCCGGCCGGTCCCGGACCGGCCCGCGCCACACCGGCCCGTCCCGTGCGGGCCCCTCCGCCGGTCGGCGCGTCGGAACGACGCCTGCGGCCAGCCGTTGGGCCGGGTGAACGCCCGACCGCGCCCGACGGAGCCGAGCTTGACCCGATCGATCCCCGCCCTTCTCCTCGCCGCCGCCACGTTGGCCGCCCTTCCGGCCGCGGCCCTCGCGCAGGATCGGCCCGGAGCCGGAGCGGCACCTCCGGTCGAGACCGCGCCGAAGCCGGCAGCCGACACGAAGGATCCGGGCAAGACCGCCACGGAGGCCGTCACCCATCCGTCCGCCGTGCCGCCGGCGGAGGGCGAGGTCGGCACCGGCAAGCCCCCGGCCACCGGGGACGCCCCCACGACCGGCCGGTAACGTCCGCCCCCGCGAACCCCACCCTGTTCGCCCGTCCGCCTGCGCGGCCGGGTGGCCTCTCCCTGTCGCGGCCGAGCCCCGTCGCGGCCAAGCATCGGCCCTGTCGGGCGAGGTGAGCCGGATCATGCGTCCAGACCGGGTCGTTCACACCGGCCGCGAGCCCATCGTCCCCGTTCGAAGCCCCGCCGGCACTGGGTCGCGCCTGCTGCGCCGGCACAGCGCCGGCATCGCCGCGCCGGACCCGCGTCTCTGGGCGCTGACCCTGGCGATCATCGCGGTCGACGCCGTCTGGATGGCGGCGTCCGGCATGGCCGTCGAGCCCCTAGGCTTCGGCCTCGCCGCCTTGGCCGTCCTCGTCCTGCTGCTCGCCGCGGCCTGCCTGAGCACGGTGAAGTCCGATCCGCCCCTGCGGGGCATGGCCCTGGCGAGCGCGTTCCTCATCGCCTTCACGGTGCCGGTGGCGGTCCTGCATTTCCTCGCCGCCGGGATCGGGCTGCCCTTCGTCGATCCGGCTTTGGCCCGCATCGAGACCGCCCTCGGCTTCGACTGGACGGGCCACGTGGCCTTCCTGGCGCGGCATCCGACCCTGTCGTGGTGGCTGGCGCTCGCCTACCATTCCAGCGGCCCGCAGGTCGGGCTCGTGGTGATCGCGCTGAGCGCGACCCGCCGGCTCGGCCGGCTCTGGACCTACATCCGGCTGTTTTCCGCGACGCTGCTGTGCGTGATCGGCCTCGCCGCCCTCCTGCCGGCGCTCGGCCCCTACGCCCACTACGCCCCGCGGGTCGTCCCGTCCGAGCCCCTGGAGACGGTCGGCGCGCTCTGGCACCTCGAGCCGGTGGCGCGGCTGCGGGCCGGCACCCTGCACACGCTGGCGCTCGGCGACCTGCGCGGCCTCGCGACCTTCCCGTCCTTCCACGTCTGCCTCGCGCTCCTCACGGCCTGGGCGCTGGCGCCGGTGCCGCTCCTCGGCCCCCTGGCCGCCCTGCTCAACGCCGCCGTGATCGTCGCGACCCTCGGGTCGGGCGGCCACTACCTGCCGGACGTGCTGGCGGGGGGGCTCCTGGCCCTCGCGGCCCTGGCCTGCCGGGCCCGGCGGCGCGGGCCGACGGCCGATCCGGCCGCGCGCGGTCCGGCCGCCCGGAGGATCGAGGCGCTCGACGCGATCGAGACGATCCGGCCCGCCGACGCCTGAGGGCCGGTCCGGCCGCGAACAACCCCGCGCCCGGCGGATTAGCCGAGGAGCGGAGAGGCGCGACGATGACCCGGACCCGGTGGACGACCCGCGACATGCCGAGTCAGGCCGGACGGCACGCGATCGTCACCGGCGCGACCAGCGGGCTCGGCTACGAGGCCGCCCTCGCCCTCGCGGGGGCGGGCGCCGCGGTCACCCTCGCCGCCCGCGACGGCGAGAAGGCCCAGCGCGCCATGGCGTCGATCCGGCACCGTCACCCGGAGGCGCGGCTGGCCTTCCGCCGCCTCGACACCGCCAGCCTCGCCTCCGTGCGCGCCTTCGGCGAGGCCTGCCGCGCGGACGGGCAGCCCGTCGACATCCTGCTGCTCAACGCCGGCATCGCCTCCGTGCCGCGGCGCGAGGAGACGGGGGACGGGTTCGAGCGCCAGTTCGGCACCAACTATCTCGGCCATTTCGCGCTGACCGGGCTGCTCCTGCCCCTGGTGCCCGCGCGGGTGACCTCCCGGATCGTCCCGGTGGCGAGCCTCGCCCACCGGCCCGGACGGATCCACTTCGACGACCTCCAGCTCCGGCGCGCCTACGGGCCGCAGAAGGCCTACCGGCAGTCGAAGCTCGCGATGCTGATGTTCGGGCTCGAACTCGACCGCCGCCTGAGGGCGGCGGGGGCGCCGATCCGCGCGATCCCGGTCCATCCCGGCGCCGCCCGGACGGACGTGTTCCGCCGCGGCGACCGGGCAGGCCCCGTCCAGCGCCTTGCCGGGCACCTGATCTTCGCGGTGATCGGCCAGCCCGCGGCGCGGGGCGCGCTGCCGCTGCTCTTCGCCACCACCGCGCAGGAGGCCGAGGGCGGCGCCTATTACGGTCCCGACGGGATCTGGGAGCTGCACGGCCATCCGGCCCGGGCCGACATCGCCGCGCAGGCCCGCGACACCGCCGCCGCCGCGCGGCTCTGGTCGGTATCCGAGGCCCTCACGGGCGTCGACTGCACCGTCTGACCCCGCGCCCCCGACGGGCGCCGCTTGCCCCCCGACCCCGCTCTCCATAGATCCCGACGATGACGGCACTCCCCTTCGACAACAGCTACGCCCGCCTGCCGGAGCGCTTCTACGCGCGCCGGCCGCCGACGCCGGTGGCGGCGCCGCGCCTCGTCCGGCTCAACCGCCCGCTCGCCGAGGAGCTCGGCCTCGACCCGGACTGGCTCGCCGGCCCGGACGGCGTCGCGGCGCTCGCGGGCAACACCGTCCCGGACGGCGCCGACCCGATCGCCGCGGCCTATGCCGGGCATCAGTTCGGCCAGTTCGTGCCGCAGCTCGGCGACGGCCGCGCGGTCCTCCTCGGCGAGGTCGTCGACCGCAACGGGCACCGCCGCGACATCCAGCTGAAGGGCGCGGGCCCGACGCCGTTCTCCCGGCGGGGCGACGGGCGGGCGGCGCTCGGCCCGGTCCTGCGCGAGTACCTCGTCAGCGAGGCCATGGCGGCGCTCGGCATCCCGACCACCCGGGCCCTCGCCGCCGTGACGACCGGCGAGCGGGTCGTGCGCGAGACGCTCCTGCCCGGCGCGGTCCTGACCCGCGTGGCGGCGAGCCACATCCGGGTCGGCACCTTCCAGTTCTTCGCGGCGCGGGGCGACGTCGAGGGCCTGCGGGCGCTCGCCGACCACGTCATCGCCCGGCACCATCCGGACGCCGCCGGGGCCGCCAACCCCTACCGCGCGCTCCTGGAGGGCGTCGTCGCGGCCCAGGCCGACCTCGTGGCCCGCTGGCTGCACGTCGGCTTCGTCCACGGGGTGATGAACACCGACAACATGTCGGTCGCCGGCGAGACGATCGATTACGGGCCGTGCGCGTTCCTCGACGCCTACGATCCCCGGACGGTCTACAGCTCCATCGACCGCAACGGCCGCTACGCCTACGGCCAGCAGCCGCGGATCGCGCTCTGGAACCTGACGCGGCTCGCCGAGACCCTGCTGCCGCTCCTCGCCGAGGCCGAGGACGCCTCGGTCGCCGAGGCCGAGGCGGCGCTGGCCACCTACGCGCCGCGCTTCGAGGCGGCCTATCACGGCGGCCTCGCCCGCAAGCTCGGACTCGCCGAGACCCGGGACGGCGACCCGGCCCTGGCGGGCGACCTCCTCAAGCGCATGGCCGAGAACCAGGCCGACTTCACCCTGACGTTCCGCGCCCTCTGCGCCGCCGCGGAGCGCCCGGACGCCGATGCGACCGTGCGCGACCGGTTCGTCGATCCGACGAGCTACGATGCCTGGGCGGCCGACTGGCGCGCGCGGCTGGCGCAGGAGGCCCGCGACCCGGCCGAGACCGCCGCCGCGATGCGCGGGGTGAACCCGGCCTTCATCCCGCGCAACCACCGGGTCGAGGCGATGATCGAGGCCGCCGTGGAGCGGGACGACTTCGCGCCGTTCGCGACGCTCCTCGCCGTGCTGGCCCGCCCCTACGACGACCAGCCGGATCACGCCGCCTTCGCCGAGGCGCCCGCGGGCGGCGGCGTCGGCTACCGGACCTTCTGCGGCACCTGAGCCCGGGCGCCGCCGGTCAGGACCGCGGCCAGGTGAAGATCTCGCGCACCCCGCCCGCGTGGCGAAACCAGTGGACGCGGGTCGCTGGATTGAAACCGTGATCCTGGTACGAAGTGGCGATCACCGACACGAGAGTCTCGGCCGCCGAGCGGTCGTGAATGTCGTAGGCCAGAAGTTTCGGAGCACCGTCGGTCTCGCGGGTGAGATCGCGAACCAGAATCGAATACGACATATCCCCCCTCCTTTCGACACGAAGCATGTACTCAAGATTATATCTCCAAAGCCAGGATCGTTCGCGGAAGGATCATGTAAAGGTTAAACAACGTTAACGGGAATGTGTTGATTTGATACGGCCCCGGTTGGACTCGCCGAGCGCGGCGGTCATCCCGGCGGTTCCGCGGGTCGCGACGCCGGATCGGTCCGGGGCGAGAGGCGAGGCTGTCGACCGGGCTCGAGCACCGAATCACGCCGCGGCACCGGCCCGAGAGCTGCTCCCGATCGTATCGCAGCGGTCTGGACGGACGACGATCCGGGTGGAGAAAGTCGCGCCATGCCCCCTCTCACGTGCGGCACAGGCTCGGCGCGCCTCCGCCTCAACTCGATCGGGACCGGCCCTAGATGAAGGCGAGCGCCCGACCGGACCTGACGGGCGCCGGAGCGGACCCGGAGGCCATGGTGAAGCGGATCCGGGCGGGTCTCGTCGCGGCAGGACTCGCGCTGCTGGTCGCCCAGTGCGCGCCCACGCCCGGCGCGCCGGCGGCCGGGATCGTCGTCGCCTCCAAGCTCGACACCGAGGGCGGGGTGCTCGGGAACATCATCCTGCAGGCGCTGCAGGCCCGGGGCCTGCCGACCGTCGACAAGATCCAGCTCGGCGCGACCGCGATCGTCCGGCAGGCCCTGATCGAGGGGCAGATCGACGTCTACCCGGAATACACCGGCAACGCGGCGTTCTTCTTCGGGAAGGCCGATCTCCCGGTCTGGAAGGATCCGGAGGCGGCCTACGGCACGGCCCGGAACCTGGATCGCGCGGCCAACGACCTCGTCTGGCTGACGCCCGCCGCGGCCAACAACACCTGGGCGATCGCCGTGCGCCAGGAGATCGCGCGGGCCGCGGGCCTGAGGACCATGAGCGACCTCGGCCGCTACGTGGCGGGCGGCGGCGCGATCAGGCTCGCCGCCTCGTCGGAATTCGTGACCAGCCCGGGGGCGCTGCCGGCCTTCGGCCGCGCCTACGGCTTCACCCTCCGGCCGGACCAGCTCGTCATCCTGGCCGGGGGCGACACGGCCGCCACGATCGCGGCGGCGGCGCGGGGCACCTCCGGCACGAACGCCGCCATGGTGTTCGGCACCGACGGCAGCATGGCGGTCGCGCACCTCGTGATGCTGGACGACGACAAGGGCGTCCAGCCGGTCTACCAGCCGGCGCCCGTGGTCCGCGGCGCGGTCCTCAAGGCCCATCCGGAGATCGCCGCGGTGCTGGACCCGATCTTCCGCAGGCTCGATCTGGCCACGCTCCGGGATCTCAACGGGCGGGTCCAGATCGGCGGCGAGCCGGCCTCCGCGGTCGCGGCGGACTTCCTCCGGCGGAACGGGTTCGCGCGCTGAGCCGGTCACGCGGACAGCGCCGCGACCCGCGCCTCCGCGGGCGGGGTCGTCGGCCGCCCGCGGGATCCCGCGTCGACAAGCCGGGGCTCCGTCGGCAAGGATGCGCGGCGGGGCGCCCGAGAGCGTCGCGACGCCGGTGACCCGCCTCATGACACCCGTCCCGCTTCAGTCCACCTGTGCGTCCCGGGACGCCGTCGGCGCGTGAGGACGGGATTACTGTCCGCGACCGGGCGGCCGCGCCCGGGCGTCGATCCGCTGGGCGCGGCCTTCGCGGCCGTGCTCGGGGTGAGCCTGCTCGCCCTGCCGCTGATGACGACCCGGCCGAACCGGATCGCGGCCGGCACCGCGCTGTCGGCGTGGTCGGCGCTCCCGACCGGCGCGGCGCTCCTCCTCGGGGGCGTCGTCGCCCTGGCGCTGCCGCTGCTGGCCCTGCGGTCGGCGCCGCTCCTGCGGCTGGCCGCCGCCTCCGCGATCCTGCTGCTGCTCGGCCTCGCGGCCGGCTGGGCGGCCGACCACCTGACCGCGCCGGGCGACCGCTACGGCCGGGTCTCGCCGGATGCCGGCTGGTGGCTCGCCTCCGGGACGGCGGCCCTGGCGGTCGGCGACGCGCTGGCGCGGATGCGGCCGGGGCCGATCCCGCGGATCGCCCTGCTGGCCCTGCTGGTCGCCGCGACGGGGCTCGCCCTGCGCACCGGGTTCTGGGACAACCTCTCGGTCCTGCGGGAATATGCCGGCCGCTCCGACACGTTCGGCCGGGAGCTGCGGACCCACGCCGCCCTCGCCCTCAGCTCGGTCGCGGCCGCCGCCCTCATCGGGATCCCGGCGGCCGCGCTGGCGCGCCCGGTCCCGCCCCTGCGGGCGGGCCTGCTCACGGGCCTCAACGTCGTGCAGACCGTCCCGTCCATGGCCCTGTTCGGCATGCTGATCGCGCCCCTGGCCTGGATCGGCCGGGAGGTCCCGGGCGCATCGGCCCTCGGCATCGCGGGGATCGGCGCCGCGCCGGCCTTCGTGGCGCTGTTCGCCTACGCGCTCCTGCCGGTGGCCGCCGCGACCGTCGCGGGCCTCGACGCCGTGCCCGGGCCGGTGCGCGACGCCGCCCGGGGCGTCGGCATGACCCAGCGCCAGCGGCTGTTCCAGGTGGACCTGCCCCTCGCCCTCCCGGCGATCCTGACCGGGATCCGGATCGTCCTCGTCCAGAATATCGGCCTCGCGGTGATCGCGGGCCTCGTGGGCGGCGGCGGCCTCGGCGTGTTCGTCTTCCAGGGCATCAGCCAGAATGCGGGCGACCTCGTCCTGCTCGGCGCGCTGCCGACCGTCGCCCTGGCGACCGGCGCCGCCGTGCTGCTCGACGCCGTCATCGACCTGAGCCGCGGCCGCGCGGCGGAGCGGATCCCATGATCGATCTCGCCGGGGTGAGCCGCGTCTTCGAGGGGCGCACGGTCGTGGCGGACGTCACCCTGCGGGTCGAGGCCGGGACGATCCTGACGGTGGTCGGCACCTCGGGATCCGGCAAGACCACCCTGCTGCGCATGATCAACCGCCTGATCGAGCCGAGCGCCGGGACGATCCGGATCGCGGGCCGGGACGTCCGGGAGGTGCCCCCGCACCTCCTGCGTCGCGGGATCGGCTACGCCATCCAGGGACACGGGCTGTTCCCCCACCGCACGGTCGCGGAGAACATCGCGGTGGTCCCGAAGCTCGTCGGCTGGGAGCGCCGGCGGATCGCCGCGCGGGTCGACGAGCTTCTCGGCCTGTTCAACCTCGATCCGGCGGTCTACCGGGACCGCCTGCCGGCGGCGCTCTCCGGCGGCGAGCAGCAGCGGATCGGCGTCGCCCGGGCGCTCGCGGCCGAGCCGCCGATCCTGCTCATGGACGAGCCGTTCGGCGCCCTCGATCCGATCATCCGCGGGCGGGCGCAGGCGGATCTGCTGGCGATCCAGGCGCGCTACGGCACCACGATCGTGCTGGTGACCCACGACATGACCGAGGCGCTCCATCTCGGCGACCGGGTCGCCGTGATGGATGGCGGGCGCCTGGTGCAGGAGGCCGCGCCGGCGGACCTCATCGGCGCGCCCGCCACCGCCTTCGTCGGCGCCCTCCTCGGCAGCGGCGAGCGGGCCTTCCAGCTCATGGCCCTGCGCGTCGTGGACGATCTGGTCGAGCCCGGCCCGGCGCCGGGCCCGCCCATCCCGGCCGGAACCACGGTGCGGGCCGCCCTCGCCGAGAGCCTGTGGTCGCGGCGCCCGGCCCTGCCGGTCAGCCGCGACGGCGTCGTCCTGGGCCGGGTGACGCGGGAGGCCCTCGCGGCGCGGGGCGCCCGGCCGTGATCGGCGCCCCGCGGATCGCCCGGGCCGCGCTCCTCGCCCTGCTCGGGGCGTTCCTGGTGGCGCCGGGCCGGTTCGCGCCCCTGTTCCGGCCCTTCGCCCCCGGCGACGCGCCGCCGATCTACGCC
The DNA here is from genome assembly GCF_052045615.1 of Methylobacterium sp. 22177. NCBI lineage: Bacteria > Pseudomonadati > Pseudomonadota > Alphaproteobacteria > Hyphomicrobiales > Methylobacteriaceae > Methylobacterium > Methylobacterium sp. 22177. The sequence continues at coordinate 69,669 of NZ_JBQEPK010000003.1, read as the reverse complement.
CAGACGCCGCTGCTGACGCTCGCCGTCACCCACCTCCTGCTCGTCGCCGCCGCGACCACGATCGCGGCCGCGATCGCCCTCGGCCTCGCGGTCGCGGCCACGCGGCCGGCCGGCCGCGACGTGCTGCCGTTCGCCCGGTCGGTGGCCCGCATCGGGCAGACCTTCCCGCCCGTCGCGGTCCTGGCCCTGGCCGTCCCGATCCTCGGGTTCGGGGCGGTTCCGACCCTGATCGCCCTGGTCCTCTACGGGCTCCTGCCGATCTTCGAGACCGCGCTCACCGGGCTCGAGGATCTCGACCCGGCGCTGATGGAGGCCGCGCGCGGCATGGGGCTGACCGACCGGCAGCGGCTCGTCCGCGTCGAGCTGCCCCTGGCGCTGCCGATGATCCTGTCGGGGATCCGCCTCGCCGCCGTCATCGGGCTGGCGACGGCGACCATCGGCTCGACGGTCGCGGCCAGCACCCTCGGCGAGGTGATCATCTCCGGCCTGCTCACCGGCAACACCGCCTACGTGCTGCAGGGCGGCCTCGCCGTGTCCGCGCTGGCCCTGCTGATCGATGGCGGCTTCCGAAGCCTCGAGCGCGAAGCGGCACGACGGGCTGGATTTCGTTCCTAGACGCGACTAGAACGCCAGCGGGGCCGTACGCGCGGCCCTGGGGCGTGGAACCCCCTGTCTGATGGTCGGTGCCGACCACAACGGCACCCGTATCCTTGACCACACGGTCGGGGAGCCTGCGGCGTATGTCCAGGCGTTCCGGCGCTAAAGGTCGTAGGGACCGTTCAGACACGGTTTTCCAACTCCCCGACTCGGGATGGTCGAAGGCTCGCTCGCGGGGGCGCACCGCGAGCCAGGGCCTGCCGGGAGGATGGGCCGTGGGTTCCAGCGATCCCGAGACGCGCAGGCGGCAGCTCGACCGGCTGCGCGCGGCCTACGAGGCCCATCCGGGCCGGCCGGACCGCGCGACCATCGGCAACGGCGCGCGGCACTCGCGGGCGCTCCTCGGACGGATCCTCGTGGCGCTCGGCGGACTGCCGGACGGGACCGGCCTGCCGGCGATCGGACCGCGCGGGAGCGGACGCGTCCGGACGTAGCGGCACGGGCCGCGGCGCCACCGCCGGGAGACCTCACGGAGGCCGCCGTCCGGATCGTTTGCGAGAGACTCGGCCGCTTCGCCGGCACGGTGGCCGGCGCGCCGCCGCACTGACGGATCGGAGCGACGGGACAGGCGGGCCGACTTGGCGGTAAGACGCCGCTCATGACCCCCGCCGACCGAGACCGGTTCGAGAAATGCCTCGCGCTCGCCGCCCAGGGCGCCACGGCGGGCGAGCGGGCGGCCGCCCGGGCCGCCGCCGAGCGCATCGCGCGGGGCGCCGGAATAACCCTCGCCGAGGCGGCCGAGGCGCTCCGGCGTGACGGGCAGGCCTCCGCCGACCGGGCGCCCCGCCCGCCTCCGCCGCGGCGGCCCTATCCCTGGGCGCAACCCAGGGCGCCCGTGACCCCCATCACGGTCGAGGAGTTGCTGCGCCAGAAGGCCGAGACGGAGGCGTGGCGCAAGCGGAGCGCGGCGGCCGCCGACCGCCGCCGGAAGCGGGAACGCGCCGACGAGAACGCCTACGTGGCGGAGCAGCGCGCCCGGCAGGCGCAGCGCGACCGGGACTGGGCGCGCGCCCGCGCGGATCCCCCGGGCGCGCCGGGCGACGAGACCTGAGCGCCGGCCGGCCGGCTCAGCGGTGATGCCGCGGCCGCGCGCTCCGGTGCGCCCGCGCCCTGCGGTGCCGCGGCGCGACCCGCGGCGGCGGCGGCTCCGCGGCGGCGACCGGGGGGCCGGGCGCGACGCCGTCATGGGCCGCGACGACCCGGCGGGCCTCCTCGACGCTCATGTCGCAGGCGCTCGTCATGCCCTGCAGGGCGCCCAGGGCGCGGTTGTACTCGGGAAGGTTGGTGCATCCGGGGACGCCCCACGCCCAGGCGGGGGCCGGCGCCGCGCCCGCCGCCGCCAGCACGAGGGCGGCAAGACCGTTCCTGACCGACACGGATCCCTCTCCTCTTCACCGGCGCCCGGAATCCGGCCCCGGGAGGCCGCGCGCTCGTCCGAGCGGCGGGTTCACGGAGGCCCGTTCAGGCCCCGCCGCACATGTGCTGCGAGTCGGGCAATGTCCAGGAATCCAGCGTGCGCAGGTTGGTCGTCGTGTACATCTTGCCGCGATCGTCGCCCCTGGGGCAGCCGGTCGGCAGGAGAACGAGGCAGGTCATCACCGGGTCGCCGACCCGCGAGCGCGCGACCGCGTCGACATACGCGTAGGACACGCCGTAGACGCCGTTCTTCAGATCGACGCTCGTCCCCTCGTCGATCCCGTCGCCCTTCGGCCTCGCGAGCGTGTCGCTGAACCGCGTCCCGATCCGCGCGATGGTTGTCGCCGCACAGGTGCCGACCCGCGTCGGCATCTGCGCCTCGGCGGCGGGCGCGAACCCGAGACCGCCGACGACCAGCGCGCCGGCCAGTGCGCCGCCCAGGATCGCTCCGGGGCGAAGGCGCATCAGGCGGCTTCGAGGAGGAAGTTGGCCCGGCGGAACATCAGTTCGCGCCGGTAGAAGTAGACGCCGCGGCTCCGCATCGCCGCGTGCGCGGCGTCCGCGTCGAACCCGTACGGCCTGTCCCGGGTGATGTCGATGCAGCCGACATACGTCCAGCGCACACCGTCGAGGAGCGACGGGATCGGCTGATCCTGCCGGACGGCGCAGAACTGCTCACCGTCCGAGGCCGAGACGAAAATGTAGAAGGTCTTCCGCGCGCACATCCGAACCTCCACGGGACTCGGGGGTGTAACCGCAACGCCACGGTCAAGCTATAAACCGATCACGGCAGAATAGTCAAGCTTCTGCCACATTTTCGTCACGTGTGAGACGGAACGCCCGCGCCCTCCGCCTCACAGGCAGCCGACCCGCCGCAGGGCGCCGATCAGCTTCCGGCCGACGCGATAGCCGTTGAGGGATTCCGATCCGAGGATGCGGACGGTCTCGGCCGTGTCGGTCCGATCGTACAGGAACAGGTGGTAATCCGCCCGTCCCCGCTCGGCGGGACCGGTGCTGACCTGACCGCAGAACGCCACCGTGGGCCCCGCCTCGGCGGGGATCGGCCGGATCTTGCGGAACAGCACGAGGCCGGCATCAGGGAAGGCCGCGGCGACCCGCGCCCGCATCTCGGCCTCGGGATCGTCCGCGCCCTGCCCGTGGGCGAACGGGGCCGCGAGCAGGCCACCGAGAAGCGCCGCCAGCACCGCGCATACACGGCCGGCTCCGGGCCCGGCGCGGAACGTCCGGATCTTCGATCTCGGCGCGGGCGGGCGGCGTGTGGCGGCCATGGAGAGATTTCGCGATGCGCTCGAACCGTATTGGACCACGAAGATCCGCGAAGCGGAAGCGTCGGAGCCCGGCCGGTGCCGCACGTCGCGCGCGCGTCGAGAAATTCGACGGCTACCCTCGAAACCTCAGACATGACGACGGGCGGATCATCGGCCAGAGGAAGCAGATCACGTCACGATAATTCTGCATTCAAAATTCGTTACTTGCCGATCCCGTCATTCTTCATTGACACCGGGTAATGTCCGAGTATTCATGGTTTATACCAGGTATCGCGGAGATCGAAGAAGGGGCCGATCGAGTTGCGCAAGAATCAGGATCATCTCGAACGGACGATCAGCGACGTGGCCCTGCGCGTCGTGACCGCCTACCTGTCGAACAACGCGCTGCCGCACACCGGCATACCGCCGCTTCTGGTCACCGTGCACGGCGCGTTCTCCGCGCTCGCCGTCCGGCCGGCGGTCACCGAGGCGCCGCCCGAGCAGCCCGACGCCGCGCAGATCCGCGGCTCGGTCCGCCCGGACGGCATCGTCAGCTTCATCGACGGCCGGTCGTACAAGACCATGAAGCGGCACCTCACCGCGCACGGGCTCACGCCGGAGCGGTACCGCGCGCGCTACGGGCTCCCGGACGATTACCCGATGACCGCGCCCGGCTACGCCGAGCGCCGCTCGGAGATCGCCAAGGCGATCCGGCTCGGCAGGGCCGCCTGACCGACGTCCCCGTCCGCCGAGCCCCCCGTGAGCCGATCGCCCGCACGGACGGAGATACGCGGGACGGGGCGGCGCGCGGGCGCCTTCACCGAGGGTTCGCCCGTCGAGGCAACGCGCTCGGGCGGGAGGTATCGGGCCATGAAGGTTCTGTCGGGCTGCGTCACGCTTCTTCTCGTCTGCGCGGGGCCGGCCTCGGCGCAGACCGTCCTGGCCCCGTCCGGCGATTCGGCCGTGACGCAGCCCGGCGGGACGGCGGGTCGGGCCGCGCGACACAACATCCGGGAGGCCTATCGCAACGGCGACGGGGTCGGCCAGCGGCACGCCCCGCCCCCCCCCCGCGCCGCGGCCGGACCAGCCCCGCCGCACGAACCCGCGCTTCTAGAAGCCCGATTCTCCGCGGCGGGGCCGGGCACCGGCCTTCGGCACTCGGGACCGCGCCGCACGGCGGACATCGCGTTTCCGCGTCCGCGCGGGCCGCGGTCTGAAATCGTCGTGTAATCCGGGCCGGTCACGGTCCGCGCGCATATCGACCGCGGATCGCGGTCGCGGCGGGTCGAGGAGGACCGGATCGCTCCGGCAGCCCGGTCCCGCCCATGACGGACAGGCGCTCGATGCTTCGGATTGTGATCGTCCTGACACTTCTGCTGGCCGGCGCACCGGCCCGGGCCGGGGCGCGCTGGCAGGACTTGCCGCCGACCCCCGCGCCGGTCGCCGGCACGACCCCGGGCCGGGCCGCCGTCAACGGCATCCGGCTGTATTACGCCACGATCGGCAGCGGTCCGCCGGTCGTCCTGCTGCACGGCGGCCTGTCGAACTCCGATTACTGGGGCCATCAGGTCGCCGCGCTCGCCGCCCGCCGCACGGTCATCCTCGTGGACAGCCGCGGGCACGGCCGCAGCACCCGGGACGATCGGCCGTTCGGCTACGACCTCATGACCGACGACGTGGTCGGCCTGCTCGACGTGCTGAAGATCCCGCGCGCCGACATCGTCGGGTGGAGCGACGGCGCGATCCTCGGTCTCGACATGGCGATGCGCCACCCCGACCGCGTCGGCAAGGTGTTCGCGTTCGGCGCCAACGCCGATCCGTCGGGCCTGATCGAGGGTGTGGAGAAGAACCCGACCTTCGCCGCCTTCATCGACCGGGCCGGCAAGGAGTACGAGGCCCTCTCGCCGACCCCGAAGGACTACGCCGCCTTCGTCGACGCCGTGGGCCGGATGTGGAGCGGGCAGCCGCGCTGGACCGAAGCCGATCTGAAGCGGATCCGCGCGCCGGTCCTCATCGCGGACGGCGACCACGACGAGGGGATCAAGCGCGCGCACACCGAGTACCTCGCCGCCACGATCCCCGGGGCGGGCCTGCTGATCCTGCCGAACGCCAGCCACTTCGCGTTCCTGCAGGATCCGGCGCTCTTCAATGCAGCGCTTCTCGCCTTCCTGGACGAGCCGTGACCGCCGTGGACAGCCGCTCACGCGCGTGACGTCCGCCGCGCGCGCAACACGGCGACAGCCACGCACGGGCAGATACCCCGCCCCACAACCTGGATGGCCCGCCTCGACCCCGTCCGCCGCTGCGGCTGGTCGCACGGATCGCGGCCGCGCGACGCTCCGGGAACGGCGGCGCGATGTGGCCCCCGCTCGGTCAGGCGATCGCGAGATGGAGGAACTGGTTGAATTCACTCGGCAGGTAGGTCCCGAACGCGGGGCCGTTCACGAAGCCTCGACGCCGATAGAGTGCGAGCGCGGGCGCGAATGCGGGTCCGCATCCGGTCTCGAGGCTCAGGCGCCGCGCGCCGCGGGCGGCGGCGGCCGCGATGATGGTGTCGAGGATCGCCGCGCCGGCTCCCTGACGGAGGAAGTCCGGATGCGTCCGCATGGACTTCATCTCCGCCCAGCCGTCCGTCGCCATCCTGAGCGCCCCGACGCTCGCCACCCGCCCGCCGCGCCGCGCCGTCCAGACGGTCACGCCCGGTGCTCGCAGGCCTGACAGGTCGAGAGCGAACACGCTGCCCGGCGGCGAGGATGCGTGCATCCCGGCGAGATGGAGCGCCAACAGCGCCCGTGTCTGACCATCGGACAGATCGTCCTGCGCGACCTCGAACATCGTGCCCCGACCATCCGCCCCGACATCCCCCGCGCAGGATGTCCTCCCGACCGACGATCAGCAAGGCGCGTGATGGCGGTGCCGGCCCGCGCCGAGGCTCCCGGCGGAGGGCTCGTCGGCGGATCCGCGCGATCCGCGGATCGCCGGACCGGGCCGCCCCGGCCTCCGCGCGACCCGCGACCGTGGCGCGCTCGGTGCATTTGTGAACGCCATCGCGTTCCCCGGTGCGGAACACGCCGCTATGGCGGTGCGTCACCGGGTGCGCGCACGCTCCGGTCGCAGAGGATCCACACGCTTGGTCGACGCCCGAATCCAGGCCGCGCGCCTCTCCGACCCCCTCGCGCCGGTGGACGGGTCGGTCGCGGCCGTCACGCGGCGGCTCGATTCCCTGCCGATCACGCGGCTCCACGCGGCGGCGCTCGCCGTCTGCACGCTGGGCCTGTTCACCGACATCGCCGAGGTCGCCCTGAGCAACGCCCTGGCGGCCATCTTCCTCGCGCCGCCCCACAGCATGCCGCGGGGCAGCCTCTCCCTGCTCCTCGCCTCCGTCTTCGCCGGCGGGGCCGTGGGCGCGCCCGTCTTCGGGATGCTGGGGGATCGCCTCGGCCGCGGGCGCGCGCTCCAGGCCTCCCTCGCGCTGATGGCCGCCGGATCGCTGGCCGCGGCCGCGAGCCAGGGGCTCACGGCGCTGACGATCGCCCGCACGGTCTCGGGCTTCGCGATCGGCGGGTTCCCGCCCCTGGTCGCCACCTACCTCGCCGAGGTGACGCCCGCGCGCCACCGCGGCGCGACGCTGCTGGTCTGCGCCGGCCTCGGGCTCCTCGGCGGCCTGGCCGCCATCGGCCTGGTCCAGATGCTCGCACCGGGCGCGCCGCTGGGGATCGAGCCGTGGCGCTGGGCGCTGATCCTCGGGGGCGCCCTGGCGGCGCTCGGCGGCCTCCTGTTCGCGCGGCTGCCGGAATCGCCGCGGTGGCTCGCCTCGGTCGGGCGCTCCGCCGAGGCCGACGCCGCCTGCCGCCGGTTCGAGCGGGCGGCCGGCCGGGTCCGGGTCGCCGCCCCCGCCGGCCCGGACCCGGCGCCAGCCGCGGCCGGGCCGGCGGGGTTCCGCGGCCTGTTCGCCGGGCCGCGCCAGCTGCGCCGGACGGCGCTGTTCGTCGGGCTCTACACCCTCGCCCCCCTGGCGACGATCGCCTTCCCGCTGCTCAGCGCCGTCGTGATGGTGGAGAAGGGGTTCAAGGTCGACCAATCCCTGGTCTTCGCTGCCCTGTCGATGCTCGGGCCGCCGCTGGGTACCCTGCTGACCGCGCTGGTGATCGACCGGCTCGAGCGGCGCGCCTGCCTGACGGCCCTGGCGGCGGCGATGGCGGCCCTCGGCACGGCCTTCGCCGCGAGCGGCACGTTCCTGACGCTGGTCCTCGTCGGCATCGCGTTCAACACCGCCGCGGCGACCTACGGCAGCATCCTCGCCGTCTACGCGACAGAGCTGCTCCCGACGCCGCTGCGGGCCTCGGCCATGACCTGCGCCTGGGCCGGCGGCCGGGTCGCCGCCGCGCTGGCGCCGATCATCCTCCTGCCGGTCCTCTCGGCCTACGGGCCGCACGCGATGTTCGCGGTGATCACGGTCGTCCTCGCGGCGAGCGCGGCCCTGCTCCTCTCCGGACCGCGCGGCCTGTCGGGGCGGGCCGTTGCGTAGGGAGCGCCAGAGGCGGCGCGGGCCTCCCGCAGGCGGGACCGGGGCGGATGGCGCCGGTTGCCGATCCGGCACGATTCACACGATAGGGTCGCGCAGGCGGCCGAAAGGGCGCGCCGGGAGTGCCGCACGTGTCTAGCCCGGAGCTCGTCCCGAGCCTCGTCGAGACGACCAGCCACGTCGACCCCAAACGGGCCTTCGAGTTCTGGCGCTGCACGGCCCTGGCCAGGTTCGGCGATATCGGCCGGCGGCACCCCCGGGAGCGGTTCTCGGCCAAGCGCCTGAGCGTGGCCTCGGCCGGCTGGTCGCTGACCCACACGGTGAGCAGCCCGGTCGAGCTGGAGTTCCGGTCCCGCCACGTCGACCGCAACGCCCGCGCCATGGTGGTGATCGGCCTCGGGCTCGACGGCGTCGGCTATCACGAGCAGCACGGACGGGGCGCCCAGCTGAACCCGGGCGACATCAGCTTCCTGACGCGGAACCGGCCCTTCGTGGCCGGCACCCAGAGCGCCTACGAAGAGATCCGCCTCGCCGTCCCGCGCGAGATGTTCGAGGCCTGGATCGGCGCCGCCGACGCCTTCGCGGGCCGCAGCCTCGGCCCGCACCCGGCCGGGGCGGAGGTCCGGGCGCGGCTGCGCGGCGTGGCCGGCTCGATCGCCTGGATGTCCGCGGACGAGGCGCAGGCGGCCGTCGAGGGTGTGCTCCATCTCCTCGGCCACCTCGTCGACGGCGCCGCCCGGCGCGGCGACCCGGAGGCGGTCTCGCAGGCGGCCGTCGTCTCCCTCGCCCGCGCCCATATCGCGCGGCGGATGCACGATCCCGACCTGAACCCGCAGGACATCCAGCGCGCGCTGGGCCTCTCCCGGACCAGCCTGTACCGCGCCTTCGCGGAGACCGGCGGCATCGCGGCGGCGATCCGCGACGCGCGCCTCGACCTCGCGCGCCGGCGCCTCGAGGCCCGCCGCGACGACAAGGTCCGGATCGCCTCGATCGCCTACGCGTGCGGCTTCACCGACGTGCCGACCTTCAACCGCGGCTTCCGCAAGCGCTTCGGCCTGGCCCCGGGCGACCTCCGGCCCACGCTCCCCTAGGCGCGGCGCGTCAGCCGGCGGCGGCGAGATCCGCCCGGCCCCGGACCTCGGCGGGGAAATCGAACACCGCGTCCGCGTGCGCGATCGTCGCCGGGCGATGGGCGACGATGACCCGCGTCATCCGCAGGTCCCGCAGGGCCCGGGCGATCACCGCCTCGGTGGCCTCGTCGAGATGGCTCGTGGCCTCGTCGAGGAACAGGATCTCGGGCCGCCGGTACAGGGCGCGCGCCAGCACGATGCGCTGCTTCTGGCCACCCGACAGGGTCGAGCCCATGTCGCCGACGAGGCTCTCGAAGCCCATCGGCATGCGGCGGATGTCGTCCAGGATCGCCGCCCGAGCGGCGCACTCGGCGATCCAGCCCGCGTCCGGATGCTCGTCGAAGGCCGCGATGTTCTCGGCGATCGAGCCGGCGAACAGGCCGTCGCCCTGCATCACGCCGGCGATCCGGCGCCGGTAGGACCCGGCCGCGGTGCGGATGTCCTGGCCGTCGGCGGCGACGATCCCCTCGCTGGGCGGCGTCAGCCCCATCATCACCTTCATGAGCGAGGTCTTGCCGCATCCCGAGGGGCCGGTGATCGCGAAGCAGGCGCCGGCCCGGACCGACAGCGAGACCCCGCGGAAGATCCAGGGCTCGTCGGCGCCGTAGCGCAGCGCCAGGCCCGCGCCGGCGAGCGCGCCGGCCCCGATGGCGGCGACCGGGGGCGCCCCCGGCTGCGCGCCGGCGGCGAGATCCTGCTCCTCGGGCTCGCACAGCACGATGTCGGCGAGCCGGTCGGTCTGCACGTCGAGCATGCGCAGCTTGAACCACGCGTCGATCAGGCTGCCGATCCGGGTGGCGAACTGGTCGCGGTAGGCCAGGAACGCCACCAGCATGCCGAGCGACAGGGACCCGCCGATGACCGCGCGGGCGCCGAGCACCAGCAGGATCAGGCGGTCGAGGCCGAACAGGAACTCGTTCGCGCGGCCGAACACGAGGTCGAGGCGCTGCAGCCGCAGCCGGGCGTTCAGGGCCGTGACGAAGTGGTTCATCCAGGCGTTGCCGCGCCGCTCGCGCAGGTCGAGGAGCTTGACGCTCGCCATGCCGCGGACCGTCTCGATGAAGTGCGTCTGCTGGCGGGCCTCGGCCACGAGGGCCTCCTCGCTGCCCTCCCGGTAGGCGCCGTAGGCGAAGACCCGCAGGATCGCGTTGAGCGCCGTCGAGGCCAGGACCACGGCGACCAGCCAGCCGCCGTAGACCGTCAGCATCACCAGCATGCCGACCGCCATGAGACCGTCGAGCATGGCCTGGACGAGGTCGGTCGTCAGGCCCTTCTGGATGGTGGCCAGGGAGCCGAACCGCGAGATCACGTCGCCGACGTGGCGCTTCTCGAAATAGTCGAGGGGCAGCCGCGACAGGTGGTCGAACAGGCCGGCCGACCACTGGTAGTTCAGCCGGGTCCCGGCCAGCATGATCGCCCAGGTGCGGGCGATGCTGAGGCCGAGCTGGAGCAGCAGCAGCAGCGCGAGGCCGATCGCCACCACGAGGAGCAGGTCGTGGTCGGCATTCACGATCACCTCGTCGATCACGACCTGCGAGGCGATGGGCATCAGGAGGGCGACGAGCTCGATCCCCAGCGACAGGGCCAGGACCTGGGCCAGGGCGGCGCGGATGCCGGCCATGTTGCGGAACAGGTCGCGCAGCCGCAGGCCCGGGGCGGCCCGCTCGCGCCGGAAGCCCGGGTTGGGCACCGCCTCCAGGGCGACCCCGGTGAATTCCCGCGACGCCTCCGCGAGGCTGACCCGGCGCCGGCCGCGGCCCGGATCGTTGATGACGAGGCCGCCGCGCTCGACCCGGGTCAGCACCACGAAGTGGTTGAGGCCCCAGTGCAGGATGCAGGGCAGCCGGAGCCGGGGCAGATCCGTGAGCTCGACCCGCAGGGCGCGGGCGGTCAGGCCCTGCGCGCCGCACAGGTCGATCAGGTTGCGCAGGGTCATGCCCTTGAGGGACAGGGGATGGCGCCGCCGCAGCGTCGCGAGGTCGATCTGGCGCCCGTGATAGGCCAGGACCATGGCGAGGCAGGCCATGCCGCACTCGGCGGCCTCGGCCTGGAGGACGACCGGCACCCGGCGGCGGAGCCCGAAATCCAGCCGGGCGGCGCGGGACGGCGCCGTCACGGCGCGGCCTTCCGGACCGGCAGGGCGTCGAGGCCGCCGCGCGTGACGAGGGCGAGGCTCTCCCGGACATGCGCCACGGGATCGAGCAGCCAGCGGTACAGCGACCGCTTCTCCAGGGCGATGTCGGCCTCGACCCGCATGCCCGCCTCGAGGCTGCGCCGCTCGCCGTAGGCCAGCACGGTGTCGGAATCGGGCCGGACCACGATGCGGTAGAGGTCGGTCCCCTCGCCCCGGGCGGCCGCGCGCCGCGCGAAATCGGGCGCGTCGTCGCTTCCCAGCGGCGCCCGCGTCACCTCGGTGACGACGCCGCGGTGCAGGCCGAAGCGCTGGAACGGGAAGGCGGCGTAGCGCAGCATCACCGGCGCGCCGGCCTCGGCGAAGCCGATGGCCGACGAATCCACGAACAGGTTGGCCTGGAGGCGCCCGGCGCTCGGCAGCAGGGTCAGCAGCGTCGCCCCGGCCGCCACGGTCTGGCCGACCTGCGCGCGGATCGACGTCAGGGTCCCGGCCTCCGGCGCCCGGACCTCGATGGCGCGGCGCGCCTCGCTCTCGGCCTTCTGCTGCGCCAGCTGGGCGGCGGTCCGGTCGAGGTCGGCGAGGTCGCGGGCCAGCCGGTCGTCGTAGGCGGCGAGCTGGGATCGCGTGTCGGCGAGCTTGCCGTCGATCTGGAGGCGGCTCTGCTGGAACTGGGCGAGCTGCGCGCTCGCCTGCATGTAGAGGTAGTTCTGGCTCTGGAAGTCGGCGGCGCGGGCGTAGCCGCGCGCCACGGCGTCGGCGAGTTCCTCGACCCGCGCCCGGAGCGGCGGAACCAGCTTGTCCTGCAGGTCGATCTGCTTGGCGAGCTGGGCCGACTGCTCGCTCAGATTCGCCACCTGCTCGCGCAGCGCCTGCCGCTCCGTGCCGGCGAGATCGGCCCGGGCGGCCCGCTGCCGCTCCACGCTCTGGCGCTGCCGCTCCAGCTCGGCGATCACGCGCTCCTGCGTGGGGCCGCTCGCCGACACGGCATCGAGGTCGATCGTGTACAGGAGCTGCCCGCGGGCGACCTTGTCGCCCTCGCGGACGCCGGTCGAGCCGACGCGCCCCGCCACCGGGCTGGCGAGGCTGATCAGCCCGATATCGGGCGCGAGCAGGCCGACGGCGTGGATGCGGCGCGTGTAGGTGCCCTGCCAGGCATAGAGGCCGAACGCCGCCACCATGACCACGCAGCCCAGGGCCACGATGCGGACCGGCAGAGGCTGGATGATCTGCGCCTCGCCCAGCCACGCGTTGCGTCGCGCCTCGATAACCTCAAGTCGAAAGAGCGGACTTGGCACCCGGAGAAAGCAACCTTCCTGAAAGAGACAGCCGTATTCGAGGACTCTGCGCTCAGCATGCGCCGCCATACTCGGTCGCATCACGTGATCTGTGTGTCAACACTTGTTGCCACAACGAATTTTGAATACTTTATGGTGCGTCAGAACGTCGCGGTCAGCCATAAATCTAAAACACGATCAGAGACTTACTCAGAAATCCGGCATCGCCGAGTTTGCGTCGCAAAATCGGGTCAGTTTTTGCGATATCTGATGCTGCACCGCGAAGATCCCGCGGGAGGGGCCGCGCGGGAATCCGCCGTTCCGCAGCGCGCAGGCCGTCGAGTCCTGCGACGCCTGGAGCAGCGTCCGCGAATGGCAAGCCCTGTCAGTTTTTGCGCAGTCGCCGATATCGGTCGTCCGCGAACGGCATCGGTCGTCCCAGACCGATTGACACGAAGCACATCTCTGTAATCCTAAGGGCAGGCGCCGACGTCCAAGGCGCCTCGACGCTACGATCAGGCAATAGATCGAAGCAAATAACCTTCTTCCTGAATTCCAATCTGGAGAACGATCATGCAGGACAGCATCGATACCGTCCGCGAGCTGAGCGCTGCCGAGCTGGACCAGGTCGGCGGCGGCCTCGGGGTCGGCCTCACCGTCGGCCTCGGGGTCGACGCGAGCCAGGAGCTCGGTGCGGTCTCGGGGGTCGTGGGCCAGGTCGGCGGTCTGGTGAGCGGCCTGGTGGGCAGCGTGCTCGGCGCGGTCGGCGGTGTCGTCGGCGGCGTGACCGGATCCCTGCGCTGACGGTCTGACACCGGGAGGGCGGCCGCGGGGCCGCCCTCCTCCGTCGTGGGGGAAGACCGCGACGATACCGGGATCGATGGGCCCGCATGGACGACACAGCCGAGAGTTCGGCCGAGAATTCGGCCGCGACCACCGACGGGACGTTCGCGTACGCCACGAGCGGCAGCACCGGGCATCTCTCCGGCCGTCCCGAGCTGACCTGCTACGCGCCGAGCGACCGCGGCCTCCCGGAGATCACCTTCATCGATTTCCGCTTCCCCGTCGGCGGGTGGAGCACGCACGCGGTCACCGGCCTCGAGGTCGCGGCCAGCACGCAGCCCGCCGGGGCGCACCACGCGGTCGATTACGAGATCGCGGCGCGGCTGAGCGAGCGCGAGGGCCTGCTGGTCCGGCGTCCGGGCCTGAACGGCACGACCCGGTGGGTGGGTCCGTATGCCGGCCGGGTCCTCTCCTTCTCGGCCGCGGCCGTCGAGCGGCTCGCCGAAGCGCCGGTCGGCAAGATCGCCTTCGCCGCGGACGGGCGCGATCTCCGCGCCTGCCGCAGCACCCGTCACATCCTCGACGCGCTGGCTTGCGCGCACCGGGACGACCCGTCGCCCGACCCGCTGCTGATCGAGAGTCTCCATCTGGCCGTCCTGCGCTCGGTCGTCGCCGCGCGCGCGCCGGGCCGGTCGGCGGCGCCCGACCTCTCGGCGTCGCAGGCCGGACGGGCCTGCGCGTATATCCGGGAGCACCTGGACCGGGAGATCACCGTCTCTGCCCTGGCCGGCATCGTCGGGCTCAGCGAGGGCTACTTCATCCGGGCCTTCCGCCAGACCACCGGGGTCACGCCCTACCAGTACATCATGCGCGAGCGCGTCGGCCGGGCCGAGGCCCTGATCCGCTCCGGCGCGGGATCGATGGCGGAGGTCGCCGCGCGATCGGGCTTCACGAGCGCCGGCGCCATGAGCCGCACGTTCCGGAAGCTCGTCGGGCGCTCGCCGACCGGGCGCACGGCGGGCCGGCGCGCCTGAGGCTCTGGAGCCGCTCACGATCGCTCAGGCAACGGTCTGGAACACGGGCATCTCCGGTTCGGACGGCCGCGCCACGAACCCCTCTCCCGCAACGGGAGAGGGGACCCGCGCCTCGTGCGGCGCGGGCTCGGCAATCGCGTCCGACTCATCGCGGTCGGGAACGGCTCTACCCGGCCGGCCGCCCCGTCGCCCCGCGGAACAGGTCCTCCATCTCGCGACGGACGCGGATCGCCTCCTGACCGGCGTCGTAGGCGACGTCGCTCCAGCGCACGGCCCGGCCCGCGGGCACGTCGGTCTTGAGGACCATGTTGTGGGCGAGCCCGATCGGCAGGGCGTCCTGCGCCAGGGACTCGGCCGCCGGCATCAGCTTGCCGTAGACGGTGAACCCGCCCTCGCCGTCGAGCCGCTCGCCGGCCCGCAGCGCGCGCTTGGCCGTGGCGGCGACGTCGCCGCGCCACTCGCCCGTCGCCCCCGTCGCCTCGCCGCGGACCGCGATGGATGCGACCGAGATGCCGAGCTCGAGGCCGATCAGGTGATAGGGCTTGTAGGTCGCGGCGAACCGGCCGCTCGAATCGGTCTTGAGGCCGTACTGGGCGAAGCAGTCGCGCACGTAGGGGCTCGGCGCCTCGAACACCGCGTAGACGCCCCAGCGCAGGTCCCGGAAGACCGGCCGCCCGTCCCGCTCCACCGACGAGACCACCTCGACGGTGCCGCGCTCGGTGAGGAGGCCGCCGTCGGCCGCCGGCTTGAGGATGCCCGGCAGGTCGTCGACGCCGCAGGGCGGGAAGGCGAGGCCGTCGCGCGGCGGGGTGAGCCCGCAGGCGTTGGCCACGGCGGCCATCTCCAGCGCCGACTTGGTGCCGTCGAGGAAGGAGTTGAACATCTGCGGGTTGAAGTCGCCGCCCGCGACCTGGCTCTCGCTGAAGCCGTAATGGCCCCAGACCGTGTCGGGCGTGGAGGCGTGGTAGGCCGGGAGGTACTTGGTGCCCTTCCCGGCGCAGATCACCTCCAGCCCGATGGTGCGGGCCCAGTCGACCAGCTCGGCGATGAGCGCCGGCTGGTCGCCCGAGGCCATCGAGTAGATCACCCCGGCCTCGGCCGCCCGGCGCGCCAGCAGCGGCCCGGCCAGCACGTCGGCCTCGACGTTGACCATGACGATGTGCTTGGCCGCCGCGAAGGCCTGGAGCGCGTGGCGGATGCCGGCGGCCGGGCTGCCGGTGGCGTCGATGACGATGTCCACGAACGGGCTCGCGATCATCGCTTCGGCATCCTCGGTCACGAGGGTCGTGCCGCCGCGCGCGGCCGCCTCCAGCGAGCGCGCGGCGAACCGGGCGTCGTCCCAGCCGACCCGGCGCAGCGCTTCGCGCGCCCGGTCCGGCGACAGGTCGGCCACCGCGACGAGGTGGATGCCGGGCGTGCGCGGCGCCTGCGACAGGTACATCGAGCCGAACTTGCCGGCGCCGATCAGGCCGACCCGGACAGGCCGGCCCTCGTCGGCGCGCCGCCGCAGCTTCGCGAAGAGGGACATGGGGCGTTCTCTCCCTGGGCGGGGCGGTCGGGACCCAGCCCCGCCGCGTTCGCCGCGTTGTTGGACAGGGACCTAGTGCGGTTCCCGAGGGCGTTGAGGGCCGCGGCCTGACAAGTCTGGCCGTCGGTACGGACGACGCGCGCCCTCGCCCGTGCCGGCGAGGGTCGGGGCGAGGGATCAGGTCTCTGCGCCTCGGGCCGCCCCCGCCCGGCTCTCCGCCTCCACGTCCAGGAGCCAGCGCCGGAAGGCCCGGATCTTCTCCAGGGCCCCGTCGCGCTCGCGGTAGCAGATGAAGTGGAGGTCGCGGGTCAGGCTCGCGGCCCGGCCGCCGCCGAGGCGCACGAGCTGACCGGCGGCGAGCTCGTCCCGGGCGAACCGCAGGGTCTCGAGCGCCACGCCGAGCCCCTGAGCGGCCGCCGAGATCACCAGCGAGCCCCGGTCGAAGGCCGCGCCCGCCGCCCCGGTCGGCATCGGCAGGCCGTTCCGGGCGAACCAGTCGGGCCAGCGGACGGGACTGAAGGACGAGTCGAGCCGCGCGAAGGGCCCGATCGGCCCGGCCGCGTCCGGCTGCGCGGCCCGGGCGACCGCCGGCGTGCACAGGGCGGCGATCTCCTCCGGTCCGAGGGACTCGACGGTCAGCCCGGGCCCGCGCGGCGGGCGGCCGTAGGCGATCAGGATGTCGATCTCCGCGTGCCGGCCGAGATCCACCGGGTCGGCGCTGGTCGACAGGTGGATGGCGATGCCGGGATGCGCCTCCACGAAGGCGGGGAGCCGCGGCCCGAGCCACTTCGCCGCGAAGCTCGGCGTGCAGTGGACAGCGAGCGCCGCGGCGAGGGCCGCGGGCGGCGGGCCGAGCTCCGCGCAGATCGCCTCGATCGCGTCGAAGGCGCCCGTCAGCCCCGCGAGCAGGCGCCCCCCGTCCGGCGTGAGCGTCGCCTGCCGGTTCGCCCGCCGGAACAGGGCGCGCCCGAACCACCGCTCCAGGGCGCGGATCTGGTGGCTCACCGCCGAGGGGGTGAGGTGCAGCTCCTCGCTCGCCCGCGCGAAGCTGCCGAGGCGCGCGGCCGCCTCGAAGGCCCGCAGGGCGGGGAAACTCGGGATCCGGCGCATCGGCGATCCGTGAATTGAATTCACGAAAAGCGTGAGAAATCGTCGTTTGTCAACGGAACGGGTGCGCAAGAGAGTACCGGCGACTGCGCGCTCGGCCGCCGGACGGGCGCCCCGACGGGAGGATACGCCATGCTCGACGATCACGCCCACGACGCGGCCGTCGCCCTCGACCTGCCGAACGACGATGCCGGCCGCAGGCGGACCTCGATCTACCAGCCCGAGCAGGCCGGCCTGATCTTCCCGGAAATCCCGGACTTCGCCGACCACGCCGAGGAGCGCGCCTACCGCAAGCAGCACCTCGTCGCCGCCTGCCGCGCCTTCGCGCTGCACGGCTTCGACTACGGCTTCGCCGGCCACCTGACGATCCGCGATCCCGAGCGCCCGGAGCTGTACTGGACCAACCCGATGTGCGTGCACTTCTCGCAGGTGCGGATGTCGAACCTGATCCTGGCCGACCACAAGGGCCGGGTGGTCGAGGGGCGCCACGCCATCAACCGCGCGGGCTTCGTCCTCCACGCCGCCGTGCACGAGGAATACCCGGAGGTCATGGCGATGTGCCACGCGCACACGACCTACGGCACCGCGTGGTGCGCCACCGGCCGGCCGCTGGACATGATCAGCCAGGACGCGGCGGCCTTCTACAACAGCCACGCGGTGATCGGCGCCTCGGCGGGCGCCGTGGCGGTCGAGAAGGAGAGCGGCCTGTCGGTCGCCCAGCAGATCGGCCGCAACCGCGGCGTGCTGCACCAGAACCACGGCCTGCTGACCTGCTCGCAGCACAGCATCGACGACGCCGCCTTCTGGTTCATCGCCCTGGAGCGGGCCTGCCAGCAGCAGCTCCTGGTCGAGGCGTCCGGCATCAAGCCGCAGCTCCTCTCGGAGAAGACCGCCCGCTACAGCCGCGAGCACGTCGGCAGCGACTATATCGGCTGGCTGCACTTCCAGACGCTGTACAACCACATCGCCGAGACCCAGCCCGACATGTTCGCCTGAGACCAGGAACGACCCGAGCGGGCCGGCCCTCCCGCTACGAGCCGGCGCGATCCGCCGGCCCCCGCCGCCCCTCGTACCGGGCCCGCGGCCGGATCAGGCTGCCCTGGCGGCCCTGCTCCATGGCGTGCGCCGCCCAGCCCAGGCTCCGGCCGAGCAGGAAGATCGTGAACGGCGCGCTCCGCGGCAGGCCCGCCGTCCGCACGAGCGCCGTCAGCGCGAAGTCGATGTTCGGCCGCGCCCCCGTCGCCTCCGCGGCGCAGTCCCGGACGGCGTCCAGCAGGGGGTCGGCGGGCAGGACCGCGCCGAGGGCCGCGGCGCGGACGTCGCCCTCCGGGTAGAGCGGGTGGCCGAAGCCCGGCAGCGCGCCGCCCCGGTCCAGGCAGGCGCGGACGGCCGCCCGGGGGCCCGTCGCGGCGGCCTCGTCGACGAGCCGCAGCACCGCCGCGGCGGCGCCGCCGTGGCGCGGGCCCGACAGGGCGCTCAGCCCGGCCATGAGGCAGGCCGCGATCGGCGCGCCGGTGGAGGCGGCGACGCGGGTCGCGAAGGTCGAGGCGTTCAGCTCGTGGTCGGCCAGCAGCACCAGCGCCTGGCGGACCCGGTCGGCGGTCGCGGCGTCGAGGGACCAGAGCCGCGCGAGGCCCTGATGCAGGGGCGCCCGGCCTTCGGGGATCCCGCAGGCGCCAGCGAGATGCGCGACGGCGCGGCGCGCGTCGCGGCACAGGCGGTGATGCCCGCGGCCGAGCGCGGCCTCGGCGTCCTGCAGGAGGCCGGCCAGCGCCAGGAACGGCGTCGCGGCGGCGCCGGCCGGCACATCGAAGAGGGTCGGCTCCGGGCTGTCCCACAGCAGGTCCGCCGTCGCCTCCAGGCTCGCGTCGCGGGCGAAGGCCACGGCGTCGCGGCCGCGATAGATCAGGCTGCCCCGGTGGACGGTGCTGATCGCGGTGACGACCGACGGCTCGCCCCAGGCCATCGCCCCCGCGGCGATCGCCGCGCTGGCGCGGCTCCGGCCGCGCCGGTCGGCGAGCGCCGCGACGTCGGCGGCCCGGTACTGGCTGCGGCGCCCGCCCGGGGCGCGCCGCGCCTCGATCAGCCCGCGGCTGACATAGGCGTAGAGCGTCTGGGCCCGGATCCCGAGGGCGTCGAGGGCTTCGGCGCGGTCCAGCCAGTCCGTCATGTTGATCAGATGTATCAAGATTGATCGGTCCGTCGACGGCCGGCAGCGTGCGCGAACCACCCGAGGGCCGCGACCATGCGCGAACGACATGCCGACCACGACGCCCTGCCGCCGATCCTCGCCGAGGCGCTGGCGGCCCTGGCGCTCCCGCCCGAGGCCGGGAACCGGCTGACGGTGACCGGCACCGGGAGCCTGCCCTCCTGCTTCCCGGTCACGGCGCTGGCGACGGCGTCGATCGCGGCCGCCGGCCTCGCCGTCTCCGAACTCCTCGGCCTGTCCGGACGCGCGCCCGCCGTCACGGTCGACCGGCACCTGGCCTCGGCGTGGTTCGGCACCTCGGTGCGGCCGCAGGGCTGGACGCTGCCGGCCGCCTGGGACCCGATCGCCGGCGACTACCGGACGGCGGACGGCTGGATCCGCCTGCACACCAACGCACCCCGTCACCGCGCGGCCGCCCTCGCGGTGCTCGACTGTCCGGGCCAGCGGGAGGCGGTCGCGTCGGTGGTCGCCCGGGCGGCGGCGGAAGGCCTGGAATCCGCCATCCTGCGCGCGGGGGGCTGCGCCGCGGCGATGCGCGGTCTCGACGAGTGGCCGAGGCTCGATCAGGGCCGGGCGGTCCGGGGCGAGCCGCTCGTCGCGGTCGCGGACCGGCCCGTCCAGCACCGCGCGCCCTGGCGCCCGGACCCGGACCGGCCCCTCGCGGGGATCCGGGTCCTCGACCTGACCCGCATCCTGGCGGGACCGGTGGCCACGCGCTTCCTGGCCGGTCTGGGCGCCGACGTCCTGCGGATCGACCCGCCCGGCTGGGACGAGCCGTCCCTGGCGCCCGACGTCACCCTGGGCAAGGTCTGCACGCGGCTCGACCTCCGGCAGGCCGCCGACCGCCGGCACTTCGAGACCCTGCTCGCCGAGGCCGACATCCTCGTGCACGGGTACCGCCCGGACGCCCTGGAGCGGCTCGGCTACGGCGCGGCGCGGCGGCGGACGCTCAACCCGGACCTGATCGACGTCGCGCTCTGCGCCTACGGCTGGGCCGGGCCCTGGGCCGGACGGCGCGGCTTCGACAGCCTCGTCCAGATGGCGGCGGGCATCGCGGCGGCCGGGCAGCGGTGGATGCGGGCCGAGCGGCCGGTGCCGCTGCCCGTCCAGGCGCTCGACCACGCCACCGGCTACCTGATGGCGGCGGCCTCCATCCGCGGCCTGATCGCCCGGCGGAGCGAGGGGCGCGCCGTCACCGCCCGGCTCTCCCTGGCCCGGACCGCGTGCCTGCTCACGGATCATCCCGGCAGCGCGCCGGGGCCCGCCTTCGGCGGATATCGCGACTGCGATTACGCCCCGCAGATGGAGCACACGGCGTGGGGACCGGCCCTGCGGCTGCACCCCCCGGTGCGGATCGGCGGCGCGCCTCTGCGCTGGGATCACCCGGCCGGCCCACTCGGCGCGACGGACGCGGCGCAAGTCCGGACGTTCGATAGCGCACGATTGTCCGGCTCGATCCGCCATCTCGGGGAGCAGAAGCGCTAGAAATTGACCAATCCTGGGAATGTTTTTGCAGCCGCCGCGCCGGCGAACGCTTGACACCGATCTATGTTATCTGGCAATCCGCATTCATGATTTGAAATCCGATCTGTAGCCGCTTTAAATATTGACTTTGATCTATCGATAAGCATCCAATTTTCATAAACACGATTCAGATCCGCAGAAAGCAGAGAAAACCGCCACCGTTTACGTCAAAGCGCACCCGGTTCGCCGACCCCGTCTTGCACTGTGCCACACGGTTCGATGCCGAGAAGGATGACGATGAACGCGCCCGTCCCGGACCATCCCGTCCTGCGCGATGTCCCGATCGGCATCTCCGCCACGGGGATGCGGCGGGAGACGGATTCGATGGGCGGGATCGACGTTCCGGCGGACCGCTACTGGGGCGCGCAGACCCAGCGCTCGCTCCAGCATTTCTCGATCGGCAACGATCGCATGCCGAAGCGGGTCTACCACGCCTACGGCTACGTCAAGAAGGCCGCCGCCCTGGTCAACGCCGCCGCCGGGCGGCTGGAGGATTGGCGCGCGCAGGCCATCGTCCAGGCCGCCGACGAGGCGATCGCGGGGAAGCTCGACGCGAACTTCCCGCTCTACGTCTGGCAGACCGGTTCCGGCACCCAGTCCAACATGAACGTCAACGAGGTGCTGTCGAACCGCGCGATCCAGCTCCTCGGCGGTGAACTCGGCTCCAAGAGCCCGGTCCATCCGAACGACCACGTCAACATGGGCCAGTCGTCGAACGACACCTTCCCGACGGCGATGCACATCGCCACGGTGCTCGAACTCGACGAGGTCCTGCTCCCGCAGGCGCGGACGCTGGCCGACGCGATCGACGCCAAGGCGCGGGCCTGGATGGACGTGGTCAAGACCGGAAGGACCCACCTCCAGGACGCGACGCCCCTCACGGTCGGCCAGGAATGGTCGGGCTACGTGGAGCAGATGCGCGACGCGCTGGCCCTGGTCGAGGCGTCGCGCGCCGGGCTGTACAAGCTCGCGGCCGGCGGCACCGCGGTCGGCACCGGCCTCAACGCCCCGGAGGGCTTCAGCGCCGAGATCGCCGCCAAGATCGCCGACCTCACCGGCAGGCCGTTCGTCACGGCGCCGAACAAGTTCGCCGCGCAGGGGTCGCTGGACGCCATGGTCGCCGCCATGGCGGCGGTGCGCGGGCTCGCCGTCGCGCTGATGAAGATCGCCAACGACATGCGCTGGCTCGCCTCGGGGCCGCGCTGCGGGCTCGGCGAGCTGCTGCTGCCGGCCAACGAGCCGGGCTCCTCGATCATGCCCGGCAAGGTCAACCCGACCCAGTGCGAGGCCATGGTGATGGTCTGCATCCAGGTGATCGGCGAGGACAACGCGGTCGCCTTCGCGGGGGCGCAGGGCAATTTCGAGCTGAACGCGATGCGCCCGATCATCATCAGCAACACGCTGCACGCGATCCGCGTGCTGGGCGATGCCTGCGAGAAGTTCCGGACCTACTCGGTCGCGGGCACGGAGCTCAACCGGAAGCGGATCGACGAGACCGTGAACCAGTCCCTGATGCTGGTCACGGCCCTGTCGCCGGTGATCGGCTACGACCTCGCCTCGAAGATCGCCCACCGCGCCAACGACGAGGGCACGACGCTGCGCGCGGCCGCCCTGGCCGAGGGCGTTCCGGCCGAGCGCTTCGACGCGGTGTGCGATCCCAAGACCATGATCGGCCACGGGCTGGCCGGCGCCTGACCCGCCGGGACCGTCCGTCCTGCCCCCTCAGCTGAGCGAGACACCATGAGCACGAAGGTCGCCGATCTGTTCGTCCGGGCGCTGGCGCAGGCCGGCGTGAAGCGCATCTACGGCGTGGTCGGCGACAGCCTCAACGGCCTGACCGAGGCCCTGCGCCAGGACGGCTCGATTGCCTGGATCCACACCCGCCACGAGGAGAGCGCCGCCTTCGCGGCCGGCGCCGAGGCGCACCTGACCGGCGCGCTCGCGGTCTGCGCCGGTTCCTGCGGGCCCGGCAACCTGCACCTGATCAACGGCCTGTTCGACGCGCACCGCTCCCGCGTGCCCGTGCTGGCCATCGCGGCCCAGATCCCCTCGGCGGAGATCGGCCGCGCCTACTTCCAGGAGACGCACCCGCAGAACCTGTTCCAGGAATGCAGCCACTACTGCGAGTTGGTCTCCTCGCCGGCCCAGCTGCCCGGCGTGATCGAGACCGCGATCCGCGTCGCCGTCGCCGAGCGCGGGGTCGCGGTGGTGGTGATCCCCGGCGATGTCGGCCTCATGGCCATGCCGGGCGGGGCGCCCGACCTCTCGGCCGCCCTGGTGCCGACCCCGCCCGTGGTGCGCCCGCGCGACGCCGAGCTGGACGCCCTCGCCGGGATGCTCAACGCGGCCGGGCGCGTGACCCTGTTCTGCGGCCGCGGCTGCGCCGGCGCCCACGCGGAGCTGCTGCAGCTCGCCGAGGCGCTGAAGGCCCCGGTCGTCCACGCGCTCGGCGGCAAGGAGCACGTCGAGTGGGACAATCCCTACGACGTCGGCATGACCGGCCTGATCGGATTCTCGTCGGGCTACCGGGCGATGCTCGACTGCGACACCCTGCTGCTGCTCGGCACCGGCTTCCCCTACCGCCAGTTCTACCCGGAGGACGCCAAGGTCGCGCAGGTCGACCTGCGGGCCGGGAGCCTCGGGCGCCACTGCCGGATCGACCTCGGCCTGATCGGCGACGTCGGCGCGACCATCACGGCGCTGCTGCCGCGGCTGCAGGCGAAGACCGACCGGGCGCATCTCGACGACAGCCTCGCCCATTACCGCAAGGCCCGCGCCGGGCTCGACGCGCTGGCGGTGGGCAAGCCCGGCGGCAAGATCCACCCGCAATACGTCGCCCGGACGCTCAGCGAGGCGGCCTCCGAGGACGCGGTCTTCACCTTCGACGTCGGCACGCCGACGATCTGGGCGGCGCGCTACCTCGCCATGAACGGCAAGCGCCGGCTGATCGGCTCGCTCAACCACGGCTCCATGGCCAACGCCCTGCCGCAGGCGATCGGCGCGCAGGCGGCCTATCCCGGGCGGCAGATCATCTCGTTCTCGGGCGACGGCGGCTTCGCCATGCTGATGGGCGACCTGCTGACCCTCAACCAGCACAGGCTGCCGGTGAAGATCGTGGTGCTGAACAACGGCACGCTGGGCTTCGTCGAGATGGAGATGAAGGCCGCGGGCTTCCTCGAGACCGGCGTCGCGCTGGTGAACCCGGACTTCGCCGCCATGGCGAGCGGGGCCGGCATCTTCGCCCGGCGCGTGGAGGATCCGGCCGCGCTGCCGGACGCGATGCGCGCGATGCTGGACCACGACGGCCCGGCGCTCCTCGACGTCGTCTCGGCCCGCCAGGAACTGTCGATGCCGCCGAAGATCGGCCTCGAGCAGGCGACGGGCTTCGGGATGTGGCTCGCCAAGGCGGTGATCGACGGGCGCGGCACCGAGATCATCGACCTCGCCAAGACCAACCTCTGGCGCTGAGGCGCCCTTCCGAAGCCGGAGCTCTGCCCGATGATCCGCTGCGTACGCATCTGGACCGGTGACGACGACAATTCCTACTTCGCGGAAGGTGTCATCGACCTGCCCCACGGCGAGCGCGGCGACATCCTCAGCGGCACGACCGACGTGGTCTCGATCTCCTTCCGCGAGACCCAGGCCGGCGGCACCTACGCGTGGCACGCGGCGCCGACCCGGCAGTTCGTCATCACCCTGCGCGGCACCCTCGACTTCCAGACGAAGGCCGGGGCGCACTTCACGATCCGGCCGGGGGACATCCTCATCGCCGAAGACACTGCCGGCTCCGGCCATTCCTGGCGCCTCGTCGACGACGAGCCCTGGTGCCGGGCCTACGTGATCCTCGCCCCCGGCGCCGAGGCCCGGCTCCCCTTCGTCCCGAACAAGACCGCCTGAGGAGGGGCCCGATGGCCGACACGAGCGACGACGACAATCCCGACGTGGTGCTGATCGGCGCCGGGATCATGAGCGCGACCTTCGGCACGGTCCTGAAGGAGCTGGAGCCCTCGCTCAGGATCGCGATGTTCGAGACGCTGCACGACTGCGCGCAGGAGAGCTCGGAGGGCTGGAACAACGCCGGCACCGGCCACGCGGCCAATTGCGAGCTGAACTACACGCCCCAGCGCCCCGACGGCAGCGTCGACATCGCCAAGGCCCTGGAGGTCAACACCGAGTTCGACATCTCGCGTCAGCTCTGGGCGCATCTGGTGAAGAAGGGCGCGATCCCCGATCCCCGCGCCTTCATCCATCCCTGCCCGCACATGAGCTTCGTCTGGGGGGCCGAGAACGTCGCCTTCCTCAAGGCGCGCTACGCCGCGATGTCGGCGCACCACTGCTATCACGGCATGGAGTACAGCGAGGACCCGCAGGTCATCGCCGGCTGGGCGCCTCTGATCATCGAGGGCCGCGCCCCCGGCGAGCCGATCGCCGCCACCCGCATCGTCACCGGGACGGACGTCGATTACGGCGCCCTCACGCACCTGCTGGTCGGGCAGCTCGCCGCGCAGCAGGGCTTCGCCGTGCACTACAACCGCAAGGTCGTCGCCCTCGACCGGGTCGACGACGGCCGCTGGGCGGTGACCGTCGAGGACACCTACGACGCCACGCGCCGGACCGTGACGGCCAAGTTCGTGTTCATCGGCGCGGGCGGCGGCTCGCTGCCGCTGCTGCAGGCCTCGAAGATCCCGGAGGGGCGCGGCTACGGCGGCTTCCCGGTCTCGGGCATCTGGCTGCGCTGCGACGTCGACGCGGTCAGCGCGCGCCACCACGCCAAGGTCTACGGCAAGGCGGCCTCGGGCTCGCCGCCGATGTCGGTGCCCCACCTCGACACCCGCATCATCGGCGGCAAGCGCTCGCTGCTGTTCGGGCCGTACGCGGGCTTCTCGTCGCGCTTCCTCAAGCACGGGTCGCTCACCGACCTGTTCACCGCGCTGACGCCGCACAACGTCGTGCCGCTGCTCGACGTCGCCAAGGACAACGTCGCGCTCACCGAGTACCTCGTGGGGCAGGTGCTCCAGAGCTCCGACCACCAGTTCGCGACCCTGAAGCAATTCTTCCCCAAGGCGCTGAAGCAGGACTGGACGTCGGCGGTGGCCGGCCAGCGGGTGCAGACGATCAAGCCGACCGGCCGGTCGAACCCGCTGGAGGAGGGCTACCTCGAATTCGGCACCGAGCTGGTGGCCGCGGCCGACAACTCGATCTGCGCGCTGCTCGGCGCCTCGCCCGGCGCCTCGACGGCGGCCTACATCGCGGTCGAGGTCTTGGAGAAGTGCTTCGCCGACCGGCTGACGCCGGACGCCTGGCTGCCCCGCCTCAAGGCCGTGATCCCGACCTACGGCATCGACCTCAAGCAGGACGCCGAGGCCTGCCGGCGCAGCCGGGCCGAGACCGCGCCGGTCCTGCGGATCGACAACGTCTGACAGTTCCGCGAGGCGCGGTTCCCCGCGCCCCGCCGGCGGACATCTGAGGGGGCGGCGCGCCCGCTCCGGGGCGGCGGACCGGCGAGCTTCGGCCGGAGAGAGGACCGATGGACATCTCCGCCCTGATGCTGTCGCGCATCCAGTTCGCCTTCACGGTCTCGTTCCACATCATCTTCCCGGCCTTCACGGTCGGGCTGGCGGCCTGGCTCGCCTTCCTCCAGGCGCGGGCGATGATCTCGGGCGAGCCGGTCTACGACCGCCTGTTCGACTTCTGGCTCAAGATCTTCGCGGTCGCCTTCGGGCTCGGCGTCGTCTCCGGCATCGTCATGGCGTTCCAGTTCGGGACCAACTGGAGCGAGCTCGCCCGCCGCACCGGCCCGATCCAGGGACCGCTCCTCGGCTACGAGAGCTTCACGGCCTTCGCGCTGGAGGCCTCGTTCTTCGGGGTGCTGATGTTCGGCCGCAGGCGGGTGCCGCGCTGGTTCTACCTGTTCGCCTGCCTGATGGTCTGCCTCGGCACCAGCCTGTCGTCGTTCTGGATCCTCGTGAACAACTCGTGGATGCAGTACCCGACCGGCTTCGCCCTCCGGCCGGACGGCGTGTTCGTGCCGACCGACTGGTGGGCGATCATCTTCAACGGGGTCGTCTGGGTCCGCTTCCCCCACATGGTCCTGGCCGCCTACGTCACCACCAGCTTCTGCGTGGCGGCGACGGGCGCGTGGTCGATGCTGCGCGGTCGGGACCGCGCCGAGGCCCGTGCCATGGTCCGGATGGGGCTCGGCCTCGCCGCGGTCCTGGTGCCGCTGCAGCTGTTCTTCGGCCACCTCACCGGCGACTACGTGGTCAAGCACCAGCCCTCGAAGATCGCCGCGATCGAGGGCCACTGGGAGAGCCGGGCGCCGGCCGGCGAGATCCTGTTCGCGTGGCCCGACGAGGCGCAGGAGAAGAACCACTTCGTCATCGCCCTGCCGGCGCCCGCCGGCAGCCTGATCGACGACGGCACCCTCACCGGCAAGGTGATCGGCATCAAGGACATCCCCAAGGCCGACCGGCCGCCGGTGCTGATCCCGTTCTTCGCCTTCCGCATCATGGTCGGCTGCGGGCTGCTGATGCTCGCCCTGGCCTGGGGCGGGATCGCCTTCTACGCCACCGGGCGGCTGGAGCGGGCGCGCTGGCTGCAATGGGCGATCTTCCTGTCGTTCCCCCTGGGCTTCGTCGCGACGCTGACCGGGTGGTTCACCGCCGAGGTCGGGCGCCAGCCCTGGACGGTCTACGGCCAGCTGCGCACCGCCGACGCGGCGACGCCGTTCCTGACCTCCCCGCAGGTGGCGACCTCGCTCGCCGTGTTCGGCGCGGTCTACGCGCTGATCTTCGCGGCCGGCACCGTCTACATCTACCGCATGCTCAGGGCCGGCATCCTGCCGACGCCGGCCCATGTGGGGAGCGCCGCCAACCCCAAGCGGCCGCTCGCCGTGCCGGGCAACAGTCCCGGCACCCCCAGCAGCAATCCGGCGGAGTGAGCGGCCGTGATCGAATTCTGGGCCGCCGCCCTCGCCCTCACCCTGATGCTCTACGTGCTGCTCGACGGGTTCGACCTCGGCGTCGGCATGCTGTTCGGGATCGCCCCGGACGAGACCGCGCGCCGACACATGATGCAGGCGATCGCCCCCGTCTGGGACGGCAACGAGACCTGGCTGGTGCTCGCCGCCACGATCCTGTTCGGCGCCTTCCCCACGGTCTACGCGCTGCTGCTCTCGGCCTTCTACCTGCCGCTCCTCCTGATGCTCGCGGCCCTGATCCTGCGCGGCGTCGCCTTCGAGTTCCGCTACAAGTCCCGGCGGCTGCGGCGGGTCTGGGACGCGGGCTTCGTCGGCGGCTCCGCCTGCGCGGCCTTCGTGCAGGGCGTGACGGTCGGGGCGCTGGTGCAGGAGCTGCCGGTGCGCGACGGGCTCTACGCCGGCGGGGCGTTCACGTGGCTCACGCCCTTCTCGCTGCTCTGCGGTCTCGGCCTGTGCCTCGGCTACGCGCTGCTCGGCGCCGCGTGGCTGTGCGGCAAGACCGAGACCGACGTGCGCGACCTCGGCTTCCGGCTGCTGCCGCGGCTCCTGCTCGGGGTGCTGGTCTTCCTCGGCGCGGCCTTCGCGTACGCGCTGGCGATGAACCTGCGGGTGCTGCACCGCTGGCTCGAGCGGCCCGAGATGCTGGTCCTGCCCCTCGTGGGGGCCGCGGCCTGCGCCGGGCTCCTCTACGCGGCGCGGCGCCGGAACGACGCCCTGCCCTTCCCGCTGGTGGCGCTGATCTTCGCCGCCGCCTTCGCGACGCTCGCCGCCTCGTTCCTGCCCTACATGGTGCCGTTCAGCGTGACGGTGACCGAGGCGGCGGCGCCGGAGGCGAGCCTGTCCTTCATGTTCTGGGGGGCAGGCGTCGTGGTCCTGCCGATCACCCTGATCTACACCCTGGTGGTCTACCGGGTGTTCAAGGGGAAGGTCGACGTCGCCGAGCATTATGACTGAGCCCGCGACCGGACACCCGGACCCGCCCCGGCCGGTGAGGCCGCGCCGTGGCCGGTGAGGTCGCGCTCCCCGACGACGCGCCCGGCCTCCTGCAGCGCGCCGCCGCGTGGTGGCCGCGCGAAGCGGCCGAGGCCGTGCGCATCGCGCTCACCGCCATCGCGGCGGTCTGGCTCGCCATGTGGCTCGAGCTGGCGCTGCCGCACTGGGCCGGCTGGACGGTCATCTCGGTGACGCTCGCCACCCGCGCGGCCTCCCTGCGCAAGAGCCTGTGGCGGGCCGGCAGCACGCTGGTGGGCGTCACCGTCGCGATGGTGCTGGTGGCCAATTTCGCCCAGGCAACCCTGGCCTTCGACCTCGCGCTGGCCCTGTGGATGGGCCTGCTCACCGCGGCCTCCAGCGTCGAGAGCGGCCAGCGCGCCTACGGCTTCGCCTCGATGGGCTTCACCGTGCCGATCATCGCGCTGGCCGACGTGCAGAACCCCGAGGCCGTGTTCCAGATCGGCGTCGACCGCTGCTCGACGATCCTCCTGGGGATCGGCTGCGCCTACGCGTCGAACGTGTTCGTGGCGCCGGGCGTCCCCGCCGTCAGCCGCGCCCTGGCGGGGCGGCTCGAGGCGGCCGCCGCGGCCTGCGATGCCTGGATGGCCGCCCTGCGGCGGGGCGAGCGGCCCGGCCCGATGCCGATCGCCGCCGTCATGACCCTGGGCGAGGAGGTCACCGACGCGTTCACCGAGCAGCCCTCCCTCCGCTCCGGCGGCCGCGGCATCCGCAACGCCGCGCCCCGGCTGCGGCGGGTGCTCGCCGCGGGCCTGCTGCGGGCGCTGCTGCCGGACCGGCCGGGATCGCGCTCGACCGACCTGATCGGGGCCGGCGGGGCGATCGCCGTCCGGCAGATCGGGCGCGTCCGCGTCTCGGCCCGGCTCCTGCGGGCCGGGGGCCGCGTGGGCCGGCGGCGGGTGCCGTTCCGCCCGCACCTGCTCCTGTGGAACGACCTGGACTGGGACGGCTGGCACGCCTTCGACAACGGCCTGCGCACCGCCGCCGCCGTCCTGCTCGTCAACGGCTTCTGGTACGTCACCGGCTGGTCGCACGGGGCCGGCGCCGCGACCTGGGCGAGCCTCGTCTGCGTCCTGCTCGCCGCCCATGCCGACCCGCGGGCGGAGTCCCGCGCCTTCCTGATCGGCGCGCTGCTCGCCGGCGTGGTCGGGCTGACCCTGCGCTACACCCTGCTGACGACCACCGGGAGCTTCGCGCTCTTGGCCGCGGTGCTGCTGCCGGTGGCGATGCTGGCGGTGGTCGGCCGCGCCGACAAGCGCGCGATCTACGGGATCGGCTTCGGCTTCTTCGTCTTCGGCGTGCTCGATCCCAAGAACCCGATGACCTACGACCTCGCCGACTCGCTCAACACCGTGCTGGCCGAGCTGCTCGGCATGGCGGTGGCGGCGATCGCGTTCGCCGCCCTGCCGCCGCCCGTGAGCGCCGCGACCCTGCGGATGCGGGCCCGCCGGCGGCTGGTCCGGTCGGTGCGCGGCGCGGCCCTCGACCCGGCACCCCTGCTGCCGCCCCTCGACCGCTACCTCGCCCGGGGCTTCGGCCGGCTGGCCCTCATCGGCGCGGACGACGCGGCGGCCCGGAGCGGCGAGCGCCTGCTCGTCATCGGGCTCCTGCTGCTCGCCCTGCGGGAGACGGACGACCGGGAGGGCCGCCGCGTCGGCCGGGCGGTCTGGGCGCGGCTCGCCGCGCCCCGTCCGGCGGGGCCGGAGACGGCGCCGGATCCCTTGCGCGATCTCGCCGACCGGGCGACCCTGCCGCTCCAGGCGGAGCGCATCGGGGCGCTGGCCGCCCTCGTGTCGGATCTCGACCGCGCGGGCTGGCCCAACCTCGATCCGGGAGGGCGGGCGTGATCGGCGTGGTCGGGTTGCGGGCGGTCGACGTGCTGGGGCTCTACGTCGAGCCCGCGGTGATCTGCCTGCTCGCCGCCCTGGTGATCACCTGGGGCCTGCGCTGGATCCTGGACCGGATCGGCATCAACCACCTTGTCTGGAACCGCGCCCTGCTCGACTTCAGCCTCCTGACCGCCGTGACGGCGCTGCTGATCCTGTCCCTGCGCGTCCAGGGTCCGTGACATGGCCGCGAACCCGCGATCGTCCCTGCGCGACTGGCAGCCGCCGCCCGCCTACAACGTCGCCGCCACTCTGCTGGCGCTCGCGGCGGCCGTGGGCCTCGCCTACCTCGCCTTCCTCTACTACGCCTACACGCCCTGGACCCGGGACGGGCGCGTGCGCGTCTACACCGTGCAGGTGGCGCCCGAGGTCTCGGGCACGGTGGTGGCGGTCCGGGTCCGCGACAACCAGTTCGTCCGCAAGGGCGACGTGCTGTTCGAGATCGACCCCGGCACGTTCAGGAACGCCGTGACCCAGGCCGAGGGCGTCCTCGCCAGCGCACGGGCGCAGGCCGGATACCTCGCGGGGATCGCGCGGCGCACCGCCGATCTCGACGATCTCGCCACCACGCCGGAGCAGAAGCAGACGACCAGCGGGCAGGCGCAAGCCGCCCAGGCCAGCGTGGTCCAGGCGGAGGGCGCCCTGGCGCAGGCGCGGCTCAACCTGGAGCGCACGACCCTGCGGGCCACCGTGAACGGCTGGGTCACCAACCTGCTGCTGCAGGAGGGCGGGTTCGCCGCCACGGGGCAGCCGGCGCTGACCCTGGTCAACGGCGACAGCTTCTGGATCGAGGGCTATTTCGAGGAGACGCAGCTCCCGCGCATCGGCGAGGGCGACGCCGCGCGCGTGTCGCTGATGGCGTGGCCGGACCGTCCGATCCGGGGCCGCGTCACCGGCCTCGGCCGCGGGATCAGCGTCGCCGACGCCGCCCCGGGCGTCCAGGGGCTGCCGACGGTCAACCCGATCTTCACCTGGGTCCGGCTGGCGCAGCGGGTGCCGATCCGGGTCGAGCTCGACGACGTGCCCTGCCCGATCGTGCTGGCGGCCGGGATGACGGCGAACGTCGCGATCCTGGCCGAGAAGGCCGGACCGCCGGACGCCCTGCCGCCCGACCGGCGCACCGGCGCGGCCGCCGGCCGGCGCTGCGACGGGGCGCCGGTCGTCGAATCGCGGCGCTGAGAGCCCGCGTCGGGCCGCACCGTCCGGGAAAGCCGGGGCGTCTCGCCGCGTTAGACCGGCAGGCGCGCCGACGCGCGGCGCCCGCGATCGCGACGAGGATCCGATGGACTACAGGCAGTTCGGACGCTCCGGCCTCACCGTGCCGGTGCTCAGCTTCGGCACCGGCACCTTCGGCGGCACGAACGAATTCTTCCAGCGCTGGGGGCAGACGGACGTCGCCGAGGCGACCCGCATGGTCGATCTCTGCCTCGATTCCGGGGTCAACTTCTTCGACACGGCCGACATCTACTCCGGCGGCGCCTCGGAGGAGATCCTGGGCCAGGCCCTGAAGGGCAAGCGCGGCCGGGCACTGATCTCCACCAAGGCGACCTTCCGGTTCAACGACGACCTGAACCAGGTCGGCTCCTCGCGCTACCACCTGATCCGCGCCTGCGAGGCCAGCCTGAAGCGGCTCGGCACCGACCATATCGACGTCTACTTCATGCACGGCTTCGACGCGCTCACGCCCGTGGACGAGACGCTGCGGGCGCTGGACGACCTCACCCGCGCGGGCAAGATCGGCTATATCGGCGCCTCGAACTTCTCGGGCTGGCAGCTCATGAAGGCGCTCGCCACGTCCGAGCGCCACGGGCTCGCCCGCTACGTCGCCTACCAGGGCTACTACTCGCTGATCGGCCGGCACTACGAGTGGGAGCTGATGCCGCTCGGCCTCGACCAGGGCGTCGGCCTGATGGTCTGGAGCCCCCTGGGCTGGGGCCGTCTCACCGGCAAGATCCGCCGCGGACAGGCCAACCAGAGCGGTCGCATCGCCGCCGGCGGCGCCGAGGGCGGGCCGCCCGTCTCCGACGACTACCTGTTCGGCGTGGTCGACGCCCTCGACGCCGTGGCGGCCGAGACCGGCAAGACGGTGGCGCAGGTGGCGCTCAACTGGCTGCTGACCCGGCCGACCGTCTGCAACATCGTGGTCGGCGCCCGCAACGAGGAGCAGCTGAAGCAGAACCTCGGCGCCCTGGGCTGGACCCTGACGGCCGAGCAGGTCGCCCGCCTCGACGCGGCGAGCCAGGAGACGCCGATCTACCCGTACTGGCACCAGCGCGGCTTCGACGAGCGCAACCCCAAGCCGACTCCCTGGTAGACCGCCGCCTCGGCCGGGACGATCAGGCGTCGATCGGAAACGATGCGTTTCGATCGTTTCTGTTTCAACTCACTCGGTCCCGGTCCAGGATGCCTGCGGATGGCGGGCCGGCTCGCGACGGCGTCGGCCCGGCCCTCCCCCCGCGCGAAGGAGCAAGGCGATGAGCTGGCACAGTGCCGAGGACCCGATCCCGGGCGACCATTTCAGCTGCGACGCGATCCGAACCCTGATCGTGCCCCGCTCGCGCGATCTCGGCTCCTTCGCGGTGCGGCGGGCGCTCCCCTCCACCGAGTGCCGGATGGTCGGCCCCTTCATCTTCTTCGACCAGATGGGCCCCTCGGAGTTCCTGCTCGGGCAGGGCATGGACGTGCGGCCGCACCCGCATATCGGCCTCTCCACCGTCACCTACCTGTTCGACGGCGAGATTATGCACCGCGACAGCCTCGGCACGGAGCTGCCGATCCGGCCGGGCGAGCTGAACTGGATGACCGCCGGCCGCGGCATCACCCACTCGGAGCGCACCGCCCCGACACTGCGTCAGACCGGCTCCCGGCTGTTCGGCATCCAGAGCTGGGTCGCCCTGACGGACCGGGACGAGGAGAACGCCCCCGCGTTCGAGCACTACGACGCCGCCGCGCTGCCGGTCCTCACCGGCGAGGGCAAGACCGTCCGGCTGATCGCCGGCGAGGCCTTCGGGGCGCGCTCGCCGGTCCGGACCTCGAGCCCGATGGTCTACGCCGACGTGGCGCTCGAGGCCGGCGCGGTCCTGCCCCTCGATCCGACCTACGACGAGCGGGCGATCTACACGGTCGCGGGCGCCATCGAGATCGCCGGCGACGGCTTTGGCCCCGGCCAGCTGCTGGTGTTCCGGCCCGGCGACCGCATCAGCGTGCGCGCCCTGGACTCGGCCCGCTTCATGGTGCTGGGCGGCGAGCCGATGGACGGTCCGCGCCACCTGTGGTGGAACTTCGTCTCGTCCCGGCCCGAGCGGATCGCGCAGGCCAAGGAGGATTGGCGCCAGGGCCGGTTCGACACCGTGCCGAACGACGCCGAGTTCATCCCGCTGCCGGAGGACCCGCAGCCCGTCCGCTACCCGTGAAACGGGCCGCGCCCCGACTGTCCCGCGCGGCACCCGCGCGGGCATCGCCGCACCAACGCAACCCTAGCGCGAACATTAAGGAGTTGTTAACCATTTTCCGTCGGTGTGAGACGGATCCCGATGCCTCACCGAAGGCTTGCGCTGCACCCTGTCGGCAGGACGCGTGATGGAACAGACGAAGCACCCCAAGGCCGAGGCGCTGGACCAGATCGACGCCGTCGCGCGCGAGGCCCGCGAGCCGACGACCCGGATCCGCACCGGCAACCTCGTCCTGCTCGCCGCGGACGAGCGCGTCTCGGCGCAGGGGCGCAACCAGAACCCGTCGCCGGTCGAGCGCTGGCCCGACCTGCTGGAGCGGGTGCAGGGCGCGGCGCGCTACATCCGGGACGTCGAGGACCGGGCGCAGGAGCAGGAGTCGCACGTCCAGCAGCTGCTGCGGCAGGTGCGCGCCGACATGGACGCGGCCCGCGCCCAGGTGCTGGCGGCCGAGCGGGAGACCCACGAGGTCCACGCGCAGGCCATCAAGCTGATCCAGGCCGCCGAGGACCGGGCCGCGGCCGCCGAGGAGCGGGCCGCGGCGGCGGAGCAGATGCTCCAGCGCATCGCCGAGACGATCGACGCGGAGTTCGTGATGCAGCCGGGCGGGCAGGCGGCCGGGCAGGCGGCCGGGCAGGCGGGCGGCACCCAGGACGCCCGCACCCGGGCCTCCGCGACGCGGGCGGCCTCGTGACGGGCGCGGGTCCGGCGGGGTCGCCGCGGCGATGAACGCGGCGTTCTGGGCCGAGCTCGATGCCCGCATCGCGCGCGCCCGCGATGAGCCGGCGGAGCCGGCCCCGGCGCTCGCCGACGGCCCCGGGACGGCCGACGCGCTGAGCCCGGCGGCGCCTTCCGGAGCGCCCCCCGAACCCGCCGCGGATCGCCCGTCGCGGCCGGTGTCGGACTGGAGCCAGATCCTCGACACGCTCTCGGCCGCGACCGTCGCGGCCCAGGCGCAGGATCAGCGCCTGCGCCGGCAATCGACCACCTGCGAGACCCTGGCCGCGGATCTCGAGGCCGCCCAGCAGGAGATCCAGACCCTGAGGGCGCTTCTGGAGGAGACGCGGGCGCAGGCGGCGCGGCAGATCCACGAACGCGAGACGGAGGCCGACCGGCGCGTCCGGGAGGCGGAGGCGCGCGCCGAGGCCGCGACCCTGCGGGCGGCGGCGGCCGAGGACTGGCTGAGGCGGATCGAGCAGGCCAGCCGGGACCTGCGGCCCGACGGGCGGCACGCGGCCGCCTGAGGCGGGGAGCGCCGGCCGGCGCGGAGGCGACCGGGCGTCGGCCGCGAATCAGCGGCGACCTGACGGGGCCGGTCGGCTCAGGCGGCGCGCTCGCTCGGCACGCCGAGGCCGATGGAGCGCGCCAGCGCGGACCGACGCTCGGCATATTCCTGCGCGACCATCGGATAGTCCGCCGGCAGACCGTAGCGCTCGCGGTAGCTCTGGGGGTGCAGGCCGTGGGCCGTGAGGTGGCGCTTGAGCGTCTTGTAGCGGCGCCCGTCGATGAAGCTCACGATGGCGTCGGGCCGGATCGAGTTGCGGATCTGCGCAGCGCTGGGCCGGTCGCGCAGCGCGTCCAGATCCGCCGCCGCGATCGACGCCTCGCCGCGGTTGGCGAGCGCGGTGATCGCGTCGTGACACTGCGCGATGAGGGCCGGGAGATCCCCGGCGGAAACCCGATTGTTCGATACGTAGGCAGCGACGAGCCCGGCCGTCAGCTCGATATTGGTTTGCGGGCTGACGAGGGTCGAATCGGACACGGTCTAGGCTCCTGGGAAGGTCAAGAACCTTCATAAGTCGGCCCGCGCCGTTGCGCTTGCCTGAGAGCGTGCTACCGTTTTCCCGAGCGCGCGCGGCGAAGCATGAATACAAGAAGTTGCGATGAGGACTTTGTTCTCGACGGCGGATTTCAAGCCGAAAGACAGTTTCCGTCTCTGGCGTGAAACGATCTTCGAGCGCATCGTGCCGGTCGAGCTGACCCCTGCCACGGCACACGCCTTCGCCGGCACCCTGGAGGCCGCCGAGGTCGGACCGCTGCTGATCACGCGCGTGACGCAGAGCGCCGTCACCACCGTCGCGACCCCGGACACGATCCGCCGGCACGGCAAGCACGAGACCCTGAACGTCGCGATCACGCTGAAGGGCCGCGTGTACAGCGCGCAGGACGACCGCACCGCCATCCAGAATCCCGGCGACATCGTCGTGATGGACCGGCGGCCGGCCACGATGGCCTCCGACGTCGACACGCAGACGCTGTTCGTCGAACTGCCGCGCGAGTCGCTGGAGCGCGCCCTCGGCTCGACGCGCCGCTTCACGTCCCTCACGATCGGCGCGGATCAGGTCGGCACGTCGATGGTCACGACCTTCTTCCAGGAACTGGTCCGCAATGCCGGGCGGCTGACGCCCGACATGTCGAACCGCATGGCGTCGGTCGGCATCGATCTCATCGTCGCGAGCATCGCGGAGCGCCTCGCGCACGACACCCCCAAGAACATCCAGGGCGTCCTGATCTTCCAGCGCGCCCTGGCGCATATCGAGGCCCATCTCGGCGACCTGAACCTCGACCCCGCCCGGCTCGCGGCGGCCGTGGGCGTGTCGCTGCGCCACCTCCAGGCCCTGTTCCGCGAGCAGGACAGGAACATCGCCGACTGGATCTGGCGGCGGCGCCTGGAGATCGCCGCGCAGCGTCTGGCCGATCCCGGCTTCGCCCATCTCGCCGTCGGGGAACTGGCCTATAGCTGCGGCTTCTGCACCCAGAGCCATTTCAGCCGACGTTTCAAGGACAGCTACGGGATCTCACCGAGCGAGTACCGGTGGCGCAACCGGAGCGCGCCCGAACTCGTCGGCTGACGATCCGCTACTGCAGGACGGCGCCCGCCGTGTTCGCGCGGATCCATCCCGGAGCGAGGATGTCGCCGCCCTCGGTGATGATCCAGGGATTGGCATCCTCGGCGTCGATCGCCGCGATCGCGGCGGCGAGGGCTGCCCGCAGCGTGGGGAAGCTGTGTGACACGGCCACCCGGGCGGGCGCGTAGCCCGGCCAGAGGGTCAGTTCGGCGGGCCTGTCGAGGTCGGTCGGCATCATGGGTCGCGCGGGGCTGGGAGAGCACGCCGTCCGGGTCGCGGGCGTGCGGGAAAGGGGCGGAGGACGCGTGCGGTCAGGCGGTTTTCGGCTTCGGCCGGGGCACGCGCACCTCGACCATCTGTCCGGTCATCGGGTTCAGGATCAGCATGACAGCACGTCTCCGGTGGACCTGCCCGTAGAACGCCCGCCGATCGCGCCCGGATCGGGGCGGTCGGCGCAATTGTGCGGTTTGGGTAAACCAACCGTTCACCGTGGCGGCACGCCGTTCATCCGCCCCGTATCCGCCGGAGGCTACAACCGAGCGACGTGCAGGCGGAGGGCCGCGCACGTACCGTTTTAGGCGTAGGAACCGGCGGAGCGCTGCCGTCCGTGACCGGGATCGGATGCCGCACCGATCCGACGCGCTCCGTCGAAGGCCGTCCCGCGGGCAGACAAAAGCCCGCCACGGCAGGACCGGGCGGGCGAAGTGGCGGCATAGGGTCGGGAGGTTCGCCGTGGCGGCGACCTGCCATTCTGCCCATGACAGCCGCACGACAGCCGCATGACAGGCGCGTGACTTGTCGCGCGGCCGTCGCGTGACACACGGCCGGTCGGGTCAGGCCCGTTCCGGCTCCGCCAGCAGGATGGCGGCGCGGA
The DNA here is from genome assembly GCF_052045615.1 of Methylobacterium sp. 22177. Classification (NCBI taxonomy): domain Bacteria; kingdom Pseudomonadati; phylum Pseudomonadota; class Alphaproteobacteria; order Hyphomicrobiales; family Methylobacteriaceae; genus Methylobacterium; species Methylobacterium sp. 22177. The sequence goes on along the minus strand of NZ_JBQEPK010000003.1, from coordinate 32,032 downwards.
TGGCGGCCCGGCGCAGCCCGGCATCGGCCCAGGGCTGATCGATCAGCGTCCGGGCGAAGGGATGCGAGGCCACCGCCGCCGCGGGGTCGATGCGGAAGCCGTCCCCGAACGCCACCGAACCGGGCGTGGGATCGGCCAGATAGGCGTCGACGACGGCCGAGACGTCGTCATCGACGATATCCAGGGTCGTGAACAGGTCGAGAGTCATCGGGCGCTTCGCCATGGCGGCGCTATAGCCGCGCCACCGCGACAGGATCACGACTCCCTGCCGCTCTCTGCGCCGCGGTCAGGACGCGCTCGGCCCGACCATCGCGGTGGGGAGGGCAGATGAGAGACGTAGCGCTGGAAATACCATCGCGTCCGCTCGCGCTCGCTCGGGCGGGCAAGGCGGCCACGCGGCAGACGCGGGGATTGAGGCGCTGCGTGATCCGCTCGATCACCCCGCCCTTGCCGGCCGAGTCGCGGCTCTCGAGCAGCACGACCACGCGCAGCTTCCGATCCTGCACCCAGTCCTGCCGGGGGACCAGCTCGTGCTGCAGCCGGAGCCGTTCGCGGACGTGGACCTTGCGGTCGAGGCGACCGGGCGGTGCGCCGCCGTGGTCCGCCGCCAGCCGGTCGGGGCGCTCCTCCTCGAGCCCGAGGCCCGGCTCCTCGTCGCAGCTGTCGGCGAGGTCGTGCCGGATCACCTCCAAGGTGGCATCCGGGGTGGCGTCCAGGACGGCACTGTCGTCGGGCCGCATCGCCGGTTCTCCTGCGCGTCGCGGGATCGAGCCAGGGCAGTGTTCCGTGACACGCCTGAGAAAGCGCCGCGCCGCCGGCGGCCGTTCCCGTGTCGCGCCGGTGATCGTTCCGTCATACGGTTCCGCCACCGATCAGGGCGACCGGAGATGCGTCATGGCTGGAGAAGCGACGAGGGCCGCGCCGAAGCGTCGGCGGGACGATCCGGATCCGGCGCGCGCCGAGGGCGAGAAGGTCGGCGCGCGCATCGATGCCGCCTTCGAGAAGCTCGCCGGGAAGCTGCGCGCCCGCGCCGACAAGGCCCACGCCAAGCTCGACGCGGCGACGAAGGCCGACAAGCGCGCGGTGCTGCTGCGCCGCTACGAACTCTACGCGGACGCGGCGGCCTATCTCGAAGAGCGGCTCGTCGATCGCGGGGAGCGATCCGCGTGATCTCCATCGACCCGGCCGGGCGCGCCGCCGCCCACCGCAGCTGACCGCGAGGATACCATGTTCGACGCGACGAAGATGCTCGCCGACGCCCTCGGCGAGCACCTCGCCCTCACCTACCAGCGGACCTTCGGCAGCCGGGAGCCGCGCTACGCCGAAATCATCGAGGCCGCGGCGCGCCTGACGATCGAGCGGCTCGTCGGGAGCGACGCCCTCTACCACGACGGCGACCACACGGCCCTCGTCACCCTGGTCGCCCAGGACATCCTCCGCGGCCGCTTCCTGCAGCAGGGCATCACGCCCGAGGACTGGCTGCACATGATCCTGGCCGCCCTCTACCACGACATCGGCTACGTGCGCGGCGTCTGCGCCGGGGACCGGCTGCAGGCCTTCGTCATCGACGCGCAGGGCACGACCGTCAGCCTGCCCCGGGGCGCCTCGGACGCGGCGCTGGCGCCCTACCACGTCGAGCGCTCGAAGCTCGCCGTGCAGGAGCGCTTCGGCACGCACGATCTCGTCGACGCGGCCCGGGTCATCCGGGCGATCGAGCTGACCCGCTTCCCGGTGCCGGAAGCCGATTCCCATCGCGAGACCGGAACCGAGGCCGGCCTGTTGCGGGCGGCCGACCTGATCGGTCAGCTCGGAGACCCGCTCTACCCGCGCAAATTGAACGCCCTGTTCCACGAATTCGCCGAGATCGGCGTCAACGCCGAACTCGGCTACGACAGCCCGGCCGACCTCGCGGAGCGCTACCCGTCGTTCTTCTGGGGCAAGATCGAGCCCGTGATCGGGGACGCGATCCGGTTCCTCGACCTCACGGTCGAGGGGCGGGGCTGGGTCGCGAACCTCTACGCCCACGTCTTCGCCATCGAGCACGACCGCCGGCGCATGGGCCCGCATCCGGGACCGGGCCCCCTCTGAGGCCGCGGCGACCTCAGGGGACCGCGACGAGCTTGGTCAGCGCCCGGACGAGCTCCGACGCCACGAACGGCTTCTCGAGGATGGGCCGGCTGGCTCCGGCCGAGGCGCCGGAGACCCGCACGTCGCCGGTGGCGAACAGGTACGGCACGCCGAGGACGCCCAGCCGGTCGGCGACCGGATAGACGGTGTCCCCGTCCCCCAGATTCACGTCGAGCACCGCGGCGTCGGGCTTCCGCTCCGCGATCAGATCCAGCGCGAGATCGGCGCGCGAGACCGGACCGATCACCTCGGCCCCGGCGCTGCGCAACCAGCGTTTGACCTCGCTGGCGATGAGATACTCGTCCTCGACGACGAGGACGCGGCACCCCGAGAGCGGGGGAACAGCCTCGGGCACGACCCCTCCCGTCCTTGCGCGACCTTCAACCGCGATCCCGCGCAACCACCGGAGGTTCGCCCGTCCAGAGGATCGGCCGCGCGCTCGAAAGCGTGGCCCCACCCGGCTGTGTCGGAGGAACGTCGGGGCGGGGCCACACCGACGGCGAACCGTCGGCGGATCGAGCATGTCACCGGTCGCGCCGGCGCGAACTTACCTGTGTCAGATCCCGCGCCGCAAGTCTCAGCGATCCGATTTCGGCAGCAGGTTGCGGGCCTCTTGCACGGCGTCCCGGCAGCCCTGGTCGCCCTTCGCGTTGAGGTCGACGGCGCGCTGGAGGGCGGTTTTGGCCTGCGAGACCTTGTCCTCCGACGCGAGGCCCGGCGCGGCCTTGGCGTCGCCGCCCTGCGCGGCCGCGGCGGCCGCCGTCGGCCGGTTCTCGGACTGGCGCCGGACATCGTCCGGCGAGGTCGCGACCCGGCCACTCGCCACGTCGTCGGCCTGCCCCTTGCCGCTCGCCGCCCCGACCGGTCCCGACACACCGCCCACGGTGCCGGGCGTGCCGCCGCTCTCGCGGGAGGCCCCGCCCTTCTGGGCGCGGTCCGTGTCGGGCGTGCCGACCGGCTTGGCCGCGCTACCCGTGGTGGTGCCCGTGGTCGTGCCGGCCGTCTGCCGGCTCGCGGCGTTCTCAGGCCCCTTGCGCTGCCCGTAATCGGGCTCGGAGGTGGGTGCCCCCATCCCGACTTGGTTGCCCATGTCCCGCCTCAGCTGGGCGATGGCGTCCGTGCAGGGGCCGCCCTCCTGGGCGAGGGCGGCGGCCGGGATCGTGGTGAGGGCGGTCAGGGCCGCGGCCCCGCGAAGCAGGTTGAACAGGCGCATACAGGTTCCCTTCAGACGCTTGGGATCACCTGTGGTTCAACCCCCGCTTCTCGGCGTTGTTCGGCGCCCGGCCGCGCTCATGCGGGTGGCGGGGCGCCGGGCGGGAAGAAGCGGTTGGCCGGTCGCGCGAGGCCGAGATGGTCGCGCAGCGTCGTTCCCGCGTAGTCCCGGCGGAACAGCCCGCGCCGCTGCAACTCCGGCACCAGCCGGTCGACCACGTCGTCGAGCCCCTCGGGCACGAACGGGAACATCACGTTGAAACCGTCGCAGGCGCGCGTCTCCAGCCATTCCTCCATCCGGTCGGCCACCTGCGCGGGCGTGCCGACCATCTGCAGGCCGCCGTAGCCGCCGACCTTGCGGGCGAGCGCCCGCACGGTCGCGCCGGTGCGCCGGGCGTAGTCGACGATCTGGGCCTGCCCGCTCTTGCTGGCGTTGCTCTCGGGGAGCTCCGGCAGCGGCGCGTCGAGGTCGAAGCCCGTCGCGTCGACGCCGAGGCGGACCGAGAGGTTGGCGAGGCCGCTGTCGGGATGGACGAGGTCGTCGAGGCGCGCCTTCTTGGCCCGCGCCTCGTCCTCCGTCTGGCCCAGGACGACGAAGCAGCCGGGCAGGATCTTGAGCTGGTCCGGGTCGCGCCCCGCCGCCGGCATCCGACCCTTCACGTCGGCGTAGAAGGCTTGCGCCGCCTCCAGGGTCGAGCCCGCGCCGAACACCATCTCGGCGGTCTCGGCGGCGATCTGCTTGCCGGCCTCGGAGGCGCCGGCCTGGACGATCACCGGCCAGCCCTGCACCGGCCGGGCGACGTTGAGCGGGCCCTTCACCTTCAGGAAGTCGCCGCGGTGGTCGAGGACGTGCATCTTCGCCGGATCGAGGAACAGGCCGCTCGCCGGATCCATCGTGAAGGCGTCGTCGGCGAAGGAATCCCACAGGCCGGTCACCACGTCGAAGAACTCGCGGGCGCGGGCGTAGCGGGTGGCGTGCTCCAGATGCGCGTCGCGGCCGAAGTTCAGGGCCTCGTCCGGGTTGCCGGAGGTGACGAGGTTCCAGCCGGCCCGCCCCTTCGAGATGTGGTCGAGGGAGGCGAACTTGCGGGCCACGTGGTAGGGCTCGTTGTAGGTGGTCGACGCGGTGGCGATCAGGCCGATCCGCTCGGTGAGCACGGCGAGCGCCGGCAGCAGGGTCAGCGGGTCGAACGACGTCACGGTGGCCGAGCGGCGGAGTGCCGCCACCGGCATGTTCATCACCGCCAGATGGTCGGCCATGAAGAACGCGTCGAACTTCGCGGCCTCCAGCCGCCGGGCGAAGTGCGCCAGGTGCTCGAAGTTGAAGTTCGCGTCCGGATAGCCGCCCGGATAGCGCCACCACGCGGTGTGGATGCCGACCGGGCGCATGAAGGCGCCGAGATGCAGCTGGCGGTCCCGGCTCATCGCTGTCCGCTCCGGTCTCTCACGGATGCTTGTGGATCGGGTCGACCCAGTACACGGTCTCGGGCGCCTCGGCGGCCTCGACGTCGGGCAGGTTGACCACCACCGCCTCGTTGTCGGAGCGAACCAGCACGCAGTGCAGGGGCTCGTCGGTCGAGGCGTTGATCTCCTGGTGCGGCACGAAGGGCGGCACGAAGATGAAGTCGCCCGGCCCGGCCTCGGCGACGTATTCGAGTTTGTCGCCCCAGCGCATCCGGGCGCGGCCCGAGACCACGTAGATCACGCTCTCCAGCGCGCCGTGGTGGTGCACGCCGGTCTTGGCGTCGGGCTGGATCGCCACCGTGCCGGCCCAGATCTTCTGGGCGCCGACCCGGGCGGCGTTGATCGCCGCCTGCCGGTACATGCCGGGCGTCTGCGCGGTGTTGGCGTCGAGCCGGTCGCCGGGGATCACCCGCACGCCGTCGTGCTTCCAGCGCTCGGACGCCCCGTGGGCGTGGGCGTGGGCGTGGGCGTGGGCGTGGTCCTGCGCGTGGCCATGTTCGTGCGCGTGGCCGTGGTCGTCGCCGCTGTCGTGCATGTCGGATCCTCCCGCGCCATCATTGCACGGCGGCGGCGGTTTGCGAGACGCTCGTGTCGAGGATCGCCTCGGCCCGCGGCGCGCGGGCCTTCGGGATCAGCCCGGCGCGGACGTAGAGATCGATGCTGCGCTGCTCGTCGGCGATCACGGACGCGTCGATCGGGACGGCCCGGTAGGCGGCGCGGCCGAACCAGCGCAGCGGCACCGCCTCGGGCAGGCCGATGAGCTTCGACCAGACGGCCGCGTAGGGCGCCGGATCCGTCAGGGCCCAGGCCCGGGCGCGGGCGAGGCGCGCGCCGAAATCGGCGAGCAGCGCCCGCTTGGTCCGGATCGCGTCGTCGCTCGCCACCGCGAAGGTCAGGCCCGGGGTGATGCCGTTGCCGTCGCGGATCACCCGGACGAGGCCGGCGAGCTCCGCCGTGGAGGTGTAGGGCTCCCAGGTCGACCAGGCGTCGACCGCCCCGGAAGCCAGCGCGATCTTGGCGTCGGCCGGCGGCAGGAAGCTGAAGGTCACGCTGTCGGCGGGCAGCCCCGCCTCCTCCAGCGCCGCCAGGACCACCTGATGGCCGATCGAGCCGCGGTTCGTCGCGACGCGCTTGCCCTTCAGGTCCGCCACGGTGCGCAGGGGCGATTCCTTCAGGACCAGGATCGCCAACCCGTCCTGCCGGTTGCGGAAGGCCAGGAAGGCCTTCACCGGCACCCCGGCGGCGGCCGCGAACGTGAAGGGCGCGTCGCCGACGCCGCCCGCGTCGATCGCGCCGGCGTTCAGCGCCTCGAGCAGGGGCGCGGCCGCCGGGAACTCGCTCCAGTCGAGCCGGTAGGGCAGTCCGTCGAGCACGCCGGCCGCCTCCATCAGCGCGCGGGCATTGCCGCGCTGGTCGCCGACCCGCAGCACGTCCTGGGCCTGCGCCGGCCGGACCGCCAGGATCGCCAGCAGGGCGAGGATGACGGCGCGCATCAGGCGGCCTCGGCGGCGCCGCGGCGCCCGAGGGCGTCCCGGAAGGCGGGCAGCAGCGCCCGGCCGTACTGGAGCGCGTCCTCCAGCGGGTCGAAGCCGCGGATCAGGAAGGTCCGCACGCCCAGGTCGTGATAGTCGAGCAGGGCGTCGGCGACCTGCTCGGGGGTGCCGACCAGGGCGGTCGAGTTGCCCGCCGCCCCGGTCTCGGCCGCGATGGCGGTGAACAGGCGCTTGTCGTGGCGCGGCCCCGCGGCGGCGGCCGCGAGGAGCCGCCGGGAGCCCTCGTTCTGCGGCGTCGCGGCCGGGCCGAGCCCCCTGGCGGCCCGGACCGCCCGCGTCCGGGCCAGGATGTCCTCGGCGCGCTCCCAGGCGCGCGCCTCCGTCTCGGCCAGGATCGGCCGGACCGACAGGCTGAAGCGCGGCGCCCGCCCGTGGGGCGCGGCCGCCGCCCGCACCCGGCCGATCAGCTCGGCGACCTGCGCGTGCGTCTCGCCCCAGAGGGCGTAGGTGTCGGCGTGGCGGCCGGCCACCGCCAGCGCCGCCGGCGAGGCGCCGCCGAAATAGACCGGGATCGCGTTGACCGGCTTCACCTCGGAGAAGCCGCGCTCCACCCGGTAGTGATCGCCCGCGTAGTCGAACGGCTCCGCGGCGGACCAGCTCTGCCGGACGATGTCGAGGAACTCCCGGGTGCGGGCGTAGCGCGCGTCCTTGGTGAGGTGGTCGCCGTCCTGGGCGAGTTCCCGGTCGTCGCCGCCGCTGATCACGTGGATCGCGACCCGGCCGCCGGTGAGCTGGTCGAGGGTCGCGAACTGCCGCGCCGCCACGGTCGGTGCCGTGAATCCGGTGCGGTGGGCGATCATCAGCCCCAGCCGCTCGGTCACGGCGGCGACCTGCCCTGCGAGCAGGAGCGCGTCCGGCGTGGTCGCGTGGAAGGCCACCAGCACCCGGTCGAACCCGCCCCATTCGTGCGCCTGCGCCAGGAGCTTCAGGTAGTCGCGGTCGATGGCCGGCCCCGCGGCCGGGTGGATCTCGGAGGTGTGGCGGGGGGCGACGAAGCCGATGAACTCGACGGCGTCGGGGGGAAGCAGGCTCATGGGGCGATCTCCGGGTCGAGGGCGGGTTCAGGCGCCGAGGGCGGCCCTGCCGGCGGCGGCGCGGACGGCGTCCCCTTGCGGCCAGTGGATGCGCGCGCACAGGACGTCGCGCAGGTGCCGCTCCAGCGGGTTCGCCCGGGACAGGGCGGCGTTGCCGCACAGCTCCGCGGCGCGCTGGACCGCCGCGACGGCGTTCTCCGTTGCCGTGAGCTTCACGAATCCGGACTCGCGCGGCGGCGGGGGATGTCCCGCGTCGACCTCGGCGGCGAGCCCGGCGACGAGGCGCGCGTTGACGGCGAGCAGCCGCTCGTTCTCGCCGACCGCCTCGTGGAAGCGCGGCAGGCTCGCGAGCGGCGCCCCGAGGCTGCCGGGCCGGCGCGCCCGCAGGAAGCCGGTGAACCAGTCCTGCGCCGCCCGGGCCACGCCGTCGTAGAGGGCGGCGAGCAGGGTGCAGCTCCAGGCCTGCTGCCAGGGATCGGGCCCCGACCAGCCGCCCGGCGGCCGCAGGTCGACGGCGTGGTCCCCGGGGATCGGCACGTCCGTGAAGTGGACGTCGTGGCTGCCGGAGGCGCGCAGGCCGAGATGGTCCCAGGTCTCCGCGATGCGGATGCCCGGCGCGTCGAACGGCACCAGGACGTTGCCGGTGCGCGGCTCCGCCTCGTCGGTGAGGACGAAGACGAGGCCGTAGGCGAGCCCCGGCGCGCCGGTCGCGTAGATCTTGTGCCCGGAGATCCGCCAGCCCGCGCCGTCGCGGCGGGCGACCGTGGCCGGCAGGCCGCCCCGCGCGGGCGTGCCGAGTTCGGACTCGACCCGCAGGGCGTTGATCAGCGCCCCCCGCGCCACCGCCGCCGCGCCGACCGCGTCGGCGAGCGCGCGCGGCCACGGGGTATCCGGCCGGTGGATCAGCCCGTGCTGGAGATACTGCATCGCCACGACCAGGGCGGTCGCCGGGTCGGCGGCGCCGAGCGCCCGCACCAGAGCGGCGGCCCGCGCGAGGCCCACACCGCCGCCGCCGAGACGCCGCGGCACGGTGAGAGCCAGGAGCCCGGCCTCCCGGAGCGCCGCGAGGGAATCGTGCGGGAAGGTCCCCGCGCGGTCGTGGTCGGCCGCGCGGGCGGCGAGCCGCCCGGCGAGGCTGCTGACGATGTCGGGGGGCGGGACGGCGACGGTCATGGGGTGTTCGGCGACGTGATCGGCGGGCGGCCGCGCGGCGCCATCCCGGGAGCCGCGATGGTCCGCCCGGACCCGGTTCGCGTCAACGGAATGCCGTTCCCAATATTCATGGATCGGCAGGAGGATGTTGCCGCGTCGTCGGACGGCGAAGGAGAACGTGGTTCCGCCCACAGGGGGCCGGCATCGAACCTTCTCCCGTCATCGTTCGGCATCCCATCATCGAGAGACAGACGAACGATGCCTCGCGCCGATGAGCCGAGCCGCCCGAGCGCCGCGCGACGGCGCCGATCCGTGAATGATCTTACCCGATCGCGCGAAAATAGAGGAAACGCTTTCGTTGACTCGGTCTCGCAGCGATCGAATACTCGGCACCCTGATCCCTCGACGGATCATTCCCGAAGACGAGGACGCCAGATCCGCCCGGTCGCGCGACCGGGGCGGTGACGCGCGCCGTTCCCGCCGCGCGGTCGCGCGGCCCGGAGACCCGAGATGACCGACGCGCCCTCCCGACCGGGCAGCCCCTCCTCCGATCCCGCGCCCTCCCGGCGGCGCCTGCTGCAGGTCGGCGCCGCGGCCGCGGCCCTGCCGCTCGGCCTCGGCATGGGCACCGGCCGCGCCTGGGCGCCCGGACCGGGGGCACCGTTCGATCCCGGCCCGCTCTGCCGGCCCGCCGCCGCGGAGGCGCCCGCGGGCCCGCTCCGGACCGTGAAGCTGGCCTGGAACGCCACGGCCATCTGCACGGCGGCCGCGCCGCTCGCCAAGGAGCAGGGGATCTTCGCCCGGCACGGCCTCGACGTGGAGTTCGTCAATTTCGGCGGCTCGACCGAGGCCCTGCTGGAGGCGATCGCCACGGGCAAGGCCGATGCCGGGATCGGCATGGCCCTGCGCTGGCTCAAGCCCCTGGAGCAGGGCTTCGACGTGAAGATCACCGCGGGGCTGCACGGCGGCTGCCTGCGGCTGCTCAGCGCCAAATCCTCCGGCATCGCCGACATCGCCGGGCTGAAGGGCAAGACCGTCGCGATCAGCGACCAGGCGAGCCCGGCCAAGAACTTCTTCGGCCTGCTGCTCGCCAAGGCGGGGATCGACCCGGAGAGCGGGGTCGAGTGGCGGCAGTACCCGGCCGACCTGCTGAACCTCGCGGTGGAGAAGGGCGAGGCGCAGGCGCTGGCCGATTCCGACCCGCGGACCTGGATCTGGCTGAAGGACCCGCGCTTCACCGAGGTCGCCACCAACCTGTCCGGAGAATACGCCAGCCGGACCTGCTGCGTCGTGGCGGCCCGCGGCAGCCTGATCCGGAACGACCGCGCGGTGGCGCGCGCGCTGACCCGGGCGATCCTGGAGGGCGGCCACGCCGTCCACCGGGATCCCGAGGCCGCGGCCCGGGCGTTCTCCGGCTACGGCGGCAAGGGCTCGATCGCGGATCTCGCCGCGATGCTGCGCAGCCAGCAGCACGGCGACAGCCCGGTCGGCGGGGATCTCAAGCAGCAGCTCGCGCTCTACGGGGACGAGTTGAAGCAGGTGAACGTCCTGCGGCGGTCCACCGACACGGCGAAGTTCGCCGAGCGGATCTACGCCGAAGTGCTGAGCTGAGGCGCGCCATGTCCGGAAGCATCGCCGCCGGCGTCGCCCCGCGGGCCGCCGCCCCGTCCCGAAGGCTGCCGCGGCCGCCCTGGCGGATCGTCCTCGCGGGTGCCGCCTGGCTCGCCCTGGCCGGGGTGACCCTCGGCCTGCCCGAGGCGGACGACCTGCCCGAGACCGCGGCCCTCGGCTCCGGCGCGGCGGCGCTCGGCCTCGCCCTCCTGGTCCTCGCGCCCGCGGCCGGCCGCCTCGGCACCCTCGGGGCGCGGCTGCGGCACGGGAGCCCCTGGCTCGCGGCGCTGGCCCTGGCGCTGATCGCCTGGGAGGCGGTCACGGCGAAGCTCGCCCTGCTGCCGATGCCGTTCTTCCCCTCGCCCCAGGCGATCCTGGAGGTCTTCCTCGACGACTGGCCGAAGCTCGGCGGCAGCATCCTCAACTCGCTGATCCTGCTCTCCGGCGGCTACGCCATCGGGGCGGCGACCGGCTTCGTCCTGGGCGTCGCCATCGGCAGCTTCCGGGCGGTGGGCTACTGGGCCCATCCGGTGCTGCGCCTCGTCGGGCCGCTGCCGGCCACGGCGTGGCTGCCCCTCGCCTTCTTCGTCTTCCCGTCCTCGTGGTCGGCCAGCACCTTCCTGGTGGCTCTGGCCACCGGCTTCCCGGTCACGGTGCTCACCTGGTCGGGCGTGGCGGGCGTCAACAAGGCCTATTTCGACGTGGCGCGGACGCTCGGCGCCTCGCGCGGCTTCCTGATCCTGCGCGTGGCGATCCCGGCGGCGCTGCCGCACGTCTTCGTCGGGCTGTTCATGGGGCTCGGCGGCTCCTTCGCGGTGCTGGTCGTCGCCGAGATGCTCGGCGTGAAGTCCGGCCTCGGCTGGTACCTCCAGTGGGCGCAGGGCTGGGCCGCCTACGCCAACATGTACGCGGTGCTGATCGTGATGGCGCTGATGTGCTCGTCCCTGATCACGCTGCTGTTCCGCCTGCGCGACCGCCTGCTCGCCTGGCAGAAGGGGCTGGTGCAATGGTAGCCGCCGCGACCCTCGAACGCCCCGAAGCCGGCGCGGCCGGCGCCCGCCTGACGGTCGAGTCCGTCAGCCACGCCTTCGCGATCCGCGGCGCGCCCCTGCCGGTCCTCGACCGGGTGAGCCTCGACGTGGAGCCCGGCGGCTTCGTCGCGCTGCTCGGCCCCTCGGGCTGCGGCAAGTCCACCCTGCTGCGGCTCGTCGCCGGCCTGGAGCCGCCCGACCAGGGCGCGATCCGGGTCGACGGCGACCCGGTCGAGGGCCCGGACCCGTCCCGGCTCCTCGTCTTCCAGGACCCGACCCTCTACCCGTGGCGGACCGTGCGCGGCAACGTCGCCCTCGGGCTCGAGGCCCGCGGCGTCGGGCGGTCGCGGGCGGCCCGGGTCGACCGGGCGCTGGGGCTCGTCGGCCTGTCCGGCTTCGCGGATGTCTACCCGCACCAGCTCTCCGGCGGCATGGCGCAGCGGGCGGCCCTTGCCCGGGCGCTCGTCAACGCGCCGCGGCTGCTGCTCCTCGACGAGCCGCTCGGCAAGCTCGACGCCCTGACGCGGCTGGCCATGCAGGCCGAGATCCTGCGGCTCTGGCAGGAGAAGCGCTTCACCGCGCTCCTCGTCACCCACGACGTCGAGGAGGCGCTGGTGCTGGCCGAGCGCGTGATCGTGCTCTCCGACCGCCCGGCCGCGATCCGGGCCGCGCTGCCGGTCGCGGTGCCCTATCCGCGCCACCGCGACGATCCCGAGATCGTGCGGCTGCGCCGGGAGATCCTGGGAATCCTCGGCCAGCCGGCCTGAGCGTCGCCGCCGCGTCAGCCCCGCGCCGCCGACGGGGCCGCCCCGACGGCCGCTGCCCGCGGCCGGTGCCGGCCGATCCAGAAGACCAGGGCGCAGCCGGCGCCGGTGAGGGCGCAGAGCGGGAGCAGGGCGACGGGGAAGCTGCCGGTCTGCTCGCGCAGCACCCCGATCAGCGAGGTGATCGCCCCGGTGCCGAGATGCGCCAGGGTGTTGATCGCCGCGATGCCGGCGGCCGTCTGGGCCGGCGGCAGCGTCTCGGTCGCCAGGGCGAAGAACGGGCCCTTGATCGCGTAGTTGCCGAGCAGGACCAGCGAGAGCAGGACCAGCGTCATCCAGAGCGAGCCGGTCAGCAGCGTCAGGGCGAAGCTCACCGAGGTCAGCGCCAGCGGCAGGGCCGTGCTCCAGATCCGCTCGCCGCTGCGGTCCGCCCGCAGGCCCCAGACGATCATGAAGACCGAGGCGATGCCGAACGGGATCATGTTCAGCAGGCCGGTCTGCAGGTTGCTGAGGCCGAACCCCTTGAGGATCTGCGGCATCCACAGCGACAGCGTGTTGCTGGTGGCCGAGCTGCCCGCGTAGATCACGGCCAGCAGCCAGACCTGCCGGCTCGCGAGCACCGCCCAGACCGCCGCGAGGCCGTGGGCGTGGTGCCCGGCGCCCGCCTCGGCGGCGCGCCGCTCGGCCTCCAGCCGGTCCGTCAGCCAGCCGCGCTCCGCCGGGCTCAGGAAGGTCGCCTCGGCCGGCCGGCTCGGCAGCAGCGCGAGGGCGGCGACGCCGAGGATGACGGCCGGGACCGCCTCCATGATCAGCAGCCACTGCCAGCCGCGCAGGGACGCGGCGCCGTCGAGGGTGAGCAGCGCCGCCGAGAGCGGCGAGCCGAAGAAGCTGGAGAGCGGGATCGCGACCATGAACATCGCCACGATCCGCGCCCGGTAGGCCTTGGGGAACCAGTAGGTCAGGTACAGGATCACGCCCGGGAAGAACCCGGCCTCGGCCGCGCCCAGCAGGAAACGGGCGGTGGCGAAGCTGACCGGACCGGTGACGAAGGCCGAGCCGATGCCGACGAGCCCCCAGGTGATCATGATCCGCGCGATCCAGATCCGCGCGCCGACGCGCTCCATCGCGAGGTTGCTCGGCACCTCGAACAGGACGTAGGCGACGAAGAACAGGCCGCCGCCCAGGCCGAAGGCCGCGGCGGAGAGGCCCAGATCGTGGTTCATGGTCAGCGCCGCGAAGCCGACATTGACCCGGTCGACGTAGGCGATGAAGTAGCAGAGCACGAGGAAGGGGATCAGGCGCAGGCCGACCTTCCGCATCGTTCGGCTCTCGAAGGCGGCCGCGTCCGCCGCGTGTGGCGTGGTCGGTGTTGCCATGGTCCTGTCCTCGCTGGAATTCGGGCGGGCGCGCCCCGGCCTAGCGGTCGAAGCGGAAGAGTTCGGCGGGCGTCTCGGCCAGGACGATCCGGCGCTCGGCCGGGTCCGGCACCCAGGCGTCGAGGTCGCGCCGGGCCTCGGCGGGGCTGGCCTGGGTCTCGAACTGCGTGTGCGGCCAGTCGCTGCCCCAGAGCAGGCGCCGCGCCCCGAAGGCGCCGCGCAGGCGCTCGGCGGCCTGCAGCGCCGTCTGCCGGCCGGCCTCGCCGCTGCCGATGCGGTAGGCGCCCGACAGCTTGACCCAGACGCGGCCGCCGCGGCCGAAGCCGAGCAGGTCGGCGAAGCCCGGATCGGCGATGCCGAGGGCCGGGTCGATCCGGCCGAAATGGTCGACCACGACGGGGACGCCCGCCTCGACCAGCGGCGGCAGCAGCCGCGCGAGGCGCCGCGCCTCGGCCTGGACCTCGATCTGCCAGCCGAGATCCGCCACGCGCGCGAGGTGGGCGCGCCAGACCGGGCCGGCGAAGTCCGGGTCCGGCCGCCCGATCAGGTTCAGGCGCAGGCCGACGACGCCCTGCCCGGCGAGGTCGCGCAGCGCGGCGGTCTCGGCCTCCGGGGCCAGCACGGCGATGCCGCGCAGCCGCTCCGGCGCGGACCGCAGGGCCGAGACCATGTAGCCGTTGTCGGTACCGAGGAAGCTCGGCTGGATCAGCACGCCGCGGGCCATGCCGTTCCGGTCCAGCATGGCGCGGTAGTCGGCGATGCTCGCGTCGTAGTCGGGGGCGTAGCGGCGGTCCCCCGTGAGGGTGAGGGACCGGGTGAAGACGTGGGCGTGGGTGTCGACCGCCGCCACGCCGTCGGCGGCGGAGCCGGGCCCGGCCGCGCGGCCGCGGGCCGGAAGCGCGAGCGTGACGCCGCCCGCGAGCAGGGTGCGGCAGAAGCGGCGCCGGTTCATCGGATCATCTCACGGTCTGGGGGATCAGCGCGCCGCCGGACTGCCGATCCGGCAGGAGCGCGACGGCGAGGAGGACGAGCCCGTAGGCACCGAGGGCCGACAGGCCGATCGCCGGGCCGAGCCCGAGGATCTCGCTGAGCAGGCCGACGCCGAGGGGCAGCAGGCCGGAGGCGAGGCGGCCGGCGTTGTAGCAGAAGCCCATCCCGGTCCCGCGCAGGCCGTCCGGGAAGAGCTCGCTGAACAGGGCCGCGAGGCTCGCGGGGATGCCGGCGGTGCAGAAGCCGAGGGGGGCCCCGAGGAGGAGCAGGCCCGTGCCGCCGACCGGCAGCAGCAGGTAGAGGACGACCAGCGCCATGCAGCCGGCCGCGTAGAGCGCCACCGTCCGGCGCCGCCCGAGCCGGTCCACGAGCCCGCCGGCGACGAGGCAGCCGAGGCCGAAGGCCGCGATGATGATCGCGAGGTAGAGCCCGGTGCCGAGGACCGAGGCGCCGCGCTCGACGCTCAGGTAGGTGGGCAGCCACGTGAACAGGGCGTGGAAGCCCCCGTGGGCGCCCAGGCCGAGCAGCGTCGCGAGCACCGTGACCCGGCGCAGGCCGGGCGCGAAGATCGCGAGCGATCCGGCCGGCGGCCGGGCCGGCCTTCCGACCGGCCGCGCCGGCTCCGGGACCGAGCGGCGCAGGTAGATCAGGAGGAGCGCGGGCGCGAGGCCGCAGGCGAACAGGGCCCGCCAGGCGGTCTCCTGATCCAGCACCGAGAAGGCCGCGGTGGCCAGGAGCACGGCCGCCCCCCAGCCGAGGGCCCAGCCCCCCTGCACGGCGCCCAGCGCCCGGCCGCGGTGCTCGGGCCCGATCGCCTCCGCCATCAGCGCGGCGCCGGCCGCCCACTCGGCGCCGAAGCCGATCCCCTGCAGCGCCTTCAGGGTCAGCAGCTGGGCGAAGCTCTGCGCGAAGGCCGCCAGGAAGGTCGCGACCGCGAACCACAGCACCGTGATCTGAAGGGCCCGGACGCGGCCGATCCGGTCCGCCGCGAGGCCGCCGAGCCAGCCGCCGAGCGCCGCCGCGACGAGCGTGACCGCGCCGATCAGGCCGGCCTCCGAGCGGCTGAGCCCGAAGCTCGCGACCAGCGCGGGGATGGCGAGGCTGAACATCTGCACGTCCAGGGCGTCGAGCGACCACCCGCCCAGACAGGCCCAGAAGGTGCGACGCTCGGCCGGACCGACGTCGCGGTACCAGCGGAACACGGGCTTTCCTCCGCCCTCCGAAGAGGACTAGTCATTTATATGAATAAATGAGCACGCGCGCGCCGGCGCGTCAAGGCGCCGGCCTCTCAGCGGATGTCGACGTGATACCGGAAGTCCTTGGCCGCACCGCGGGTCACGCGCCACTCGATCGGGCGGGCGTCGAAGCCGAAGGCGAGGCGCTCGATGACCACGACCGGGTCTCCGTCCGCGATCTCGAGGCGCTCGGCGTCGGTCGCGTCGGCGATGCCGACGGTCAGGGTCTCCTCGGCGCGGGCGACGATCTCGCCGCAGAGGCGCTCGTAGGCGGGGTAGAGGAGGTCGCCGATCTCAGTCAGCGGGGCGGTCAGGATCGGTGCGAACCGTGCGGCCGGCAGCCAGATCGCCTCGGACAGGATCGGGCGGCCCTGCAGGTGGCGCGTCCGGATCAGGCGGATCGCCGCGCCGCGCGCGTCGAGACCGAGGGCCTCGCGTGCGGCCGCGGGGGCCGGACGGGCCTCGCGCGACAGGATCCGCCCCTCCGGCACCGCCTGCGTGCCATCCGGCCCGAGATGCCGGAAGAACCGGAACAGGGACCGGTCGAAGCGCGGCCGCCGCACGAAGGTGCCGCGGCCCTGCTGACGCTCGACGAGGCCGTCGGCGACGAGGACGTCGATCGCCTTGCGCACGGTGCCGATGGCGACCCGGTGGGTCGCCGCCAGCTCCGCCTCCGTGGGGATCGGCTCGCCCGAGCGCCAGACGTTGCGGGCGATCTGGAAGGCGATCTCGTCCCGCAGGCGCTGATAGAGCGGCAGACGGAGATCGGGCTGCGGCGCGGACGTTGCGGTCATGTGTATGACTGTATGACCAACGCCGGCGGACGCCAATGGGTGGCACAGCGGTGTCGGCGTGCCCGAGGGGCCGGTCCACAGCGTCGCAGGACTGGATCTATCCGCGGGGTCGCGGGTTCTCGCCGGGATTTCCCGGAACCAACCTCCAGCGAGGCGCGGATGGTCGAAGGTCACACGGCCCAGGAGAGCCGACAGGGCCGGCGCGGCAGGCCGGTGCTGGTCGTGCTGCTCGTCAGCGTGGGGCTCATGATCGCCGCCCTGGCCGGGCTGATGATCTGGCAGGGTGAGACCGCGCCGCCCGATTACGCCAGCCAGAGCCAGGCCGCCGCCCGCACGGCCGTCACCGGCTCCGGGAGCGGCGCGGGCGCCGCGCCGTCCGGCCCGCGGTCCGCGCCCTGACCCACGACGACGGGCACCGGCGGCCTCGCCCGGCCTTCGAGGGGAGCCGAGACGTCCCTCATGACGCTCGACGACGCCCCCAAGACGAAGGGTAATGCCCGGGCGCGGGCCCGCGTCGACGTCGAGTCGACGCCGTCGCTCGGCGATGCCGGCGACAGGGCTGATCGCGACAACGTCATCGCGATCATTGCGCGGTCGTCGACCGGGCGCCCGGGCAAGACTTCGGCGACCCGAACTTGATCCCGCCGGGAACCGCCTCATTTCGTCACGAGGCTCGAGCGCGACGGGAAGCGCCTGAGGGTTCGGACCGCCTGCACCGCCCAACGCCGTCGACGTCCGAGCCCCGCGCGCCCGGTCGTCGCGCAACACCCAAGGGGGACCACCCGATGAGCGAGACGATCGACAAGACGGACACGACGACGTTTCACATGGAAGGCAAATGCCCGTTCGGCGGCGACCGGATCGGCGGCGCCCTCGGCAACCGGCCGACGCTGGAGAACTGGTATCCCCATCGCCTGCGGGTGGAGGTGCTCCACCAGAACGGGCTGGCGGCCGATCCCCTCGGCCCGGATTTCGACTACGCGGCCGAGTTCGCCAAGATCGACTTCGAGGCGCTCAAGCGCGACATCAAGCAGTTCCTGACCTCGTCGGTGGAGTGGTGGCCGTCCGACTACGGCAATTACGGCCCGCAGATGATCCGGATGGCCTGGCACTCGGCCGGCACCTACCGGATCGCCGACGGGCGCGGCGGCGCCGGCACCGGCCTGCAGCGCTTCGCCCCGATCTCCAGCTGGTGGGACAACGGCAACACCGACAAGTCGCGGCGCCTCCTGCAGCCGATCAAGCACAAGTACGGCAACGCCCTGTCGTGGGCCGACCTGATGGTGCTCACCGGCAACTGCGCCCTCGAGATCATGGGCCTGCCGACCTACGGCTTCGCCGCCGGCCGCCTCGACGCCTGGGAGGCGGACAACGCCACCTACTGGGGTCCGGAGGTGGTCGAGATGGGCTCGGTCTCGAGCTTCGACGACATGGTGAACCGCGACAAGCGCTGGCGGGGCAAGAACGGCGACGCCGATTACGACCTGGAGAACCCGCTGGCCGCCTCCCACCAGGCGCTGATCTACGTGAACCCGGAGGGCCCCTACGCGAGCGGCGACCCCCTGGCCTCCGCGCGCGACATCCGGATCACCTTCACCCGCATGGCGATGAACGACGAGGAGACGGTGGCGCTGATCGCGGGCGGGCACGCCTTCGGCAAGAGCCACGGCATGACCCCCGCCAAGGAGATCGGTCCGCCCCCCGAGATGGCGCCGATGGAGGCGATGGGCCTCGGCTGGCACAATCCGAAGGGGTCCGGCGCCGGCAAGGACACGATGACCAACGGCATCGAGGGCAGCTGGACGCCCGATCCGACCAAGTGGGACAACGCCTACCTGGAGAACCTCTTCAGGTTCGAGTGGGAGCAGACCAGGAGCCCGGCGGGCGCCCTCCAGTGGACGCCCAAGGATCCCGACGCGCCGAAGACGCCGGACGCCCACGTCGCGGGCCAGATGCACCCGCTGATGATGATGACCTCCGACATCGCCCTGAAGGTCGACCCCGACTACCGCAAGGTCTGCGAGAAGTTCCTCAACGACTTCGACGCCTTCACCCAGGCCTTCTCCAAGGCGTGGTACAAGCTGACCCACCGCGACATGGGTCCGAAGCACCGCTACCTCGGCCCGGAGGCGGTGATCGAGGACGGGCTCCTGTGGCAGGACCCGCTGCCCGAGCGGGACTACGCGCTCGTCGGCGAGGCCGAGATCGCCGCGCTGAAGCAGGCGATCGCCGCGACCGGCCTGTCGGTCTCCGATCTCGCCTTCACGGCCTTCTCGGCGGCCTCGACCTACCGCGACAGCGACAAGCGCGGCGGCGCCAACGGCGGCCGCCTCGCGCTCGCGCCGCAGAAGGACTGGGCCGTCAACCGGCGGGCCGCGCCCGTGGTCGAGGCCCTGCGCGGCGTGATGGCGACCTTCAACGACGGGCGCAGCGACGGGAAGAAGATCTCGCTGGCGGACCTGATCGTGCTGGGCGGCTGCGTCGCCGTGGAGAGGGCGGCCCGCGACGCCGGGGTCGAGACGCCGGTCCCGTTCACGCCGGGCCGGGTGGACACGACGCAGGCGCTCACCGACCTCGAGATGTTCGAGTGGCTGAAGCCGGTGGTGGACGGGTTCCGCAACTACGTCGACGACGGCTTCGGGCAGATGACGCGCAGCGTGTCGCCGGAGGAGATGTTCCTCGACAAGGCCAACCTGCTGACGCTGACGGCCCCGGAATGGACCGTCCTGACCGGCGGCCTGCGCGCGCTCAACGCCAACCACGACGGGTCGAACCGGGGCGTCCTGACCGACCGGGTCGGGGTGCTGACGACCGACTTCTTCCGCAACCTGACCGACGTCGACCTGGTCTGGGAGAAGGCGGACGCGGACGGGATGACCTTCGCGCTCAAGGACCGCGCGAGCGGGCAGAGGAAGTTCGAGGCGACCCGCAGCGACCTCGTCTTCGGGTCGAACGCGCAGCTCCGGTCCATCGCCGACGCCTACGCGGGCAGCGACGGCCAGCGCCGCTTCGTGGCGGACTTCGTCAAGGCCTGGGACAAGGTCATGATGCTCGACCGCTTCGACGTGAAGGGTCACCGGCGCTACGGGCCGATGGCGGCCTGAGACCCGCCATCGGGACCGCCCGCGCCTCCCGGCGCGGGCGGTCCCTCAGAGCGCTCGCCTCACGGCCTGAGGCTGTGCGACGCCAGCGCGGCCCAGTACGCGGCGCCGACCGGCAGCGCCTCGTCGTTGAAGTCGTAGCCCGGATTGTGGAGCGGCAGGCTCCGCTGCGCCCCGTCGGTCCCGATCCAGGCATAGGCGCCGGGACAGGCCTGGAGCATGTAGGCGAAATCCTCCGACGCCATGGAGGGTCCGACCTCGCCGCGGCGCGCGGTGATGTCCGGCACGGTCCCGGCCGCCTCCAGGGCGGTGCCGACGGCGTCGGCGGTGTTGACGGTGGCGGGGTACCCGAACCGGTAGTCCACCTCCGCGCGGGCGCCGTGCGTGCCGGCCGTCCCGCCCGCGATGGCCGCGACGAGCTCCGCGACGCGCTTGCGCACGGCCTCGTCCAGGCACCGGACCGTGCCGCGGATGACCGCGCGCTCGGGGATGACGTTGTAGGCGTCGCCGCCGTGGATCTGCGTGACGCTGAGCACGACCGGGTCCGTGGGCGCGATCCGGCGGCTCACGATGGTCTGCAGGGCGAGGACGATCTCGGAAGCGACCACCAGCGTGTCGGTGCCGCGCTCCGGCATGGCCGCGTGGGTCCCGAACCCGGCGACCGTGATCTCGAACGTGTCGAGGGAGGCCATGATGGCGCCGACCCGGGTCGCGAAGGTCCCCAGCGGCAGGCCCGGCCAGTTGTGCAGGCCGTAGACGGAATCGCACGGGAACAGCCGGAACAGGCCGTCCTCGACCATGGCGCGCCCGCCGCCCTCGCACTCCTCCGCCGGCTGGAAGATGAAGTGCACCGTGCCGGAGAGGTCGGTGCGCGACGCGAGGTGCCGCGCCGCGCCGAGCAGCATCGCCACGTGGCCGTCGTGCCCGCAGGCATGCATCACGCCGGGCGTCCGGGAGGCGTAACTCGCGCCCGTCGCCTCCTGGATGGGCAGGGCGTCCATGTCGGCCCGCAGGCCGACGGTCGGCCCGTCGCCCCGGCTCAGGGTCCCGACCACGCCGGTGCGGCCGAGCCCGGTCTTCACCGAGAGGCCGCAGGCGGCCAGTTCCCGGGCGACGAGCTCCGCCGTGCGGACCTCCTGGAAGGCCAGCTCGGGGTGGGCGTGCAGGTCGCGCCGCCACGCGACCATCCGCTCCACGGTCTCCGCCTCGATGCCCATGCGACCTCTCTCAAATGCCGGCGCTGCCGGAGCGCCTCGATCCCCCGTCCGGACCCTACGCCGATCGGCGCGGCGGTTCACCCCAGCGGGGCGTGCATGAAGAACTGGGCGATCAGGACCGCGCCGAGGAAGGTCCCGGCATTGGCCATGAACGAGACCACGACGATCCGCCAGCCGAGGCGGCGGAAGGCGGGCACGTCCTTGGCGACCGAGAGCCCCGCGAAGGTCAGGATCGGCGTGGCCAGCGCCAGGAAGTTGAGCTTGCCGGTCAGGGCGGCGATCTCGGCGGCGTAGGGCGTGCCGGGATAGGTCAGCGCCATGCCGATGATCGAGACCCAGAGGACGGCGGGCAGGCGCCGGCCGAGGAGCAGGTAGAGGCCCCAGCCGGCGAGCACGGTGCCGATGATGATCGCCATCCCGGCCACGACCTGCGCGTCGGGGACGACGCCGTAGGTGAGCCAGTTGCCGATGAGCCCGTAGGCGCCGATCAGGATCCAGGCGAGCACGGTCTCGCCGAGGCCGATCCGCACCTCCTGATGGGCCGGCGCGGCCGCCTGCGCGGCGCCCTGCGGGTCGGCGGCCGCCGGGCGGGCGGCGTCCGGCCGGTTGCGGCCGAGGATCGGCTCCAGCTTGCCGTAGGCCCAGATCGTGAAGGGCAGCGACAGGAACAGCGTGAAGTACGTGCCGATCGTGGTGGTGACGAGGTTGCTGGCCGCCGCGAAGGTGGCGACGTCCTTGGCGATCTCGGGCGTCTGCTGGGCCGCGATCGCCCCCGAGGCCGCGGCCATCATGCTGCCGGAGCCGACGCCGGCGCCCATCGCCAGCGCCAGCGGGTTGAAGATCCCGAGGCTGGTGACCAGCCCGGCCAGCAGGGCGATGAACACCGCGCCGAACACCGTGCCGGTCAGGTACTCGGCCAGCACGCCGCGCCCCTCCGGCGAATCCATGCCGTAGCGCTCGCCGATGATGGCGAGGCTCGGCTCGCGGCCGACCGAGAAGGTCGCGCCGATCGCCTCGCGCTTGATGCCGAGCAGGAGCGCGACCGGCAGGCCGAACACCATCGTGCCGAAGAAGTGGCCGAACTCCTGGAAGGCCAGGGCCCAGCCCGAGGCCAGGATCTTCGGCAGCGACCCGCCGACGAGCAGGCCGAGCTTGGCGATGAAGATCAGGAGCGCCGGCTGCAGGTAGGCGCCGGCCGCGTTCTGCAGGGCGCCCGACAGCCGCAGCGGCGCGGGCAGGCGCGGGCTCATCAGCCCCAGCGCGCCGCCCAGCAGCAGGGCCCAGAGCAGCGGGAGCAGCACGATCTTGCCCGACCCCACCGGGATGCTGACGTTGCCGATCGCCTCCGCGATGACGACGATGACCAGGGCGAGCAGGAACAGCGTCAGCTTCCCGCCGCCCGAGACGGCGGGCGCGACCGGTCTCGCCTCCGCCGCATAGAGTTCGCCCGCCATCGTCATTCTCCCCTGCCCTGCTCGGGCCTGCCTGTTGCTCCGCCTGCCGGTCTCGATCGCCGGTCTTGTCGCCTGATCCTGTCGAACGGTCCGCCCGGCGTCGGGCTCAGCCCACGTAGCCGAAGGTCACGGCCGGCGCGGCGGCGGTCTCGACCCAGACGCTCTTGGTCTGGGTGTAGGCCATCAGCGCCTCGCGGCCCGAGGAGCGGCCGAAGCCCGAACGGCCGAAGCCGCCGAAGGGCGAGGCCACGTTGATGGTCTTGTAGCCGTTGACCCAAACGGTGCCCGCCCGGAGCGCCGCCGCGACCCGGTGGCCGCGCCCGCCGTCGCCGGTCCAGACCGCGCCGGCGAGGCCGTAAGGCGTGCCGTTGGCCAGCGCGACCGCCTCGTCCTCGCCGTCGAACGGCAGGACCGCCAGGACCGGGCCGAACACCTCCTCCCGGGCGATCGCGGCGTCCGGCGCGACGCCGTCCACGATGGTCGGGCCGTAGTAGAAGCCGCCCGTGTCCCGCAGGGCTGCGGGGCAGGCCCCGCCCGCCGCGATCGTCGCCCCCGCCCCCGCGGCGGCCTCGACCATGGCGGCGATCTTATCCCGCTGGCGCCGGTTGTTGATCGGGCCGATCTGCGTCGCCGGGTCGGTCGGCGCGCCCACCGGGATGCGCGCGGCGGCGTGGGACAGGCGCTCGACGAAGGACGCGTGGATCGAGCGGTGCACGAGGAGCCGGGAGCCGGCCACGCAGCTCTGCCCGGCGCCGCCGAAGATCGCGGCCTGCGCGCCGATCAGCGCCCGGTCGAGATCGGCGTCGGCGAACACGATGTTGGCCGACTTGCCGCCGAGCTCCAGCACGCTCGGCACGATGGCGCGGGCCGCCGCGGCGGCGATCTGCGCACCGGCCTCGGCCGAGCCGACGAACACGACCAGCCGGGTCTCGGGATGGGCCACCGCGGCGGCGCCGGTGGTCGGGCCGGCGCCCGCCAGCACCGAGACGAGGCCGCGCGGCATCCCCTCGGCCCGGTCGCAGAGCAGGCCCAGCGCCAGCGAGGTCAGGGGCGTCAGCTCGGAGGGCTTCAGCACCACGGCGTTGCCGGCGCAGAGCGCCGGCGCGATCTGCCAGCCCGCGGTGAAGATCGGGGCGTTCCAGGGGGTGATCTGCACCACGGTGCCGAACGGCTCGTGGCGGGTGTAGTTCAGGTGCGAGGTCGGGACCGGGATGACGTCGCCGTGGAGCTTGTCGCACCAGCCGGCGTAGTACTCGAACATCTCGGCGACCTTGGCGACCTCGCCGCGGGTGTCGCGGATCGGCTTGCCGGCCGAGAGGGTCTCCAGCTCGGCGAGCGCGCCGGCGTGCTGCCGGACCAGGGCGGCGACCGCCCACAGCGCGCGGCCGCGGGCGGCGGCGCTCATGCCCCACCACGCGCGCTGGGCGTCGCGGGCCGCCGCCATGGCGGCCTCGACGACCGACGGGCCGGCATCGGCGAAGGTCGCGAGCACGCCGCCGTCGGCGGGGTTGGTGAGATCGAGGGCGGCGCCGGTCCCGGCGAGGATCTCGCCGGCCACGACGCTGCCGATGCGGCCGCCCGGCAGCAGGTCGGCCAGGAGGGCGGCGACCCGATCGGCGGCGGGCGAGTGCGGCGTGCCGGACATCAGTGGGCTCCCTTGGGATCGCGGTAATCGGCCATGCGGGTGAAGTCGGCCGCGTCGGGGATGGCGGCCTGCGTGGCCTGCCAGATGCGCTTCACCTCGGCGGAGAGCGGCAGGTCGATCCCGCATTCGGCGGCGAGTTCGAGGGCGAGGCGCACGTCCTTGCGCATCAGGCCGGCCGAGAAGCCGCTGTCGAAGGTGCCGGACTGGACCCAGCGCGGGACCATGATTTCGCTGATCGCGCTGCGGCCGGTCGCGGTGTTCACGACCTTGACGGCCTCCTCGGCCGAGAGGCCCGCCGCCTCGGACAGGCGCAGGGCCTCGCCGGTGGTCACGAGATGGGCCGCCACCAGCAGGTTGTTGACGAGCTTGACGATGTTGCCGGCGCCCGACGGCCCGACATGCGGCGCGCGGGCCGACATGGCTTCCAGGACCGGACGGGCCAGTTCGTAATCCGCCTCCGCTCCGCCGATCATCATGGTCAGGGTGCCCTCGGCGGCGCCGGACGGGCCGCCGCTCACCGGGGCGTCGAGGAGCGCGTGACCGGCCGCGGCGAGGCGCTCGGCGAGGCGCCGTGTCGTGCCGGGATCCGAGGTCGAGGTGTCGATCACCACGACCTTCCGGTCGGTCCGGGACAGGAGGCCGCCCTCCGCGGTGACCACCGCCTCCACGTCCCGCGCCAGCGGCAGCGAGAACACCAGGGCGTCGGCCCGGCGGAGCACGTCGTTGAGGGCGTCGAGGGTGGTGACGCCGGCCGCCTCGGCAGCGGGGCGCCGGCCCGCGTCGATGTCGTAGCCGAGGACCGCGAAGCCCTTGCGGGCCAGGGTCGCGGCCATGCCCAGACCCATATTGCCGAGCCCGACGACCCCTACCGTTGCGATGGTCATACCGATCCGTCCTCACCGTGCGGGAGGATGATCTCGGCAAACGAGCGTTGCTACAATCATGGATTTCTGCACGTAACGTGCGGAAATCCAGCACGGTAGGGTCAGGCCGGTGGCGGACGGAACGCCACCATGTGGTCGGCCAGCCAGCCGAGCAGGCGCGCCGCGCCCTCGGGCAGCCGTCGCCCGGCCCGGATGACGAGGTGGGCGGTCGCCTCGGACAGGATGCTGTCGCGCAGCGGCACAGCGTCGAGGAGGTCGGCCCGCAGCTCGGCCGCGACCACGAAGCGGGGCAGGAAGGCGACGCCCATCGCGGCCATGACGAAGCGGCGATGCAGCTCGAAGGACGCCGTCTCCAGCCGCGGCACCAGCCGGAAGCCGCCATCCGCCTCGACGCGGCCGATCAGCTGGCGCACCCCGTGGTCGGGCGGCAGAAGAGCGGCGGGCTCGGTAGCGAAGCTGCGCAGCGGAACCGGCGCCGATCCATCCGCGAGGGGATGGTTTTTCGGCAGGATGGCGAGCAGCGGCTGCCGGGCGGTGACGATTCCGCGGACATCCGGATGCGCGGGCGGGTTGTAGACGAGGCCGATATCCGCGTCCCCCCGGGCTATGGCCGCGAGGATCCCGTCGGTGGTGCCGATCTCGACCTGATAGGCGATGCCCGGATGGTCCTGCGCGAACCCGGCGAGTGCATTGTCGAGGAGGTCGATCAGGAAGCCGGCGCCGCAGCGCAGGCTGACCGTGCCCCGCTGCACCCCGCGCAGGCGCTTCAGCTGGTCCTCCAGCAGCGCCGCCTCGTCGGCCTGCCGCTGCGCGTGCGCGGCGACCAGACGGCCGGCCTCGGTGGGGACGACACCCCGGGGCAGGCGCTCGAGCAGGGTCTCGCCGACCTGCGCCTCGAGTTCGATGATCTGCCGGCTCACCGCCGAGGCGGCGACGTTCAGCACCTCGGCGGCCGCCCGGACAGAGCCCGCGCGCACGACGGCCAGCAGGTAGCGCAGGGCGCGGTCGTTCACGGCGGCGGGTTCCCGTCTGCCGCGCCGCGCCGGTCGACCGCGACGGCGCCCCGCGCCACGACGAGCACCGGTTCCTGGCGCTCGACGATCACCTGCGGCACGCCGCCGGCCGCGAAGGCGATCAGGTCGGCCCGCGCGCCGGGCGCCACCGCACCCGGACCGAGGCCAAGCATCCGCGCCGGGACGGCGGTGATCGGCGCCAGCAGCGCCGCGAGGTCGGCGTCGGTGCGCAGGTCGAACCGGTAGGCGGCGAGCTGGGCGCGGGCCACCATGCTGGTGACGGTGGCGGGATTCCAGCAGTCGCGGACGTTGTCGGTGCCGAAGCAGACCGGGACGCCGAGGTCCCGCAATCGCAGGATCGGCGGGCAGCGGGTCCCGCCCGGCACGCTGCTGAGGATCGCGACGCCGGCCCGGTTCAGGGCCTCCGCGATCCGGCCGAGCTCCAGGTCGTCGGCCTCCGCGAGGGCGAAGGCGTGGCTGATCGTGACCTGCCCGCCGAGCCCGGCCGCCTCGGTGCGGGCCGCGATCGCCGCGATCGTGGCGAGGCCGGCCGCGCCGCCCTCGTGGAGATGGATGTCGATGCCCCTGCCGTGCCGCTCGGCCAGGGCGAAGACGACGTCCAGGTGACCGTCGCGGTCGCCGTCGATGCCGACGGGGTCGAGGCCGCCGACGAGGTCCGCGCCCATCCGCAGGGCGGCGTCCAGGTCGTCGGCGACCGGCGGGCATCCCAGGATCCCGCTCTGCGGGAAGGCGACGATCTGGATCTGCAGGCGGTCGGACCAGCGCGCCCGGAGCTCGAGGATCTGGGCGAGGTGGTCGAGCCGCGTGACGTCGTCGATGTCGACATGGGTCCGCAAGCTGGTCGTGCCGCCGCGGAGCATGCGTTCGAGCAGCGCCTCGGCGCCCTGCTCGGCGAGCGGGATCCGCGTGGCGCGGCGGAACCTCTTCTCGTCGTCGATGATCGCCCGGACGGATCCCGCCGCCGCGTGCGGGCGCCACGGGAGGCCGAGCAGGCACTTGTCGAGATGGACGTGCCCGTCGGTCAGGCCCGGCAAGACCAGGGCGCCGCCGAGATCGATCGTGCGGCCGGCGGGCGGCAGCGGCGCGCCGGGATCTCGCAGCGCCGCCACGCGGTCGCCCCGGATGTCGACGGTTGCCCGGCTTCCGTCGGCGAGCGCGGCGTCGCGGAGGCGCAGGTCGCAGGGAGCGTCCGCGGGCGGTTCGGCGATCGACGTCATGGCGGGGACTTCCTTCAGAGCGGCCGGCCCGCCGCCACGACGGTCCGGATGGCGAAGCTCGACTGCAGCCGGGCGACCCCCGGCAGCCGCGACAGCACATCCTTGTGCAGCCGCTCGTAATCGGCCGCGTCGATCACCTTGAGCTTCACGAGGTAATCGGCCGTCCCGGTCATCAGATAGCAGTCCTGCACCTCGGGACAGCGCCGGACGGCCGCCTCGAACCGGTTGAGGTAATCCTCGGTCTGGCGGTCCAGGGTGAACTGGGTGAGGACCACGAGGCCCGGCCCGTCGACCGCGCCGCCGATCAGCGCCGTATAGCCCCGGATGGTGCCGGATTCCTCCAGCAGCCGCACGCGGCGATGGCAGGCCGAGGCCGACAGGCCGACCGCCGCGGCGAGATCCGCGTTGCTGATCCGGCCGTCGCCGCGCAGGGCCTGGATGATGCGGCGGTCGATCTCGTCCACGCGCGACTCGCAGGATCTTCGATGAGGCCGCAGAAACTTGCACAGCCAAGCTTCGAATTCAAAGGCCTTCGACAGGACGCACGCTCATTCGACGATCCTCCGTGTAGCCTTCCGGCACTGCATCCGAGCGCTGTCCCGAGGGCCGCCATGAGCATGATCGATCGCGATCTCCGGCCCGATGCGGGCCCGGCCGGGACGGCCTCCGCACTCCTCACGATCGATCTCGCGGCCCTCGCGGAGAATTACCGCCTGCTCGCCGCCCGGGCGGGGACCGCGACCTGCGCGGCCGTCGTCAAGGCGGACGCCTACGGGCTCGGCGCCGACCGGGTCGCGCCGGTTCTGGCCGCCGCGGGCTGCCGGCACTTCTTCGTCGCCCAGGTCGGCGAGGGCGTGGCGCTCCGGTCGATCCTCGGACCCGGCGCGGTGATCGCCGTGCTCAACGGCGCCGCCCCGGGCAGCGAGGCGACCTGCGCGGACCACGACCTCGTGCCCGTCCTCAACGACCGGTCCCAGCTCGACGGCTGGCAGGGCCTGGCCCGGCGGCGCGCGCGGCGCCTGCCCGCGATCCTCCAGGTCGACACCGGCATGGCCCGCTTCGGCTTCGCGCCGGACGAAGTCGGCGTGCTGCTCGACCGGCCGGACGCCCTCGCGGGCCTCGACCTGCGGCTGGTGATGAGCCACCTCGCCTGCGCGGGCGAGCCGGACAGCCCGGTCAACGCGGCGCAGCTGTCCGTCTTCCGGGCCGTCCGCCGGTGCCTGCCCGCGGTGCCGGCGAGCCTCGCGGCCTCGTCGGGGATCTTCCTCGGTCCGGACTTCCACTTCGACCTGGTGCGCCCCGGCGCCGCCCTCTACGGGATCGCCCCGCAGGAGGGCGCGCCGAACCCGATGCGGCCGGTGATCGGGCTGCGGGCCCGGGTGATGCAGACGCGCAGCGTCCCGGCGGGGACGCCGGTCGGCTACGGGCACGCGGCCACGGTCGCCCGGGACAGCCGCCTCGCCACGGTCGCGATCGGCTACGCCGACGGGTTCTTCCGCAGCACGGCGGGCGGCGCGGCGTGGTTCGGCGGCGTTCGCCTGCCGGTGGTCGGGCGCGTCTCGATGGACAGCCTCGTCCTCGACGTCACCGACGCGGCGCCCGGCACCCTCGGCCCGGGCGCGCTCGTCGACATCGTCGGGCCGGAGCGCGACGTCGACGCCGCCGCCGCCGCGGCCGGCACGATCGGCTACGAGGTCCTGACCAACCTCGGCCACCGCTTCCACCGCGTCTATCTCGGAGCCTGAGGCCCGCCATGCACGTGCTCATCCTCGGCGGCGGCGTCGTCGGCGTCACCTCGGCCTACTACCTCGCCCGGGCCGGCCATCAGGTCACCGTGCTGGAGCGCCAGCCCGGCGCCGGCCTGGAGACCAGCTTCGCCAATGCCGGCCAGGTCTCGCCGGGCTACTCGGCCCCCTGGGCGGCGCCCGGGATCCCCGTGAAGGCGCTCAGGTGGCTGATGATGCGGCACCGGCCCCTGGTGCTGTGGCCGCGGCTGGAGCCCCGCCTCTACGCGTGGCTCACGCGCATGCTCGCGAACTGCACCGAGGAGGCCTACCGGCGGAACAAGGGCCGCATGGTGCGGCTGGCCGAGTACAGCCGCGACGCGCTGCGCGACCTGCGCACCGAGACCGGCATCGCCTACGATCACCGGGAGAAGGGCACGCTGCAGCTCTTCCGGACGCGGAAGCAGCTCGACCATGTCGGCGACGACACCCGCGTCCTCGACGCCTACGGCGTGCCCTACACGGTGCTGGATCCGGCCGGCTGCATCGCGGCCGAGCCGGCACTCGCCGCCGTGCGCGACGTGTTCGTCGGCGGCCTGCGGCTGCCGGGCGACGAGACCGGCGACGCGCACCTGTTCACACAGCGCCTCGCCGCGCTCTGCGAGAGCCTCGGCGTGACCTTCCGCTACGGCACGGCGATCGCGCGGCTGCATCACGCCGGCGACCGGGTGACGGCGGTCGAGACCGCCGACGGGGCGCTTCTGCGGGCGGACGCCTACGTGGCGGCGCTGGGCAGCTACACGCCGGCCCTGCTGCGCCCCCTCGGGATCGCCCTGCCGGTCTACCCGGTGAAGGGCTACTCCCTGACGCTGCCGATCACCGACGCGGAGGCCGCGCCGGTCTCGACGGTGATGGACGAGACCTACAAGGTCGCGATCACCCGGCTGGGCGACCGCATCCGCGTCGGCGGCACCGCCGAGCTCGCCGGCTTCAGCAACGCCCTGCGCGGGCCGCGCCGCGAGACCCTCGCGCGCTCGGTGCAGGACCTGTTCCCGGCCGGCGGCGATCTCGACCGCGCCTCGTTCTGGACCGGCCTGCGGCCGATGACGCCGGACGGCACGCCGATCGTCGGGGGCACGCGGGTCGGGAACCTGTTCACCAACACCGGTCACGGCACGCTGGGCTGGACCATGGCCTGCGGCTCGGGCCGCCTGCTCGCCGACCTCGTGTCCGGCCGCGCCCCCGAGATCGCGAGCGACGATCTGGCGCTCGACCGCTACGCCGCGTGAGCCGCGCGGTCATGGCAACGCCGGCGCGCCGCGCGACGCGTGTCGTTGCGCACCAGCACAACCCTGCCCCGCGCAGTGCAGAACGAGACATGACTCTGCGTTGAAAAATGCGCCGCGAGTCACCGCGAGGCATGTTCGCGACCCCGGCACGGTCATTCATTATTCATCGCGATACGACCACCGGTTGATTACATGATGTCCATGAATGGCGGAGTCACGACATCGCGGCATAACTTCTGACAGACTCGGGCAACCCCTCGCACCGGATCGAGTTTAGGATCTGAACGAACGATCCGGGTGCGCAGATGAGTTTCATCGTCGTACAGGGCCAGGAAGATCACGAGCAGGCGGACGCCGTTCTCCGGGGCGTCGCCGACGGGCTGGCCCGCCTGTTCCGCGTGCCCGATCACCCGCCCGGCGTTCAGGACCTGCTGGATGCCGGAACGCGGGACGAGGGTGACCGCCCCGGGCAGGTCGTCCAGCGCGGCGCGCGGCGCGGCGGGAACCAGGGGCCTCCCGGGGCCCGGTCGGTGAAGACGGGCACCCGCGGGACGCGTCGCGGAGCGGCTCGCCCGTCCAGCCGCGCGCGCGGGCGCCGGGCGATGGCCGAGGCGCAGTCCGGGCAACGCGACCCGTCCTGAGTCCGGCCCCGGCCTCAGCGCGCCGCTGACAGGCCGAAGCGCCGGATCTCCAGGTGCATCTGCTCGAGCGGCAGGACCTTGGCGGCCGCGCCGCGGTCGATCGCCTCCTTGGGCATGCCGAACACGACGCAGCTCGCCTCGTCCTGCGCGACGGTCTGGGCCCCGACCCGGCGCATCTCCAGCAGACCGTTGGCGCCGTCGTCGCCCATGCCGGTCATCAGGATGCCGAGGGCGTTCGCGCCGGCCGCCCGGGCGGCCGACCGGAACAGGACGTCGACCGACGGCCGATGGCGCGCGACGAGGGGCCCGTCCTTCACCGACACCGCGTAGCTGGCTCCGCGGCGCTCGACCATGAGGTGCCGCCCGCCCGGAGCGATCAGGGCGCGGCCGCGGAGCACAAGGTCGCCGTCCTCCGCCTCCTTGACGGCGATCGCGCAGAGCCCGTTCAGGCGCTTGGCGAACGCCGCCGTGAAATGCTCCGGCATGTGCTGCACGATGACGAGGCCGGGGGACTCGGCGGGCAGCACCTCGAGCACGTCGCGCAGGGCTTCCGTCCCGCCCGTCGACGCGCCGATGCAGACGATCCGGTCGGTCTCGACCACGACGCGTCCGGGCACGGGCGGCGGCAGGACGACATCGGCCGAGAGCTTCGCTTCGACGAGCTGTCGCGGCGGCCGGCTGCCGCGCAGCTTGGCCCGGGCGGCCGCACGCACCGCGTCGCAGACCCGCACCGTGGATTCGAGCAGGAACTGGCGGGTGTCGACCCGCGGCTTCGGCAGTACGTCGACGGCGCCCGCCTCCAGCACCTCGAACAGGATCCGGGAACCCGCCTCGGTCAGGGTCGAGCAGACGATCACCGGGAGCGGCTTCTGCGCCATGATCTTGCGCAGGAAGGTCAGGCCGTCCATGCGCGGCATTTCGAGATCGAGGATGATGACGTCCGGGATCTCCTCCTGGATCCGGCGCGCGGCGATGAACGGATCGGCCGCGGTACCCAGGATTTCGATGTCGGGCGCCGTCTCCAGGATGCCGCACAGGGTCTGGCGGACGGAGGCCGAGTCGTCGACGATGAGGACGCGGATCGGTCTCGACGCACTCACCGGCCGGAATCCCTCAGCTTGCTGAAGACGGTCGAGGACATCTGGTCGAGGCCCGCCACGCCGACGCCCGCCATCGATTCGGAATGGCCGACGATCAGGTAGCCGCCGGGGCGCAGATGCGCGGCGAGGCGCGCGACCACGGCCTTCTGGGTCGGCTTGTCGAAGTAGATCAGCACGTTGCGGCAGAAGACGAGGTCGACGTCCCGGTCGATCGGGTAGGCCTCGTCCATCAGGTTGAGCCGCTGGAAACGCACCCGGGCGCGCAGCTCCGGCACGATCCGCCCCTCGCGCCGGGCCCGGTCGCGCGCGACCATCACGTAGCGCCGCCGCAGGTCCGGCGGCACGGCGGCCAGCATCTCCTCCGGGTAGATCGCCGTGCGGGC
>NZ_JBQEPK010000002.1:395844-446237 GCF_052045615.1 Methylobacterium sp. 22177 | reverse complement strand
GCCTCGGACAGGCCGTAGCGCGCCCGGTAGAAGCCGTGGTCGAAATGCCCCGCCACCAGCCGCGCCTGCAGGTCCAGGAGCGCGTCCCGGTCGAGGGTCTCCCGCCCGATCGCCCCCAGCCAGCCGGTGTCCTCCACGGGCGCCCGCGCCGGCCGCAGCCCGCAGACCCGCAGCAGCGCCGCCAGCGTCGAGCGCCCCGGCCCGGGATCGCGCAGCTCCCGCCAGCCCGCCTCGGCGAAGTGCAGGAACGGCTCGCGCCCGCCCACGTCCGGGTAGGTCGCCCGGTACCAGTCCGCGTCCACCGCCGGCAGGTTCAGCCGGTGCGGCTCCGCGAACGGCTCGGCCCCGGAGAGCCGGGTCTCGGCGACGTAGCGGAAGAACGGGTCGTCGCTGACCGCCCGGCTGCCGGCCCGCGCCTGCACGTAGCCGGCCGGGTCGAAGTCCGGCCGCGGGCCGATCCGCGCCCGCCAGCCCTCCGCCACGTAGTGGCGCAGCAGCGCGGCGTCCGAGGCCCCGGCCAGAGCCTCGGCCTGCGGCTCGGGCAGGCGCTGCCGGTAGTGGGCGGCGTCGAAGTAGGGGGCGAGCGTCTCGATCCGCAGGGCGAGCGCGGCGTCCGGGTCGGGCCGGGCGGGACCGCCGTGGAGGACGTAGTGGACCAGCGGGTTCTGTGTGGCGAAGGTGATCCCGCGGGTGAGGCAGTAGGCCAGGGTGTCGAATTGCGGCGCCGGCTCGCGGCCCTCGCGCCAGCCCGAGGCCATGTAGTGGTCGACCGGGTCGACGCCGGCGGCGGCGAGGTCGGGATTGCCGGCGAGGTAGAAGGCGCCGTCGACGAGGCGGCGGGCGAGGCGGTGGGCCTCGGCCGTGTCGGGCCTCGGCAGGGCGGCCGCCTCCCCCTCCCCGCCCGCCCCGCCGCGCCGGCGCGCGAGGGCGTGCAGGAGCGGGTTGATGCCGGCGCGGGCGATGTGGGGATGGGCGGCGAGGTAGGCGGCGGAGTCGAAGTCGGGGCGCGGGTCGCGGCCCGCGCGCCAGCCGTGGACGAGGTAGTCGCGCACCGGGTCGGCCGCGATCCCGTACCAGCTCGCGTAGAACGCCGCGTCGACGTGCGGGGCCAGGACGGCGATCAGGCGCGCCTCCAGGTCCGCGCCGGTCGCCGCGCCCGCCCAGCGGCGGTGCAGCGCCGACGGCGTGGCCAGCGGGTCGCGCAGCCGGCCGAGGCGGCGTCGCATCCGCGTCAGGGCCGAGATCCGGCCGGTCCCGTCGGAGCCGCGGCGCATCTCAGGACTCTGCGGTGGGGCGTTCGCCGCGGGCCGTCACGGGGCGCGGGATCCGTCGGCCGCCCGCCAAGCGGGCGCGGTCGGGGCGCGGGGCTCTGATCGGGTCATGGGCGGCAGCTGGCGGGCAGCGTCGGAGGCGCGAGGCGGCGCGGGAACGATCGTCCTGTCGGACACCCGTCGCACTAACGGAACCGGCCGAGGCCGTAAACCGTGGGGCCCCATCGGCGCTGGCGCCGGAGGCCGCATCGGACGCCGCATCGGAGGCCGCGCCGCGCGACGGGCGCGACGGCCTTGCAGCCGACGGTATTTCGATATATCTTAAAATTAGTCATATCGAAATCGAGTCGAATCCATGCATCCCCGTCTCTCGGCCTTCCTCCGCGCCGATCCCTTCGACGCCTTCCGCGTCCGCGCCCATCGCGGCCCGATGGGCGGCGATCCACGCGGACGGCACGGGCCCCACGGCCACCCGGGTCGCGGGCCCGGCGAGCGCCGGATGTTCGGCCGCGGCGGCCGCGGCGACCTCGCGCGCTTCTTCGCCCACGGCGACCTGCGCCTCGTCATCCTCCACCTGATCGCCGAGAAGCCCCGCCACGGCTACGAGATCATCAAGGCGATCGAGGAGCGGGTCGGCGGCGCCTACAGCCCGAGCCCCGGAACCGTCTACCCGACGCTCACTCTCCTGGAAGAACTCGGCCACGTCACGGTGACCCCTGGGGAGGGCACCAAGCGGCTGCACACGATCACGCCGGAGGGGCAGGCCTTCCTGGACGGCAACCGCCCGATTCTCGAGGCGATCCTCGCCCGGATGGCGGAGGCCGAGGCCGCCCGGGGCGACGGTCCCCCGCCCTCGGTCGTGCGCGCCAAGGAGGGCCTGAAGCTCGCCCTGCAGATGCGGCTCGCCCGCGGCCCGCTCAGCGCCGAGCAGGCCGCCGCCATCACGGCCGCGCTGGAGGCGGCGACCGCCGCGGTGGAGCGGGCGTGACGGGCCGTCCCGCGACCGTCGCCGGGGCCTTTGCCGCACCCTTTACCGGGGCACGGCCGGTGCCCGATCCGCGGCCCGGCCGCCTCGTCCTCGGGATCACCCTGTTCCGGCCGCGGCCGGACCAGCTGGCGCGCGTCCGGGCCCTGGCCTCGGCCGGATACGCCGCGGTGATCGCCTTCGACAACGGCGGCCTCCCGGCCGGGACGGCCGATCAACTCGCCCGGTCCGGCGTGACCCTGCTGTCGGAGGGCGCGAATCTCGGCATCGCCGAGGCGCTCAACCGGATCGCCGCTTCCGCCCGCGCCGCGGGGGCCGGAACCCTGCTCCTTCTCGACCAGGACGCCGAGCCGCCCGCGGATCTCGCCGCCGCGCTGCTGACGGCGCGGGACCGGCTGCGGGAGGCCGGGATCCCGGCGGCGGTGGTCGGCCCGGTCCCGGCGCCGGCACCGGGCCACAAGGCGCCCGCCTACCCGCCGCGTCCCGGCGCGCCGGCACGCGACGA
The DNA here is from genome assembly GCF_052045615.1 of Methylobacterium sp. 22177. Taxonomy (NCBI): domain Bacteria; kingdom Pseudomonadati; phylum Pseudomonadota; class Alphaproteobacteria; order Hyphomicrobiales; family Methylobacteriaceae; genus Methylobacterium; species Methylobacterium sp. 22177. The sequence continues at coordinate 443,476 of NZ_JBQEPK010000002.1, read as the reverse complement.
CCTCGCCCCGGTGCAGTTCCTGGCGACCTCGGGCTCGCTCATCGACCTCGACGCCTTCGCGCGGGTCGGGCCCTTCCGCGGCGACTTCTTCATCGACGGGGTCGAGCTCGAATGGTGCTTCCGTGCCTGGAGCCTCGGCTACGGCTGCTACCAGACCGACGCCGTCGCGATCCCGCACCGCGTCGGCGGCGGGACGGTCCGGGCCTTCGGGATCACGATGCCGCGCCAGCCCCTGTTCCGCATGGCGACCTACCTGCGCAACGCGATCTACGCGTGGCGGCTGCCGCACGTGCCGCTGCGCTGGAAGCTCGCCCAGGCCGCCTACCTGCCGCTCCAGGCCGGGCTGTACTGGGCGGATTCGGGCTGGCGGCCCGCCGTGCTGCTCAGGCTCCTCGCGGCCGCCCGCGACGGCGCCCTCGGCCGCCTCGGGCCGCCCCGGGACCTGCCGTGACCGACCGCCCTGCCCTCGACGTGGTGATCGTCAACTGGAACGGCGGCTCGCTGCTGCGCGCCTGCCTCGCGAGCCTCGCGGCCGCGCGGGACGCCGCGGCCGTGCAGGTCACCGTGGTGGACAACGCCTCCACGGACGGCTCCGCCGAGACCCTGCCCGCCCTGCCCCGCCCGCTCCGGCTGATCCAGAACGCCGCGAATCTCGGCTTCGGCCGGGCCTGCGACCAGGGCGCCGCCGCCGGCGACGCCCCCGCGATCCTGTTCCTGAACCCGGACACGCAGGTCGCGCCCGACGCGCTCGGCGTGGCTCTGGCCGCCCTGACGGCCGATCGGCGGACCGGGATCGTCGGCGCGCGGCTCGTCGATCTGGACGGGCGGACCGCGCGCTCCTGCGCCCGGGCGCCCTCGGCGCTGGGCCTCGTCGGCCGCGCCCTGGCGCTGGACCGCCTGGGCCTCGTGCGGCCGCACTTCCTGCGCGAATGGGACCACGCGGAGGACCGCGCCGTCGACCAGGTGATGGGCGCCTTCCTGATGATCCGCCGCGACCTGTTCCGGGCGCTCGGCGGGTTCGACCCGCGCTTCTTCGTCTACTGGGAGGATGCCGACCTCTGCGCCCGGGCCCGGGCGGCGGGCTTCGCGGTGCGGCACGTGGCCGGGGCGGTCGCCCGCCATGTCGGCCAGGGTACGACCCGGCAGGTGCGGGCGCGGCGGCTGTTCTACTTCCTGCGCAGCCAGATCCTCTATGCCGGCAAGCACCACGGCGCCGGGACGGCCCTCGCCCTGGCGGCGGCGAGCTTCGGCGCGCAGGTGCCCCTGCGGCTCGCCCTGGCCCTAGCCCGTCGCTCCCCCCGGGAGGCCGTGGAGGTCCTCCGGGCGGCGGGCCTCCTGGCCGCGGCGCTGCCGGGGCTCGTGCCGGACCTCCTGCGCGCCGCGCGCGCGCGGCGCGCGGCTTGAGCGGGATGGCGATGCCGCGCGCCCTCGGCGCGGAGGCCGACCGCCCGGTCGACCCGGCCGGGGCCGCGGCGGCCCCCGGGATGCGGCCGTGAACCTGCCGGTCACCGGCGGCCGGTTCTGGGCCCGCGCCTTCCTGGGCCTCGGCCTCCCGGCCTGCCTCGCGCTGGCCTGGATCGGCCTGCCCGGCGAGCCGGCCGCCCTCGCCCTCGCCTTCGCCCGCATCGCGGCGTTCCTGAGCCTGGGGCTCGCCGCCCTGGCCCTGGCGACCCGGGGACGGGCCGCGCTGTTCGCGCTGCTGTGCTGCCCGGCCTCGCTCGCGGCCGCCTCCGGCCCGGACGGGCTCGTCCTGGCGCTGGCGGCGCTCGCGGCCGCGCTGCTCAGCCCCCGGCCGATGACGGGCCGGCGCAGATCGGCGCGCCGCGCCGGAGCGGCGCTGGCGATCGGCCTGGTGGTGCTGGCGCGGCCGGCCTGCGCGCCGCTCGCGGGGATGCTGCTGGTGCCGTTCCCACCTCCGGGGCGGCTGGCCCGCGCCTGCCGGGACCGGCTGCCGCTCGCCGTGTTCGCCCTGCTGCCGGCCCTCCCGGCCGCGAGCCTCGGACCGCCGCACCCCGCCGGCGCGGGGGGCGGATTCGGATCCCTGCCCGTCCCGCTGCCCGGGATCCTCTACGCGCTCTGGGCCGCCGCGCTGCTGGTGCCGCCCTTCGCGCTGCGGCGGGGGCCCCTTCCCCCGCTCGCGGAGCGGCTGTGGCTCTCGGGGGGCGCGCTGCTCGGCCTCTGGCTGACGGTGCTGGCGCAGGCCCTCGCCCCGGCGGCCGGCCACGGCGGGTTGCAGGTCCGGGACCTGCTGCCGCTGGTGCCGATGCTGATCCTGGCCTTCGCCCGGGGGCAGATCGGCACCGCGGCGACCCTGCGCTGGCCGGCCCTGCTCCCGGTGCTGGCCGCCGCCCTCGACGCGGTGGTGCTGCCGATGATCGCGCTGCGGGCGTAGCGGGCTCTCAGTCCCGGTCCAGGAAGTCCAGGAGCGCCCGGTTGAAGGCCTCGGGCCGGGTGACGCTGTGGGCGTGGCCGCCCTCCGGGGCGAGGGCGAGCCGGGCGTTGGGCAGCGCCGCCGCCAGCCGCTCGGACCGGGTGTAGGGCACCAGCACGTCGTCCCGGGCGGCCATCACCAGGGTCTCGTGGCCGATCGCTCCGAGGCGGTCGGCGATGGCGAAGCCCTCCAGGGCGGCGATGCGCGTCAGCACGGTCTCGGCGCCGGGAAAATGCGCCAGGGCCTGCGCCTCGTCGGCCTCGACCCGCTCGGCCTGCGCGGAGAGCCACGCCGCCGGGTACAGGAAGATCGCCTGCGCCCGCACGAAGGCCTCCGGTCCGCCCCCGGCCAGGATCGCCCGGCGGGCCGCGAAGCAGCGGCGCGTGGCCGGGTCCAGGGCGTCCCAGCCGTTGATCACCACGACCCGCCCGACCCGGTCGGGCGCGTCCAAAGCCATCTGGAGGGCGATCAGACCGCCCAGCGCGTGGCCGACCACGTCGGCCCGCTCGATCCCGGCCGCGTCCAGCACCGCGCGCGCGTCCCGCGCCATGGCGGGGACGTCGTGGTCCGGCGCGAGCCGGCCGGGCGAGCGCCCGGTGCCGCGATGGTCGTAGGTGACGACCCGGAACCGCGCGGTCAGGGCCGCCATCTGCGGCGCGAAGTAGCCCGCCGCGCCGCCGAGCCCCGGCGAGAGCAGCACCGGCCGACCGCCCGCCGGGCCCGCCACAGCGTGGTGGAGCGGGCCCATCAGCGGCCGATATGGGCGATCGCGGCGATCTCCACGCGGGCCTCGGGCTTCACGAGGCCGCACTGGATGCAGTAGCGCGCGGGCTTCTCGCCCGGGAAATACTCGGCGTAGACGGCGTTGATCGCCGCGTAGTCGGCCCAGTCCGCCAGGAAGACGTGGTTGAAGGTGACGTCGTCCATCGTGCCGCCCGCGGCCTCGACCACGCCCTTGATGGTCTCCAGCACGTGGCGGGTCTGGGCCGCCGCGTCGCCGACATGGACCACGTTGGCCTCCGCGTCCAGCGGCAGCGTGCCCGAGACGTACAGGACCCCGTCGGCCAGCGTGCCCGGCACGTAGGGGGCCAGCGGCTTGCCGGTTCCCGGCGGTATCACGACCTGCTTGGGCATTCCCCGCGCCTCCCGCGCTCGACCTGACGGCCGGGCCGGGCAGGCCGCGCGGAGGGCCGCGTCGCGGCGGTCCTCGCGCACCCTGCCGGTCACCGGCCGGGCGGGCGATGCACTTATCCGGCCAGATCGGCGCCGACCGGGGCGCGCGAGGGCACCCCGAGGGCGGACTCGAAGGCGGCGACGTCCGAGACCCAGCCGAAGAAGGTCTCGATATTGGCGAGCGCCGCGCGGTGCAGGCTCTCCGGTCCGGCCTGGTGCGTGGCGTCGGCCAGCACGATCCCGAAATACTCCCGGTGGAACCCGTCCCGCAGGGTCGACTCGACGCAGACGTTGGTGGCGATGCCGGTGAAGACCAGCGTGGTCACGCCCCGGGCCCGCAGGGTGCTGTCGAGGGGCGTGTTGTAGAAGCCGCTGTAGCGGGGCTTGCCCATCACGATGTCGCCGGGCTCCGGCGTCAGGGCATCCACCAGCGCGTAGTCCCAGGATCCCTTGGCGAGGAGCTGCGTGTTCGCTTCAGGATTCCGACGCATGGTCTTGAGGGCGTTGGATTTGTGCCAGTTCGGCGAGCCCGGGCCGCCGGCCTCGACATAGGCGGCGTCCCAGCCGTTCTGGAACCACAGGACCGGGATGCCGGCGGCGCGCGCCGCCGCCACCGCCCGGGCGATCCGGGCGATCACCGGGCCGGTGCCCGAGACGTCGAAGCCGGCCCGGTCGAGGTAGCCGCCCGGGCTCGCGTAGGCGTTCTGGACGTCCACGACGATGAGGAACGTGGTCGCGGGATCGAGGGCGATCGGCTCCGGGCGGGCCGGCAGGACGACGCCGCCGTGCCGACCCTGGGCGTCGCGGAAGCCGGCGGGCTGGTCCATCGGATAGGTCGTCGGGCGGTCCATCAGGCGACCTCGGGCAGAGCTGCCGCCGTCACGTGCCGGCGCGACCGCATCAGGGGCTGGATCCGGGTCCCGAAGGCGTCGAGGCCCTTGAGGAAATCGTCGAAGACCAGCAGCACGCCCTCCACCCCGTCGATGGTCATGACGGCGTCGAGCATCGCGGCCACGCTGGCGTAGCTGCCCACCAGGGTGCCCATGTTGAGGTTCACCGCCGAGGCCGGGTCGGCGAGCTGGCGCACGTTGGTGTCGCTGCCGGACCTGGTGTCGGCCGCGCCCTGCGCGCCGAGCCACGCGATCGCCTCGGCATCCGCGCCCGCCCTGTAGTGCGCCCAGGTCGCCATGGCGGCGTCGTCGGTCTCGTCGGCGATGATCATGAACAGCGCGAAGGCGGTCACCCGCCGCCCGGTCCGCGCGCTGGCCTCGGCGAGCTTCTCGACCACGGGCGCGAAGGCGGTCGGCGTGTTGAGCCCCTTGCCCAGGCAGAAATTGTAGTCGGCGTACTGGGCCGTGAAGGCCAGCCCGGCGCCGCTCTGGCCGGCGCAGATGATCTTCACCGGCGCCTGCGGCCGGGGGCTCAGCCGGCAATCGTTCATCTGGAAATACGCGCCCTTGCGGTCGCTGGCGCCCGTCTCCCACAGGTCGCGCAGGATCTGCGCGTACTCGGCCAGGTAATCGTAGCGATTGGCAAAATGCGCGTCGCCCGGCCACAGGCCCATCTGGTCGTATTCCGGCTTCTGCCAGCCGGTGACGAGGTTCAGGCCGAAGCGCCCGTCGGAGATCGAGTCGATGGTCGCCGCCATGCGGGCCACGATGGCGGGGGGCAGGCACAGGGTCGCCGCGGTGGCGAACAGCCGGATCCGGGTGGTGACGGCGGCGAGCCCCGCCATCAGGGTGAAGGATTCGAGGTTGTGGTCCCAGAACTCGGTCTTGCCGCCGAAGCCGCGGAGCTTGATCATCGACAGGGCGAAGTCGAGCCCGTAGCCCTCCGCCTTCAGGGTGATCGCCTTGTTGAGCGCGAAGCTCGGGCGGTACTGCGGGGCGTTCTCCGACAGCAGCCAGCCGTTGTTGCCGATCGGGATGAACACCCCGACGCTCATGGCCGGCGCCGGACGGGCCTCGGCGCTGTCGTCCGCGTGGCTTCGCATCATCGTCCCGCGCTCCGCCCGGTCGGTTCCCCGCCGGAACCGAGTCGGCCCACGGAGGCTCGCAAAACCGCGGCGGAGGGTCAAACCCGCGGCGCCCGACGGGCGCGAAAATGCCCATCTTTCCAGCGACTTGCACAACCAGGGCGCGATGTCTGCCCAACCCGTGCGCGCTTCCCGACCGGCCGCGCTTGCCCGCCGGGACGCGCTTCCGCGCGGCCCGGTGACCGGCGACGGCGCGGCGATCATCGTCGGCACCGCGGCCGACATTGTCGTGGGCGCGGCGGAGACCATCTTCATGGGACGATGACGGATCTCGGTCCGACTCTGCCGGAGTGACAGCGATGCGCGCCTGGTCCGTCCTGCTCCTCGTCCTGGGCCTCGCGGGGCCGGCGGCGGCCGACGAGGCGGGGCGCGCGGCGGCCCGGGCGGTCATCGCCAAGCAGGCGCAGGCGCTCGGCCGCGACGACGCGCAGACCGCCTACGAGCAGGCCGCGCCGGGGATCCGGGAGCTGTTCCCGAATGCCGACCTGTTCATCGGCATGGTCCGGAACCAGTACCGTCCGGTCTACCGTCACCGCAGCTTCGTGTTCGGCGAGGCGCGGGACACGGACGCGGCGGGCGTGGTCCAGTCGGTGGCGATCCAGGACGAGTACGGCGTCGACTGGACGGCCGAGTATAGCCTCGCCCGCGACGCGGACGGGCAGTGGCGCATCACCGGCTGCCGCCTGACCAGGGCGCCCGGCACGCGCGCCTGAGGGCGCCCCCGGGGGGCNNNNCGCCGGTGCGGCGGGCGCGGGAGGGGGCTCAGGGCCGGAAGGTCGCGAGCTTCTCGAGCATCTGCAGGGTGACGTCGGCGCAGGCCTTGGTCGTGTCGTCGTCGGCGCATCTCACGTCGACCCGCGCGTCGCCGCGCTCCAGCACGATGTGGGCGGCCCGCGACGGCGGCGGCGGTGGCGGCGGCGGACCGTCGGGGCCGCGCGCGCGCCGCGGCTCGCCGGGCGGCGGCGGCGGGAGCGGCGCGCCGGCCTCGGGGCCGGGCCTCGGGCCGCTGGGCGGCGGCGGCGGGGTCTGCGCGAGGGCGACGGTGCCGGACAGCAGCGCCGCGACGCCCGCGAGGGCGATGATTCGGGTCATGTCGGCTCTCTCCGAGACGGGATCCGCCCGGCAGCTCGGGGGCAGCGGGGCGGTCCGGCTCTAGGACGCGGCCGGGCAACCGGCCCTGAACCGGCCCGTTCAGCCCCGGTTAAACCGCCGGCTCCGTCCCGTGCGCGGACCGGTCCCGGGCCCGTGTCCCGGCGACGCATTCAGGGCTTTCGACAGGTCCGCCCGCATCGTGTAGAGGGGGCGCCTTCCCTCGGAGGACCCTGTGCTCCACGTCTCGACTCGCGGCGAGGCCGCGCCGCTCTCGTTCTCGGACGCGCTCCTGGCGGGCCTCGCCCGCGACGGCGGGCTCTACGTGCCGCAGACCTGGCCGCAGATCGGCCATTCGGAGATCGCCGCCCTGGCGGGCCGGCCCTACGCGGAGGCCGCCAAGCGGGTGCTGCGCCCGCTGATCGACGGCGACATCGCCGGGCCGGACCTCGACCGGATGATCGACGCCGCCTACGCGACGTTCCGTCACCCGGCGGTCTGCCCCCTGACCCAGCTCGACGACAACCTGTTCCTGCTGGAACTCTTCCACGGGCCGACGCTCGCCTTCAAGGACGTGGCGATGCAGCTGCTCGGGCGGCTGATGGACCACGTCCTGGCCGAGCGCGGCGCCCGCGCCACCATCGTGGGCGCGACCTCGGGCGACACCGGCTCGGCCGCCGTGGAGGCCTTCGGCGGCCTCGACCGGGTCGACGTGTTCATCCTCTACCCGCACGGGCGCGTCTCGGAGGTGCAGCGGCGGCAGATGACCTCGGTGCCGGCGCAGAACGTCCACGCGCTGGCCGTCGACGGCACGTTCGACGATTGCCAGAACCTCGTCAAAGCCCTGTTCCAGCACGCCGATTTCGCCGATGCGGTGCGGCTGTCGGGGGTCAACTCGATCAACTGGGCCCGGGTCGCCGCGCAGGCGGTCTACTACTTCACCAGCGCGGTGGCGCTGGGCGCGCCCCACCGGCCGGTCTCCTTCGCGGTGCCGACCGGCAATTTCGGCGACGTGCTCGCCGGCTGGGTCGCCAAGCAGATGGGCCTGCCAGTCGGGCGGCTGATGATCGGCACCAACGCCAACGACATCCTGGTGCGCACCCTGGAGCACGGCGCCTACGAGCTGCGCGGCGTGGTCCCCACCACCTCCCCCTCCATGGACATCCAGATTTCCTCGAATTTCGAGCGTCTGCTGTTCGAGGCGCTCGGGCGCGACGCCTCGTCCCTGTCGCGGCTGATGGCCGGGCTGAAGCAATCCGGCGGCTTCTCGCTGAGCCCCGAGGTGCTGGCCACGGTGCGCTCGGACTTCGATGCCGTGGCGGTGCCGGAGCCCGACGTCATGGCGGAGATCGCGCTGACCCAGGCCGCCACCGGCGTGGTGCTCGATCCCCACAGCGCCATCGGCGTGCGCGCCGGGCGCCGCCTCCTGGAGCAGGATCCGGCGACCCCGGTGGTGGCGCTGGCCACCGCGCATCCCGCGAAATTCCCGGACGCGGTCGCCAGGGCCACGGGCGGCCTGCGCCCCGCCCTACCCCCGCACCTCGCCGACCTGATGGACCGGCCCGAGCGCCTGACCCGGGTGGCCAACGACCAGGCCGCCCTGGAGGCGCTGATCCGCGAGCGCGCCCGCATCGCGAGGGGCGCGTGAGCTTGGCGCGGGTCACGCGCCCCTCCCCCTCTCCCGCACGGGAGAGGGGATCCGCGCCGCATCCGGCCCCCTCCGCGACGAGCCGTCGATGAACCAGCATTTCTCAACGCACGCCGCCTCGCCGTCCCTGCGCACCACGCGGCTTCCGAACGGCGTCACGGTGGTGACCGAGCCGATGCCCGGGGTCGCCACCGCCAGCCTGGGCGTCTGGGTCGGGGCCGGCTCGCGCAACGAGCGGGCCGACGAGGCGGGCCTGTCCCACCTCATCGAGCACATGGCGTTCAAGGGCACCCGCACCCGGTCGGCGCAGAAGATCGCGGAAGAGATCGAGAATGTCGGCGGCGAGATCAACGCCGCGACCTCCACGGAGGGGACGAGCTACACCGCCCGGGTGCTCGGCGAGGATGCCGGTCTCGCCCTCGACGTGATCGGCGACATCCTCACCGACTCGGTGTTCGACGCGGGCGAGCTCGCCCGGGAGAAGGGCGTCATCCTGCAGGAATACGCCGCCGTCGAGGACACCCCCGACGACGTGGTCTACGACGCGTTCACGGAGGCCGCCTTCCCGGACCAGCCGGTCGGCCGGCCGATCCTCGGGCGGCCCGAGACGATCCGGAGCTTCGACGAGGCCGGGATCCGCGCCTATCTCGACCGGGAGTACACGCCGGACCGCATCGTCGTGGCGGGCGCCGGCGCCGTCGCCCACGAGGCGATCGTGGCGGCGGCCGAGCGCCATTTCGGCGCGCTCCCCGCCAAGACCGCCCCCGCCTCCGTGCCGGGCGTCTACGGCGGCGGCGAGCGGCGGATGCCGCGCAAGCTCGAGCAGGCCAACGTGGTGATCGGCCTGCCGGGCCTCTCCTTCCGGGACGAGCGCTACTACGCGCTCCACATGTTCGCGCAGGTGCTGGGCGGCGGCCTGACCTCGCGGCTCTGGCAGGAGGTGCGCGAGACCCGCGGCCTCGCCTACGAGATCCAGGCCTTCCACTGGCCGTTCTCGGATTGCGGCCTGTTCGGCATCGGCGCCGGCACCGCCGGGGCGGACCTGCCCGAACTCGTCGACGTGACGCTGGCGGCCACCGCCCGGGCGGCCCGGGACCTCGACGCCACCGAGATCGCCCGCGCCAAGGCGCAGCTGAAGGTCTCGCTGCTCTCCGCCCTGGAGACGCCGGGCGGGCGCATCGAGCGCAACGCCCGCCAGATCCTGGCCTGGGGCCGGGTGATTCCCGCCGGGGAGGTGATCGACAAGGTCGACGCCGTCACGGTGGCGGATGTCCGGGCCGCGGCGGCCGCGATGCTGCAGGGCACGCCGACCCTGGCGGCGATCGGCCCGATCCGCAAGCTGCCCGCCCTCGACAGGATCGCGGGCGCGCTCCGGGCCGCCTGAGACCGACGCCGTCTCCGCGCTCGCGATGACGGAGAGGGCGGCAGAACGGCCGCCCCCGCCCCGCCCAACTTGATTTGGCCGCAAAGGGGCGCGATCCGCGGGCGGTGGACCGGCCCCGGGGCGACCTTGCCCCAGGTCGGGCCCGCGCCTATCGATCGAGGCCGCCCGGGCGGCCGATGCCGAAGCTCGCACGGCCGGAAGTCAAGACACCCTTGCGCATCCTCGCCCTCCTCCTGACCCTGGTCGGCGGTCTCGTCGGTGCCCTCGCGCTCACGCTCGCCGCGAGCGCGCCCGCCCGGGCCGTGGAGGCGGTCCGCGTCACCCTCGACGCGCCGGTGATCGACCTGACGACCGCGATCGAGCGCTACCGCTCCGACGGCGACCTGATCCAGATCTCCACGGCGCCCGGCAAGGACGGCATCGTCCGGCGCATCGTCGTCAAGGCGCGCGACGCCGGCGCCCGGCCCGACTGGATCGTGTTCGCGCTCACCAACGACACCGACGAGCAGATCGACCGCATCCTGGTCGCCCCGCATTTCCGGCTGGTCGATTCCGGGGTGATCTGGCCCGATCTCGGCGGCTCGCGCATCGCCGCCATCACGGCGAGCCAGGGCATCCGGCCCGAGCGGGACGAGAACCCGGAGGCCGACCAGTTCACCATCACGCTGGATCCCGGCGCCACCGTCACCTACGTGGCCGAGCTGCGCGGCTCCAACGTCCCCCAGCTCCGCCTCTGGGACCAGGACGCCTACCGGCGCAAGACCGCCGGCCTGACCCTCTACAAGGGCATCATCATCGGGATCAGCGGCCTGCTCGCCCTGTTCCTGACCATCGTGTTCGTGGTCAAGGGCGCGATCATCTTCCCGGCCGCCGCCGCGCTCGCGTGGTCGGTGCTGGCCTATGCCTGCATCGATTTCGGGTTCCTGCAGCGGGTCTTCCCGGTCACCGAGCTCGCCGAGCGGGTCTACCGGGCCTCCGCGGAGGCGGTGCTCGGGGCGACGCTGCTGGTCTTCCTGTTCGCCTATCTCAACCTCGCCCGCTGGCACGTGCGCTACAGCCACGTGGCGTTCTTCTGGCTCGCCTTCCTGGCGGGCCTCGTCGGGCTCGCGGTGTTCGACCCGCCGGTGGCGGCGGGCGTGGCGCGGATCTCGATCGCCGCGGTGGCCGGCATCGGCCTGCTGCTGATCGTCTACCTCGCCGCCCATAACGGCTACGACCGCGCCATCCTGCTGGTGCCGACCTGGCTGCTTCTGGTGGTCTGGGTCACGGCGGCGGGCTTCGCGGTCACCGGCCAGATCGGCAGCGACCTCGTGCAGCCCGCCCTGATCGGCGGCCTCGTGCTGATCGTGATGCTGATCGGCTTCACGGTGCTCCAGCACGCCTTCGCGGGGGGCGGCCTCAGCCACGCCCTCGTGTCCGACACGGAGCGGCGCGCGCTGGCGCTGACCGGCGCCGGCGACGTCGTGTTCGACTGGGACGTGCCCGCCGACCGCGTCTTCGTCGGCCCGGAGATCGAGGGCCAGCTCGGCCTCGCCCGCGGCACCCTGGAGGGGCCGGCGACCAACTGGCTCGGCGCGCTCCACCCCTTCGACGTGGAGCGCTACTCGGCGGCCCTCGACACGGTGATCGAGGAGCGGCGCGGGCGCATCGTCCACGATTTCCGCCTGCGCTCGGAGGCCGGCACGTTCTTCTGGTACCGGCTGAAGGCGCGGCCGGTGATCGGCGCCGACGGCGAGGTGATCCGGGTGGTCGGCACCATCGCGGACGTCACCGAGATCAAGACCGCCGAGGAGCGCCTGCTCCACGACGCCGTGCACGACAGCCTGACCGGCCTGCCGAACCGCGAGCTGTTCGGCGACCGCCTCGACGCGGCGCTCGCCTTCGCCGGCCAGGACCAGCGCCTCAAGCCCACCGTGATCGTCCTCGACGTCGACCGGTTCAAGGGCATCAACGACGCGATCGGCCTGTCGGCGGGCGACTCGATCCTGCTGACCCTGTCGCGGCGCCTCGGCCGCCTGCTGCGGCCGCAGGACACGCTGGCCCGGGTCGCCGGCGACGAGTTCGCGGTGATCCTCCTCTCCGAGCGCGACCCCGACCGGATCCTGGCCTTCGCCGAGATGATCCGCCGGGCGATCGCCACGCCGATCACCTACGCGGACCGGGAGATCTTCCTGACCGTCTCGATCGGGCTCGCGCTCTACGAGGCGGGCGCCAACCTGAAGCGCGACGAGGTGTTCAAGAGCGCCGAGATCGCCATGATCCAGGCCAAGCGCAACGGCGGCGACCGGATCGAGGTGTTCCGCGCCCACATGCGCACCGACCGCTCGGACCGGCTGATGCTGGAGAGCGACCTGCGCAAGGCGATCGAGCGCAACGAGATGCGGGTGCTGTTCCTGCCGGTGGTGCGCCTCGAGGACCGCACCGTGGCGGGGTTCGAGACCGTGCTGCGCTGGGACCATCCGAAGCTCGGGCGCATCCCCGCCTCGACCTTCCTGCCGCTCGCCGAGGAGAGCGGCTTCGTGGTCAATCTCGGCATCTTCGCCCTGGAGCGCACCGCCCTGGAACTCGCGGCGTGGCAGCGCTCCCTGGAGGTCGAGCCGCCGATCTTCGCGGCCTGCAACCTGTCCTCGCGCCAGCTCCTGCGCCACGACCTCCTGCACGACGTGAAGACCGTGCTGGCCCGCTCGGGGGCCCTGCCCGGCTCGCTCAAGCTGGAATTCAGCGAGAGCCTCGTGATGGAGAACCCGGAATACGCCGCCCAGATGCTGGCGCGGATCCACGACCTCGGGGCGGGCCTGTGCCTGTCGGATTTCGGGACCGGCTACTCGGCCCTCTCCTACCTGCAGCGCTTCCCGTTCGACACGATCAAGGTCGACGCGACCTTCGTGCGCCAGATCGGCACCGGGCAGACCGCGATCCTGCGCTCGATCGTGCGGATGGCGAGCGAGCTGAACCTCGCCATCGTGGCGGAGGGCTGCGAGTCCGAGGCCGACGCCCAGGCCCTCGCCGGGCTCGGCTGCGAGTACGCCCTGGGCCCGGCCTTCGGCGAGCCGATGACCATGCTGCAGGCCCGCCAGATCGTCGGCGCCGCCCCGGAAGCGGCCTGAGATCCGGTCCGGACCGGCTTGCCCGGCAACACGGCCGACCGACGATCCGCGCGGCGACGGGTGACGCGCCGAGGCCGGCCCAGATCGGGCGCCTGCAGCACCGTTTCGCGAAGCTGCGGCCGGCCTGAGCCGTCCGGCGGCCGCGGTGCCGGCGCTCCGGGATCTCGGGCGCCAGCCTGGCGGCTACGGCACGCGGGACGCCCACCACGCGCCGGTGGGGCGACCCGGCCGGGATCCAGGAGCCGGGCCTCGGCGCGGGGACTTCACCCCGAAGGTCCGGGGGCCTGGACCGAGACCTGCGCGCCGGTCGCCGGCGTGCGCGGCGCGTGCGGATGGCCCGAGGGCCGCCTCAGGGCTCCGACGCGGCGAAAGTCGCGGATCGGTTTAAGTCCGCCTTAACCATGTCCGATCAAGCTCCTGTTGATAGGCGGGCCCTTCAGCGCCCGCGATGGGGATGGGTCGGATGGCCGAGGCGGCACGGCGTTACCAGCAGGCAGGCGGCTCGGACCTCGTGCGCCGCCTGATGGCCCGGCCGGTCCGGCTGGAGCAGCAGGTCCGGACCCGGATGCCCCTCCGCGACCCGCGTCCCGTCGACGCGCGCGCCGAGACGTATGCCGAGACGTTCGCCGACGACGCGGAGGCGCGGGACGAGGCCGACGAGATCGCCCGCCTCGAGGCCGAGCTGCAGGTGATGAAGGCGGTGCTCCGGGCCCAGCGGCAGGAGGTCGAGTCGCTGCGGGCGCAGCGCCAGCTCCTCACCGAATCGGCCCCGACCGACGATGTCCGCGCGACCCGCGAGCGCTGGGCGGCCCTGGTCGACTCGCTCCTGATCCGCGCCCGCTGATCCGTCACCAGGGCATGCGGGGGAGAGCCATGGGCGCGCGCTGCTCGCTCGTCGTCAACGGTCGGTCGGTCCGCGTCTCGACCGGCGACACGCCGCTGGAGGCGGCGCTGGCCGAGGGCATGATCGCGCCGCTGCAGGCGCAGCCCGGCAACCTGCTCGCCGGCCAGAATCTGGCCCAGGGCGGCGCCGCGCCGTCCGGCCGCCGGCACCCGGTCCGCCGGGCCCGGGCCGAGGCCCTGCGGCCGGCCCTCCCCGGCGCCCCGATCCAGGGCCAGGAGGAGGCGCCGCCGCCGCCCGTCGCCGTCCGCAAGGGGACGGTCACGGAGATCCGCCGGCTCAGCCCCGGCATCCTCGAGATCGTCGCGACCCTGACCCGGCGCCCGACCGGCGAGCCCGGCCACCAGGCGCTGGTGACCTTCGCGGGGCTGCCGACGCGGACGCTGTCCCCGACCCTGCGGGTCGACGGCACCACCGAGATCAACGACGCGGTGTTCCACGTCGCCCGCGATCCCGAGGGCGATCCCCTCGACGGGCTCCGCCTCGACCAGCCGGTGCGGCTCAAGGGGCCCGTCGGCCGGGGACAGTACCGCCCCGGGGGCGGCCGGCTCGTGCTGGTGGCGGCCGGCGCCGGCTTCGGCGCGATCTGGGCGATCGCCCGGGCGGCCCGCTACGTCGAGCCCGCCCGCGAGATGGCCCTCGCCGTCGGCGCCCGCGACGCCCTGGACCTCTACATGCGCGAGAGCCTGGACTGGCTGCGCCGCACCGGCGTCGGCCGGATCGTGCTCTGCGCCGATCGCGGCCGCCATCGGCCGCCGGACGTGCGCTCCGGCCCGCTCAGCGCCCACCTGCCGAGCCTGCGCGCCACCGACGTGGTCCACGTGGCGGGCGACGTCTCGACGGTCGGCGCCGTGCAGGTGCTCGCCGCCTCGGTGGGCGCCCGCTGCTACCCGATCGTGGTCGACTGACCGCCGTCGCCTCGACGCGGCGGCGCCCGGCTGCTACCGGCGCCGGGCCGGCCGCACGGGGCCGATCCTGAGCCCGATCCGAGCCCCGATGGTCCGCGTCCTCTGCCTCGGCTACAGCGTCACGGAGCTGCCGGGCTACGTCGAGCGGGCCAACGCCCTGGCCGCGGCCGAGGGCCGCCCGGTCACGTTCCTCCGCAGCGGCTGGGGCGGCCATTCCCTGCCCTCCATCGCCGCCCTGATCGACGAGATCCTGGACGCGCTCCCCTGCGACCGCGTCCTCCTCGAGCTGTTCACCGGCAACGTCCGCTACTTCGACGGCGCGACGATGCGGGCCTATCTCGACGACATCCTCGCGGCGACCGCCCGGCGGGACCTGCCCGTCGCCTTCCTCAACCTCCACCAGGGCGGGGTCGACTACGCGGCCGAGCCCGTCGCCGGCCTGCTGGCGGAGTACCGCGCCCTCTACGGGATCCCCTATCTCGACATCGCCGCCCCGGTGGCGGCCGCGGGCGCGGGCGACATCACCTACCTGCTGAAGGACGCGACCCACGTCACGCCGGCGGGCGCCGACCTCTACGGCACCCTGGTCTACAGCTTCCTGCGCGCGCCGCCGCCGGGCCGGGCCTACATCGACCGGTTCCGGACCCTGCCGGGCCGGTTCGAGGCCCTGCCGCTGCGCGCCCTCCCCGGCCTGACCTGCGGGTTCGCCCTGCGCCGCAACGGCATCCCGCTGGACTTCCTGGAGATCCCGGAGGGCACGGGCGTCGCCGTTCCCCTCGGGTGCCCCCGCGACGTGATCGGGCTCCTCGTGACCTACGGGCCGCAGGCGGGCACGCTGACGGTCGCGGACCCGGCGACCGGGCGGGCACAGGCCCTCGTCGCCTACGACGCGTTCTCCTACTACACGCGCTCGATGTTCCGCAGCGTGACCTTCCCGGGGGCGCGCGCGCTGACGCTCGCGCAATCGGCGGAGCGCCCGGACATCGCCCTGCGCAAGGGCGCGCCGGATCCGGGCCCGCGGGTCGGGCGGGTGTCGCACGTCGTCTGCCGGCGCAGACTGGGCCTCGCCCCGCGCGCCGCCCGCCTGCTTCACCGGTTGCGGCGCGGCCTGCGCCGCGTCGGGCTGCGGGTCGGCCTCGTCCGCGGGGCCTGAGAGCCCGCGCCGGGCACCAGACAGGCCGCGGGGCGGGGATCGGTCCGATCCCCGCCCCGGCGGTTTGTCGGTCCGACCGGCGGTTCAGCCGAGCCGGACCCGCCAGATCTCCTCGGCGTACTCGCGCATCGCCCGGTCGGAGGAGAACCACGCCATGCGGGCGGTGTTGCGGATCGCCTTGGCCCACCAGCCGCGCGGGTCGCGCCACGCGGCGTCGATGGCGCGCTGCACCCGCCAGTAATCGTCGAAATCGGCGGTGAGCAGGTACTGGTCGCGCCGGCGCAGGTCGTCGGTGAGCGGCCGGAACCGGCCCGGCTCCTCCGGCGAGAACCGCCCCGCGGCGATCATGTCGAGCGCCGCCGCCAGCCGCGGCGAGGCCTGGATCGCCCGGGCCGCGTAGTCCGGCTCGGCCTGCCGGGCGCGGACGCCGTCGGCCTCCAGGCCGAAGATGAAGATGTTCTCCGCCCCGACATGGTCGCGGATCTCGATGTTGGCGCCGTCGAGGGTGCCCACCGTGAGCGCGCCGTTGAGGGCGAACTTCATGTTGCCGGTACCCGAGGCCTCCATGCCGGCGGTGGAGATCTGCTCGGACAGGTCGGCGGCCGGGATGATCGATTCGGCGAGGCTCACCGAGTAGTTCGGCAGGAACACCACCTTCAGCCGGTCCGCGACCTCGGGATCGTCGTTCACCGCCTTGGCGACGTCGCAGGCGAGCTTGATGATCAGCTTGGCCTGGACGTAGCTCGGCGCCGCCTTGCCGGCGAAGATCTTCACCCGGGGCGTCCAGTCCCGGTGGGGCTCGGCCTTGATCGCCTGGTAGAGCGCGACCGTCTCGACCACGTTGAGGAGCTGGCGCTTGTACTCGTGGATGCGCTTGACCTGGACGTCGAACAGCGCGGCCGGATCGACGTCGATGCCGGTGCGCTCGGCGATGAGCGCCGCCAGGGCCTCCTTGCGCTCCCGGCGCACGGCGGCGTAGCGCGCCACGAAGGCCGGATCCTCGGCGCGGGCCTCCAGGCCCCGGAGCAGCTCGGGATCGTCCAGCACGCCGGCGCCCACGGTCTCCACCGCGAGCCGGGTGAGGCCGGGATTGGCGTTGTGGAACCAGCGGCGAAAGGTGATGCCGTTGGTCTTGTTGACGATCTTGTCCGGGTCCAGCGCGTGCAGGTCGGAGAAGACCGTCGAGCGCATCAGGTCGGTGTGCAGGGCCGAGACGCCGTTGACCCGGCGCGCGCCGTGGAAGGCGAGGTGCCCCATCCGCACCCGCCGCCCGTGCGACTCGTCGATCAGCGAGATCGACGCGAGGTAGGCCGCATCCTGGCGGCCGTGCTTGGCCTGCTCCTCCAGGTGCATCCAGTTGATCAGGTAGATGATCTGCATGTGGCGCGGCAGCAGCCGCTCCATCAGCTCCACCGGCCAGGTCTCCAGCGCCTCGGGCAGGAGGGTGTGGTTCGTGTAGTGCAGCGTGTGCGTGGTGACGTGCCACGCGTCCTCCCAGGAGAGGCCGTGCCCGTCGAGCAGGACGCGCATCAGCTCCGGCACCGCGATCGCCGGGTGGGTGTCGTTGAGCTGGATCGCCGCGTGGTCCGGCAGGGACCGGACGTCGCCGCGCTCGGCCACGTGGCGGGCCACGAGATCCTGGATCGAGGCCGCGGTGAAGAAGTATTCCTGGCGCAGGCGCAGCTCCTGGCCCTCGGCCGAGGAATCGCTCGGATAGAGCACCCGCGAGATCGCCTCGGCGCGCATCCGCGCCGCCACCGCGCCGACGTGGTCGCCGCCGTTGAAGCGGGCGAGGTCCACCGGCTCGCCGGCCTCGGCCTTCCACAGGCGCAGGCCGTTGACGTGGCGGCCGCGCCAGCCGACCACCGGCACGTCGTGGGCCACCGCCCGCACGGTCTCGGCCGGCTGCCAGTGGCGCCGGATCACCCCCTCCTCCGGCGACGACAGCGTGACGCTGCCGCCGAAGCCGATCGTGTAGGTCGCCTCGGGCCGGGCGAATTCCCAGGGGTTGCCCTCGGCGAGCCAGGTCTCCGGCGCCTCGCGCTGCCAGCCGTCCTCGAAGGACTGGCGGAACAGGCCGTGGTCGTAGCGGATGCCGTAGCCCATGGCCGGGATGCCGATGCTGGCCATGCTCTCCATGAAGCAGGCGGCGAGCCGCCCGAGGCCGCCGTTGCCCAGAGCCGCGTCCGGCTCGGCCTCCTGCACGGCGTCGAGATCGATCCCGAGCTCCCGGAGCGCGCTGCGGGTCGTCTCGGTGAGGCCGAGATTGTTCAGCGCGTCCGACATCAGCCGGCCGATCAGGAATTCCAGCGACAGGTAGTAGACGCGCTTGTTCGGCACGCCGCGCTCCGAGGCCAGCGCGGCGGCCACGATCCGCTCGCGCAGGGCCAGCGCGGTCGCGGCGAACCAGTCGCGCGGGCGGGCGGTCTCGGGCGTGCGGCCCAGCGCGAAGGTGAGCTTGGCGCGGATCGCCTCGCGCAGGTCCACCACCGCGTCGCCGCTGCCGGACAGCACCGGGGCGGTCCAGGCGGCCGGGGCGGGCGCCTCGGCGGCGCGCTCGTCGCGCTCGTCGCGCGCGACATCTTGTGGCACAGGCCGGGTCAGAACATCGTTCAACACGTGCGGGTCCCCCAAAGTCGTCGCCCCGGATTCTAGCGCCGGGGGTATCGTGGGCGGATTATCTCTTTTGATGGATTGCCGCCGCATGAACGGACGGGCGATCCGTGCCCCGAAGCGTCCGACGATGCGGTCGGCTTCCGGCGAAGTCGTGGCAGCGCCGCTCCGGCGGAGCGCACGGGCACGCCGGAGCAGATATGGCACGGCGGCGTGACATTCCAGACACAGCCGCGCGCCGTCGCCCTGCGTGAGGGGCATGCGCACAGGTTTTGCGGGCCGCAGCCATTCCCTCGGCGACGCTGCGCCGCGGCGTTCCGCGCGCGGCGCGCGCTCTGAGCGCATCCATCGCCGGTCGCCAGCGCGCGGGTCAGCGGTTAAGCGTGGGCCGCCGATGCGAGGGGCGCAGCATGACCGACACCGTCTGGTGGAAGCGCGGGACCGTCTATCAGGTCTACCCGCGGTCCTTTCAGGACACGAACGGCGACGGCGTCGGCGACCTGCCGGGCATCACGGCGCGGCTGGACTACCTCGCATGGCTGGGGGTCGACGCCGTGTGGATCTCGCCGGTCTACCCCTCGCCCATGGCGGATTTCGGCTACGACGTGGCGGATTACTGCGGGATCGACCCGCTGTTCGGCACGCTGGCCGATTTCGACGCCCTCGTGGCGGAGGCCCATCGGCGCCGGCTGAAGGTGATCCTCGACTTCGTGCCGAACCACTCCTCGATCGCCCATCCCTGGTTCGCCGAGAGCCGGTCGTCGCGCGCGAGCCCGAAGCGGGACTGGTACATCTGGCGCGACCCGGCGCCCGGCGGCGGCCCGCCCAACAACTGGCTGTCGAATTTCGGCGGCCCGGCCTGGACGCTGGATGAGGCCACCGGCCAGTACTACTACCACGCCTTCCTGGCCGAGCAGCCGGACCTGAACTGGCGCAACCCCGCCGTGCGGGCGGCCATGCACGACGTGCTCCGCTTCTGGCTGGAGCGCGGGGTCGACGGGTTCCGGGTCGACGTGATCTGGCACCTGATGAAGGACGCGGGTTTCCGCGACAACCCGGCCAATCCCGACTACGCGCCGGGCTCGCCCGAGATCAACCGTTTCACCCAGGTCTACTCCGCCGACCGGCCCGAGATCTTCGACGTGATCGCCGGGATGCGGGCGGTGCTGCGCCAGTACGGCGAGCGGGTGCTGATCGGCGAGATCTACCTGCCGGTGGAGCGGCTCGTCGCCTATTACGGTCCGGACCTCACCGGCGCCGACCTGCCGTTCAATTTCCAGCTGATCCAGACGCCCTGGCGGGCCGACGCGGTGGCCGACCTCGTGGCGCAGTACGAGGCGGCCCTGCCCGAGGGCGGCTGGCCGAACTGGGTGCTGGGCAACCACGACCAGCCGCGCATCGCCGCCCGGGTCGGTCCGGCGCAGGCCCGCATCGCCGCGATGCTGCTGCTGACCCTGCGGGGCACGCCGACCCTCTATTACGGCGACGAGATCGGGCTCGGCCACGTGCCGATTCCTCCGGACCGCGCCCGGGATCCCTGGGAGCACAACGAGCCGGGACACGGCCGCGACCCGGAGCGCACGCCGATGCAGTGGGACGACAATCCCCAGGCGGGGTTCTCCACGGCCGAGCCCTGGCTGCCGCTGGCGGCGGATTGGGCAACCTGCAACGTCGAGAACCAGCGCTCGGACCCGGGCTCGATGCTCACGCTGCACCGGCGGCTGCTCGCCCTGCGCCGCGACCACGCGGCGCTCGCCGTGGGCGGCTACCGGGAGGTGCCGCTGGGGATCGCCGAGGTGTTCGCCTACGAGCGCTTCGCCGACGGGGCCGTCCTGCGGGTGCTCCTGAACTTCGGCGCGGCGTCGCAGGACCTGCCGCTGCCCGAGGGGGCCTGGACCGTGCTGCTCTCGACCCGCCCGGGGCGCGCGGGCGAGCCGGCCGGCCTGACCCTCGCGCTCGAGCCCGCCGAGGGGGTGATCCTGCGCCGCGCCGGGTGAGGCGAGCCGGCGCCCGGCCCCGGCGCGTCAGTCCGGGAACCGAACCGGGTGCCCGGCGCGCGCCGCCTGTCGGGCGGGGTCGCTCGGCCGAGCCCGCCGGGCGGGGCCCGGCGCCGTCGTCCCCGGCCGGAGCGCCGTATCCAGCGGCCGAAATCTGCCTCGGCGGCGCGATTTCTCGCTGCGATGCCACATAGGTAAGTGACGCTTAATCACCACGGTGGCCTATTTTGTGCGTCGCAACGGAACCGTCGCGGCGAAGGAGCATTGGCCGTGGTTGAGATCGTGACAGCCGTGCCTGCCCGGTCGACTGCCAGACCGGGGCATTCCGCCCGGCCAGGATCAATGCTGATGCTCGATGCGCGCCGTGGTGGTTCCTTCGCCGAGTGGTCGTCCGGCGAGGGGAACGGCGCCGGTCCCGTACCGGTTCCGGCCCGGCCGGCCTCGCTGCGCCGCCGCATCCTCTACGCGACGCCCGAGATGGCGGATTTCGTGAAGACCGGCGGCCTCGGGGAGGTCTCGGCCGCCCTGCCCCGGGCCCTGGTCCCGCACTACGACATCCGCGTCCTGATCCCGGGCTACCGGCAGGTCCGCGCCGCCTTCCCGGAGATCCCGGTCGTCGCCCGCCTCGAGGGATTCGCGGGCATCCCGGCCTGCGACCTCGGCCTGGTCGAGGCGGCCGACGGCCTGCGCATCTACGTCCTGCTCAGCCCCGACCTCTACGAGCGCGACGGCACGCCCTACGGCGACCAGCACGGCGATTTCGGCGACAACGACCTGCGATTCGCCCGCCTCAGCCTCGCGGCGGCGGACCTCGCCACGGGCGCCGATCCCGACTGGGCGGCCGACCTCCTGCACCTCAACGACTGGCAGGCGGCCCTGGCCCCGGCCTATCTCGCGTGGCGCGGCCGGCGGGTCCCGAGCGTGCTGACGATCCATAACCTCGCCTACCAGGGCCTGTTCCCCCGGGACGCCCTGCCCCGGCTCGGCGTGCCGGACGCGGCCTTCCAGGTCGACGGCGCGGAGTTCTACGGGCAGCTCTCCTTCCTCAAGGCCGGCATCTTCTACGCCTCGCAGGTCACCACGGTGAGCGAGACCTACGCCCGGGAGATCCAGACGCCCGAGCTGGGCTGCGGCCTCGACGGGCTCCTGCGCACCCGCGCCGGACAGGGCCGGCTCGCCGGCATCCTCAACGGCATCGACGAGACCTGGGATCCGACCACCGACCCGCACCTCGCCACGCGGTTCGAGATCGACGACTGGAAGGGCAAGCGCGCCAATGCCGAGGCGGTGCGCCGGCAGTTCGGCCTCGCGGTCTCCCGCGGGCCGCTCTTCGCGATCGTGTCGCGCCTCGTGCACCAGAAGGGCATCGACCTGAGCCTGCAGGCGGCCGAGACCATCGTGGCCGGGGGCGGCCAGCTGGTGGTGATCGGCCAGGGCGAGGGCCGGTTCGAGCAGGCGCTCCGGGGCTTGGCCAAGCGCCATCCCGACGCGGTCGGCGTGCATGTCGGCTTCGAGGAGGCGCAGGCCCGGCGGATGTTCGCCGGCAGCGATTTCCTGCTGATGCCCTCGCGCTTCGAGCCCTGCGGCCTCGCCCAGATGTACGCGCAGCGCTTCGGCTCCCTGCCGATCGTGCGGCGGACCGGGGGCCTCGCCGACACGGTCGAGGACGGCGTGACGGGCTTCACCTTCGGGGAGGCCTCGGCCGCGTCCTTCGGGGCGGCGGTCCGCCGGGCGCTGGAGGCCTTCGGCCAGAAGAAGCGCCTCAACGCCATGCGGCGGCGGGCCATGGCGGCCCGCTTCGGCTGGGATCAGGCCGCCGACAACTACGCGGGCCTGTACGGCCGCGCCATCGGCAACAGCGTGGGACTGCGCTGGCGGGCGGCGTAGGGTCGACGTAGGCTGCACATCGGGCCGGGATGGCGGAGCGCGACGCGCCCTGTCTCCCGCGCGGGAGAGGGGATCCGAGCCGCACCCTGCCGTGCCGCCGCGCCCGCACCCGCGCTCCGGCTTCGCCGCGCGTGGCCCGCGGGGGGCGCACCCCGCGGGCGGGACGAGGGGCTCACCCCTCCAGCAGGAAGATCATCGTCGCCAGCGGCGGCAGGGTCAGCGACAGGCTCTGCTTCTGGCCGTGGCTCGCCTGATCGTCGGTATGGCGCCCACCCTGGTTGCCCAGGTTGGAGCCACCGTAGACCCCGGCATCCGAGTTGAACGCCTCGCGGTAGAAGCCCGCCTGCGGCACGCCGATCCGGTAGCCCTCCCGCGGCACCGGCGTGAAGTTCGACACCACGATGGCGACCTCGCCGGACTGCGCGCCCTTGCGGGCCCAGGCGATGACGCTGTTGTCCTGGTCGTCGGCCACCAGCCACTGGAAGCCGGTGTGCTCGACGTCGCGGCTGTAGAGGGCCGGCGTCGACACGTAGAGCCGGTTCAGGTCGCGGATCACGCTCTGGACGCCCTTGTGCAGGGGATCCTCCAGCAGGTGCCAGTCCAGGCTGTTGTCGTGGTTCCACTCCCGCTCCTGGCCGAACTCGCCGCCCATGAACAGCAGCTTCTTGCCGGGATGCCCCCACATGAAGCCGTAATAGGCCCGGAGATTCGCGAATTTCTGCCAGCGGTCGCCCGGCATCTTGCCGAGCAGCGAGCCCTTCCCGTGCACGACCTCGTCGTGGGAGAGCGGCAGGATGAAATTCTCCGAGAAGGCGTAGAGCAGCCCGAAGGTCAGGTTGTGGTGGTGGTAGCGGCGGTGGATCGGATCCTCCTGCATGAAATGCAGGGTGTCGTGCATCCAGCCCATGTTCCACTTGAAGCCGAAGCCCAGGCCGCCCGTGTAGGTCGGGTGCGAGACGCCCGGCCAGGAGGTCGATTCCTCCGCGACCGTGATCGTCCCCGGGGCGTGGCTGTAGGTCGCCTCGTTGGTCTTGCGCAGGAAGTCGATGGCGTCGAGGTTCTCGTTGCCGCCGTAGCGGTTCGGGATCCACTCGCCCTGGCGGCGCGAGTAGTCGAGGTAGAGCATCGACGCGACGGCGTCCACGCGCAGGCCGTCGAGGTGGTAGTGCTCCAGCCAGAACCGGGCGTTGGCGGCGAGGAACGTCGCGACCTCGGTGCGCCCGAAATTGTAGATGTAGGTGCCCCAGTCCTGGTGGAAGCCCTGGCGCGGGTCGGCGTGCTCGTAGAGGTGCGTGCCGTCGAACAGGCCGAGCCCGTGGGCGTCGAGGGGGAAGTGGCCCGGCACCCAGTCGAGCAGCACGCCGATGCCGGCCGCGTGGGCCGCGTCCACGAAGGCCGCGAAATCCTCGGGCGTGCCGAAGCGGCTCGTCGGCGCGAACAGCGAGACCGGCTGGTAGCCCCAGGACCCGTCGAACGGGAACTCGGTGATCGGCAGCATCTCGATATGGGTGAAGCCCAGATCCTTCACGTAGGGGATCAGCCGCTCGGCGAGCTCCCGGTAGGTCAGGTAGCGGTTCCCCTCCTCGGGCACCCGCGCCCAGGAGCCGAGATGGACCTCGTAGACCGAGATCGCCGCGTGGCGCGGGTCCTTGGCGCCGCGGGTGCTCATCCAGCCGGAATCGCGCCAGTCGAAGTCGCCCGACCCGTGGGTGACCGAGGCGGTCTCCGGCGGGTGCTGGGCCGCGAAGGCGACCGGGTCGGCCTTGAGGGGCACCAGGGACCCGTCGGGGCCGCGGATCTCGAACTTGTAGCGGACCCCGGCCTTGAGGCCCGGCACGAACAGCTCCCAGATGCCGCCGTCCTGCCAGAGGCGCATCGGGTGGCGCCGCCCGTCCCAGTCGTTGAAGTCGCCGACGACGCTGACCTTGCGGGCGTTGGGCGCCCAGACGGCGAAGCGGAAACCGTCGATGCCGTCGAGCTGACCCGACTGGGCGCCGAGCATCCGGTAGACGAGGTTGGTGCCGACCTCGCGGAGCGCCGCCACGTCGTACTGCTCGATCGAGGAGCCGAAGCCGTAGGGGTCGTAGCGGCGGCGCTTGGCGCCGTCCCAGGACTCGACCTCGATCTCGTAGAGCGGCCGGTGCTCGCCCTCGACCCGGGCGACCCAGAACCCGTCCGGATGGCGCTTCTCGAACGGCGCGGTGCGGCCGTCCATGACCAGGGTGGCGGCCCGCGCCTCGGGCAGCACGGCGCGCACCTCCCAGGCCCTGGGCCCGACGCGGTGGGGGCCGAGCACCGCGAAGGGGTCGCCGTGATTGGCCGCCATCAGCGCGGCGATCGCGTCCGGGTGGACGCTCGGCGGCTGCGCGGCGCCGGAGCCCGGGACATCCGCGGACCGCGCCGTCGCCCCCTCCGGGTCGACCCGCGTTGCGAAGGTCTCGTCGATCGCCGTCATTCAGATGCTCCGGGCTCGTGTCCGTCCGTGTCCAGAATGGTGAGAACCCCACGGGCGGGGATTTCGATCCAGTCCGGCCGGTTGTTGGCCTCGTAGTCGACCTCGTAGAGGGCCTTGGTCAGCAGGCAGAGGCGCAGCAGCCGGGCCCTGGAATCCGCGTCGGTCACCGCCGCCCGGGAGCCCTCGACCGCGGTCTCGTAGCCCGCCAGGAACGCCGCCTCGATCATGCCGCGCCACGCGGTCGCCGCGTCCCGCGCCCGCTCCTCGGAGTCGGCGAACCGCGCGGTGATCTCCCGGATCACCGTCTCGGCGCCGTACGCGAAGGAGCGCATCAGCCCGGCGACGTCCCGCAGGGGCATCGACTTGGCCCGGCGCTCGTCGGCCGGGCGCGAGGGCTCGCCCTCGAAGTCGACGATGATCAGGTCGTTCTCGGCGACCAGCACCTGGCCCAGGTGGTAGTCGCCGTGGATGCGGGTCTTGTGGGCGCCCCGGACCGGCGCGGCGGTGAGCGACCCGATCAGCGCCTCGACCTCGCCCCGGCGCCGGCCGAGCTCCGCGCAGGCCGGCTTGCCGGCGTCGAGGCCCCGGTCGGCGAGGCCCTTGAGCGCCCGGAAGGCGCGCTCGGCCTGGTGGCGGGCGTCGCGCGCCAGCACGGCGAGGTCGTCCCCGGTGAACGGCTCGGCCGCGAAGGCCGGGTCGTCGGTCTCGATGGCGAGCGCCGCGTGCAGCTCGGCGGTGCGCCGGCCCAGCAGGTCGGCCCAGGGCCGGTGGGCCTGGAACGCCTCCTCGGGGGTCGCGGCCTCGCTCTCCGGGGTCAGCACCACGGTCTCGAAGTCCCGGCGCAGGCCCTCCAGCATCAGGGTCCAGGCGTCGCCCTGGTTCATGACGAACTTCTGCAGGACCGCGAGGGCCGTGCGGGTGCCGTCCTCGGCGACATGCTCCAGGGTGCCGAGCAGGGCCGGGGTGTTGGAGAAGCCCGCCTGCTCGGTGAGGAAGCGCCCGACCTCGATCTCGGGGTGCAGGCCCGGCTGCAGGCGGCGCAGCAGCTTGAGCATCATCTTCGAGCCGATGGCGATCGAGGTGTTGCTCTGCTCGCCCGAGAGCCGGCGGATGTCGGCCACGTCGACCGTGACGTCCGGGTCGAAGGCCGAGGTGACGGCGAAGACGAGCCGCCCGGTCTCCGTGGGGATCTCGCGGGCCTGCCGCATGTCGTCGATCAGGCAGGCGGCGAAGTCGTTGGAGCCGGCCGCGCCGTAGAGCAGGCCGGTGCGCGGTCCCCGGCGCACCCGCGCCACCGCGAAGGGCATGAGGGTCTCGTCCTCGCGGCCCTCCTCGACGCCCACGGGCACGAAGTATTCCTGGGTCTCGCCGCTGGCGAGCTGCACCTGCAGCCGCGGCAGCAGGAAGCGCGCGCTGCCGTCGACGTCCTTCAGGGCGGCGCAGTCGACGACCTTCGTGGCCTTGATCCGCGAGCCCTTGGCGCCGAACCAGCGCCGGCTCGTCAGGAACGGCGGCACCACGGTGCGCTCGAAGGCGACGCGCTCGCGCCCGCTCATCAGGGTCTCGATCCCGCCGGTGAGCACCAGGGTGAACAGCTCCGGCGGCTCCTGCTGCGGGCCGACCACCCCGGAGCGCGCGGCGCTCAAGCTGAACCAGTAGAAGCCGTAGGACGGCAGGGTCAGCAGGTAGGGCAGGTCGCCGATCGGCGGGAACTCGGTGCCGCCGGTGAGCTCGATCGGCACCGCGGTGCGCAGTTCCGACAGGTCGAGCTGCACCGCCTGCGGCGCCCGCGACAGGTTCGCCACGCACAGGATCCGCTCGTCCTCGTGCTCGCGGATCCAAGCCAGGACCTTGCGGTTCGACGGGTACAGGAACTGGATCGTGCCGCGTCCCAGCGCGACGCTGTTGTTGCGGATCGCGATCATGCGCCGCGTCCAGTTCAGGAGGCTCGTCTGGGCCTGGGTCTGCGCCTCGACGTTGATGGCGTCGAAGCCGTAGATCGGGTCCTGGATCGCCGGCAGGAACAGCTTCTGCGGGTTCGCCCGGGAGAAGCCGCCGTTGCGGTCGGGGCTCCACTGCATCGGCGTGCGCACGCCGTCGCGGTCGCCGAGATAGATGTTGTCGCCCATGCCGACCTCGTCGCCGTAGTAGAGCACCGGCGTGCCGGGCATCGACAGGACGAGGGACTTCATCAATTCGATCTTGCGCCGGTCGTTCTCGAGGAGCGGCGCGAGGCGGCGGCGGATGCCGAGGTTGATCCGGGCCCGCCGCTCGGCGGCGTAGAACGACCAGAGATAGTCACGCTCCTCGGCCGTGACCATCTCGAGCGTCAGCTCGTCGTGGTTGCGCAGGAAGATGGCCCACTGGCAGCCCTCCGGGATCTCCGGGGTCTGGCGCATGATGTCGGTGATCGGGTGCCGGTCCTCCCGGGCGATCGCCATGTACATCCGCGGCATCAGCGGGAAGTGGAACGCCATGTGGCACTCGTCGCCGTCGCCGAAGTACTGGGCGGTCTCCTCCGGCCACTGGTTGGCCTCGGCGAGCAGCATCCGGTCCGGATACTCGGCGTCCAGCGCGGCGCGGATCTTCTTGATGACCTCGTGGGTCTCGGCGAGGTTCTCGCAGTTCGTGCCGTCGCGCTCGATCAGGTAGGGGATCGCGTCGAGCCGCAGCCCGTCGACGCCCATGTCGAGCCAGTAGCGCATCACCTCGATCACGGCCTCCAGCACGGCCGGGTTGTCGAAGTTCAGGTCCGGCTGGTGGCTGTAGAACCGGTGCCAGAAATACTGCTTGGCGACCGGGTCCCAGGTCCAGTTCGACGCCTCGGTGTCGAGGAAGATGATGCGTGTGTCCTTGTACGGCTCGTCGGTGTCCGACCAGACGTAGAAGTTGCGCTCCGGCGAGCCGGGCGGCGCCTCGCGGGCGGCCTGGAACCAGGGATGCTGGTCGCTGGTGTGGTTGATGACGAGCTCGGTGATGACCCGCAGGCCGCGCTCGTGCGCCGCCTCCACGAAGGCCTTGAAGTCCTCCATGGTCCCGTAGGACGGGTTGATGTCCCGGTAATCGGCGATGTCGTAGCCGTCGTCGCGCAGGGGCGAGGGGTAGAACGGCATCAGCCAGATCGCCGTGACGCCGAGGTCGCGCACGTAGTCGAGGCGCTGGGTCAGGCCCACGAAATCCCCGATCCCGTCGTTGTTCGAGTCGAAGAACGACTTGACGTGGATCTGGTAGATGATGGCGTCACGGTACCATTGCGGGTCGCTGCGATCGATCATCGCGTCGCTGCCTCATCGGTCGGATCGGACGGGACCGGCGCGGTGACCGGCCGGGGCGCGGGCGGGGGGCCGCCGCGCGGGTGCGGGGGGTGGCGACGGGCAGGCCCGCCGCCGGATTCAACGGCCATGGCCGCGTGCCGGAGGGTCGAGTGCCACGGGCGGCCTCAGCCCGCAACCCGCCGCGGCGCCCGGAGGCGCCAGATCACGCAGGATCGCTCGGCCGGATCGAGGGCGATGCGGTGGGTCTTGCCGCGCAGCTCGAACCGGTAGCCCTGCAGCAGGTCCTCGACCTCGACGGCGCCGTCATCGGGCAGACCGAACAGCCAGAGCGGCACCTCGTAGGTGCATTCCTGGCGGTTCTTCGGGTCGAGGTTGACCATGGTGAAGACGCAGTTGTCGCGCTCCGGCGTCGCCTTGGCGTAGGCGATGATGGCGTCGTTCCAGGCGCCCGTGAAGGTGACGTTGCGGAAGTCCCAGAGGGCGGGGTTCTCGCGCCGGATCCTGTTCAACTTGACGATGTGCTCGCGGATGTTGCCCGGCCGGTCGTAGTCCCAGGCCTTCAGCTCGTATTTCTCGGAGTTGAGATACTCCTCCTTGCCCGGGTACGGCGCCGCCTCGCACAGCTCGAAGCCGTTGTAGATGCCGTAGACCGACGAGAGGGTCGCGGCGAGCGTGCCGCGGATGACGAAGCCCGCGCGCCCGCTGGTCTGGAGGAAGTAGGGATTGATGTCGGGCGTGTTGGCGAAGAAGTTGGGGCGGTAGTACTCGCCCATCTCGCCGGCCAGCTCCAGGGCGTAGTCGGTGAGCTCCTGCTTGGTGTTGCGCCACGTGAAGTAGGTGTAGCTCTGCTGGTAGCCGGCCTTGGCGAGCTTCTTCATCATCTTCGGGCGGGTGAAGGCCTCGGCGAGGAAGATCGCGTCCGGGTAGCGGCCGTTGACCTCGCCGATCACCCATTCCCAGAACGGGATCGGCTTGGTGTGCGGGTTGTCGACCCGGAAGATGCGCACGCCCCGCGCGCACCAGCCGAGCAGGATGTCGCGCAGCTCGATCCAGAGCGAGGGCAGGGCCCCCCCGTAGAAGTGGACGTTCGAGATGTCCTCGTACTTCTTCGGCGGATTCTCGGCGAATTTCAGCGTGCCGTCGGGGCGCCACTCGAACCATTCCGGGTGGTTCTTGATCCAGGGATGGTCCGGCGAGCACTGGATCGCGAAGTCGAGGGCGATCTCCATCCCGTAGGCGTGGCTCGCCGCGACCAGCCGCTCGAAATCCGCGAGCGTGCCCAGCTCGGGATGCACGGCCTCGTGGCCGCCCTCCTCCGCGCCCACCGCGTAGACCGAACCGACGTCGCCGGGCTCGGCCTTGAGGGTGTTGTTCTTCCCCTTGCGGTTGGTGCGGCCCACGGGGTGGATCGGCGTGAAATAGAGGACGTCGAAGCCGAGTTCGCGGATCTCGGGCAGGCGCCGGATGACGTCGTCGAAGGTGCCGTGGCGGTTGACGTCCATCGATTGCGAGCGCGGGAAGATCTCGTACCAGGCGGAGAACCGGGCCGCGAGGCGGTCGGCGATCACCGGCAGGGTCACGGGATAGCGGGTCAGGTTCACCCGCTCGGCGTTGCGGCGCACGAGGCTCGACGCGTCGGGCTGGAGGATCCGGTCGAGCTGGGCGGCCGAGCCGGTCTCCTCGGCGGCGAGCGCGGCGACGAGCGCGGCGAGCCGGTCGGCGTCGCGGCCGCCCCGGGTCCGGGCCAGCGAGGCGGCGGTCCCGACCAGCGCCACGCCCTCGATCGTCTCCAGGCGGACATCGACGCCGGCGGCGCGCTTCTTGAGGGTGTCGCGCACCCAGGACGAGAAGGCGTCGCGCCACGCGATCAGGGTGAACTCGTAGCGGGCATTCCGCTCCAGGGGGAATTGCCCGGCCCAGCGGTCGTTGTCGACGAAGACCATCGGGTCCTCGCGCCACGCGTCGCTGCCGGCGACCCGCGACAGGATCGCGGCGTCGATGATCTCGTGGCCGTCGGAGAAGATGTCGGCCTCGACCCGCAGGGACTCGCCGACGATCCGCTTCACCGGCGAGCGGCCGCCGTCGATCTCAGGCGCCACGGCCTCGATCACGACCCGCCCCTCCCCGTCCGGCGCCCCGCGCTCGGGGAACCGGGCGACTTCCTGGGCGGTGGCCGCGAGGATGCGCAGCTCGCCCGGCATCAGGTCGATGGCGCTGCCGGGATGGAACGCGATCGGCTCGGCCTCCGGGGTCCGGTCGACGAAGGCGCCCAGCATCCCGCCGGTGCGGGCGATGAGCGCGCCGGCCTCGACCGGCACCGGCCTGTCGGTCGGGTTGTAGAGCACGATCAGCCCGTGCCGCGCCGAGGCCGGGTGGCCGGTGTCGAAGCGGGCGAGCGCCACCAGATCGCTGTCGGGGGACGAGATGCGGATCTGCGCGCCCTCGACATTGGCGGCCGGCAGCTCCGCCCGCAGGGCGTTGATGGCCCGGATGGACGCGGAGATGTCGATGCCGGTCTCGTTCTCGCGGTCGCCCGGGGTGGTCTCGACCACGTGCAGCGCCCGGCGGTAGCCCCACTCGTAGCCGATCGGCATCAGCACGCCCGCCGAGAAGAAGGCGGCGAGCGCGTAGCGGGTGCGCAGATGCGCCGCCACCGCGTCCGGGCCGCCGCCGATCTCGGCGGCGAGCCGCTTCATGTCGTGGTTCTCGGGGAAGGCGATGGAGGGGGCCAGCACCCGCAGGCGCTCGTACTGCTCGAGCGCCCAGGGCTTCCTCAGGTCCCACCACGCGAAGGAGTTGAACAGGTAGTCGAAGCCGGCGCCGGCCGTGGCCCGGGCCTCCTCGAAGGTGCAGCCGAGGGTCTCGGCGGCGAACAGGCAGGCGGGATCTCGGCTCTTGGCCTGCCCGATCAGGACGCGCCACGTCTCCGGCGGCACCTTGTAGGCGGCGTCGCACCGGAAGCCCTTCGCGCCGAGGCTCTGGAGATGCGCCACGTAGGCGCCCCAGATCCGGGTCAGCTCGTCCCGGGCGGAGGGGGTGTGGTAGTCGAGCTCGGCGAGGTCGCCCCAGACGGTGCGGATCGACGGGTCGTCCGGATCGACGGCGGCCGGGTGCATGATCGAGCCGTCGGGCTCCTTCATGAACAGGTCGGGCCGCTCGGTGGCGAGCCGCGCGTTGTCGGCGGTGTGGTTGATCACGAGGTCGGTCATCACCGACAGGCCCAGCGCCTCGGCGGCGGTGCAGAAGCGGCGGATCTGCTCGTCGTCGGGCGTGCCGTCGGGATCGCGGAACCGCTCGTCGAGGCGGTCCGGGTCGGCCACCGCGTAGAGGCTCCGGGAGCCGCCGGTCTGGTGGAACGGGTTGAGGTAGACCCAGTCGAAGCCGAGCGCGGCGATCCGCGGCAGCTCGGCGGTCCAGTCCGAGACGCGCCCGACCAGGAGCGGGAACAGGTTGTAGATCCGCGGCCCCTCGGCCCGGGGCGCCAGCGCGGCCGGCAGGACGGCCTCGGCCCCGGACGTCGCAGCGGCTTTGGTCGGTGCGTTCATGCTGCCTCTCGGCTCCCGTTCCCAGTGTCGTAACGCCCGAACCGCGCGGGCGTGCCTCGCGATCCGGTCCGACGTGTCTCAGCAGACGCGCGTGACAAGGCCGCGGCGGCGGCATCGAATGAACTGCCCGGATCGCCCCCGTCTCTGCGAGCGCAGCGCAGAGATCCAGCAGCGCCACGTCCGCGAACGTCGCGCTGCCCTGGGTCGCGTCGCTGCGCGCGCGACGACGGCGCGGTCACGGTTCCCGCCGCAGCACCGCGTAGGGCAGGTCGCGCAGGAGGATCCCGAGATCGGCCCCCTCCCCCTCGACCACCCGTCCCGAGGCGAGGTCCCGCCAGCGGCTGCCGGCCCCGAGATCGACCCGGGTGCCCGCGAAGGCCTCGCCCGACCAGACGGCCTCGCCGACGGAGCCCGCCACCAGCCGCGGCACCGCCACGAACAGGTCGCCGCCTTCCTGGACGGGATCGGTCCGCCGGTAGGCGATGACGTGGTCGGCCCGTGCGCCGGTCGCCGCGACGGGCTCGTAGGCGGCGCTCGCGTAGAAGTCCGGGCGCTCGGCCCGCTCGGCGAGCAGCCGCGTCAGCGTCGCCTGCTTGACCCGCCCGTCCGGCCAGTGGCCCAGCAGCTCGGCGGGCGCCCCGCCCTCTTCCAGCATCCGCTCCAGGGCCGGGTAGTCCACCGGGCGGCGGTTGTCGGGATCGACGAAGGAGAAGTCCCAGATCTCCGTGCCCTGGTAGGTGTCGGGCAGGCCCGGCAGGGTGCATTTCAGGACCGTCCGGCCGAGGCTCGCCAGCATGCCGAGATGGGCGAGCCGCCGGGCGAAGGGCCGGAGTTCCCGGAGGAAATCCGAGCCGGGGGCGATCAGCGCCGTGAACAGCTTCTTGACCGCGCCCTCGTAGACCGCGTCGACGTTGACCCAGCTCGACCGGCGCTTGCCCTCGCGCATGGCCTTCTCGCCGTAGGCGATCAGCCGATTGCGGAAATCCTCGATCGCGCCTGCCTCGTCCCGCTCCAGCAGCTCCAGGGGCCAGGCGCCGAGGATGGCTTGAAGGAACATCCACTGGTCGTTGGCGTCGGGGGCCGGCTCGCCGTCGATCCGGGCGAGGTGCGGGCCGGCGACCCGCTGCCACAGGTCCCAGGCCTTGGCCCATTCCTCGGGGATCTCCGAAAGGGCGAGCAGCCGGGTGCGGGCATCCTCGCCGCGCTTGGTGTCGTGGGTCGCCGTGGTGATCATGGCGTTCGGCCAGTCCCGGGCGCGGGCGACCTGCAGATCGTGGAAATGCTCCGCGTCGATCCCGTACTCGCCCGGATCGCCGCCGACCTCGTTGAGGCCGAGCAGACAGGCGTACCGGTAGAACAGCGTGTCCTCCAGGCTCTTGGCCATGACCGGGCCGGTGAGCTGCTGGAACCGGCGGCGGAAGCGCAGCACCACCCGCGGGTCCGGCCGGCCGGGTCCCGCCGTCTCGATCCGCCCGAGCAGGACCTCGGCGGCGAAATCGTGGACCGAGCGGTCGGGCAGGCTCGACCAGCGCTTGGCCTTGGCCACCGCCCCCTCGATCAGCCGGACATCCTCGGGCTCGACCTCGCCCTCCTCCAGCTCCGGCGGCAGGTAGCTCCGGTAGGTCGGGAAGCGCGCGATGATCTCGATCAGCGCCCGGCGCAGGGCGTTGACGGTGAAGTCGCGGGTGCGCCGGTCGCCATCGGCGACCTCCTTGAGGTCGGAGGTCAGCACCTCCAATTCGCTCGCGAAGCTGATCTCCAGGATCTCGGCCTTGGCGGCGCGGAGTTGGAAACCGTAGGGCTCGTCGAAGCCCGTGGCCCAGGTGTAGAGCCGCTCGATCTTCGCGCGCTTTCCCTTGTCGACCAGGATCCCGTCGAGCTGGTTGAGCACGTCGTAGCCCGTGGTCCCGGCCACCGGCCAGGGCCGCAGCCGCTCCCCCGGCTCCAGGATCTTCTCCACCACCACGTAGAAGCCGGGGCCGACCGCCGCCTGCAGCGCCCGCGCGTAGCCCAGCGGGTCGGCGAGGCCGTCGATGTGGTCGATGCGCAGCCCGTCGATCCGGCCCTCGCGGACGTGCCGGAACACGGTCTCGTGGGAGCGGTGGAAGATGTCGGACAGCTCGACCCGCAGGCCGGCGAGCGAGTTCACGTCGAAGAAGCGGCGGTAGTTGATGTCGCTCGAGGCCACCCGCCAGTGGGCGAGCCGGTAGGCCTGGGCCTCCAAGAGCCGGTGCAGCGGCCCGAAGCTGTCCGGGCGGCCCTTGAAGCCGTTGAGCAGCGCCAGGGTGCTGGCGGTGGCCTCCTGGATCAGCGGCGACACGCCGTAGATCTCGGCGAGCCGGCGCTTCAGCCCCTCGGCCTCCTCGGGGAAGGTCTTGCGGCGGGTCTCGTCGGTGTCGATCGCCATGGCCCGCAGCCGCTCGGAGATGGCGAGCAGCTCCGCGGTGGTGTCGTCGTCCACGGCCCCGATGGCGGCGATCACCCGGTTGAGGATGGTCGGGTAGCTCAAGGGGCGGATCGGCAGCTGGTGCTCGTAGTGCCAGACGCTGAAGGCGCCCTTGTCGGGGTCGAACCTCAGCTCCAGCGTGCCCTTCTCCAGGGCCTCGCCGTAGCGGTCGCCGAGGAACGGGATCACGAGGTTGCGCCCGGCGCCGAGCCGCTGCCAGTCGATGTCGAAGGCGTCGGCGAAGGGCGACAGGGAGCCCCACTCGAGCACCGACAGCCACCACGGATTGTCGGACCCGCCGACGCCCATGTGGTTCGGGACGATGTCGAGCAGCAGCTTCATCCCGTGGGCGTGGAGCGTCTCGGAGAGCGCGATGAAGCCCTCCTCGCCGCCGAGTTCCGGGTTGATCGCGCCGTGGTCGACGATGTCGTAGCCGTGGGTCGAGCCGGGCCGCGCCTTCTGGAGCGGCGAGGCGTAGACGTGGCTGATCCCGAGCCGGTGCAGGTACGGGATGATCTTCCCCGCATCCGCGAAGGTGAAGTCCTTGTGGAACTGCAGCCGGTAGGTCGCGCGCGGCGGCGGCGCGGCGAGCCGCGCGGCGCCCGAGCGCGGGCCCCGCGCCTCGGCCGAGAGGGCGGCCGCGAGCTTCGCCAGCGGCCCGCCGGGGGCGGCGATGTCGGCCAGGTCCCGGTCGAGCTTGCGCCGCCAGTTCGGGTAGCCCTCGGTCGAGCCCGGGACGTTGGCCTGGGCGAGTTCCGAGACCACGTCCTCGTACTGGACGGCCGTGAGCATCGCGGGGGCCCGGGCGAGATAGCGGGCGGCGGCCTCGAAGGGCGCGGCGTCCGGGGGCTCGGCGGAGGGGATGAGCTGCTCGGCCGCCAGCGCCTCGGCGAGGCGGCGGCGCTCCACCACCCGCTCGCCCCGCTCGGCCTCGGCCCGCTCCTGGTCGTAGAGACCCAGCGACTGGCGGGTGTCGGTGTCGACCCCGCGCCACCAACCGACGAAGGTCGGCAGGTCGTGGGTGGTGATGGCGGTGAGCGCGTCGCGCGGGTAGGCCGCGGGCGGCTTGAACCGTCCGTCGCCCTCGCGCTCGAAGGCGAGGATCCGGTAGCTGAGCACCCCGGCCCGCATCAGCGCGTCGGAGAAGCCCTCCGGGGCGGTTCCGAGATCCTCCGCGATGACGAGGCACTTGTTGCGGTGGCTCTCCAGCCGCAGCACCGCCAGCATCGGCTCGAACGGCATCGCCACGTAGGCGCCGGCCTGGGCGCCGGCGCCCAGCGGGATCAGGAACAGCCGGGCGAGCTGGAAGGCGTGGTCGATTCGGATCGCGCCGGCGTGGCGCATGTTGGCCTGCACCAGGGCCCGGAAGGCCGCGAGCCCGTCGCGCTCCATCGCCAGCGGGTCGAAGGCTGGCAGGCCCCAGTTCTGGCCCTTCGGCGCCAACAGGTCCGGCGGCGCGCCGATCGAGACCCTGTCGGCGAAGCGCTCGGGATGCGACCAGATCTCGGAGCCGCCCCGGTCGGCGCCGACCGCGAGGTCGCGGTAGAGCCCGACCCGCATGCCGGCGCCGAGCGCCGCCGCGGAGGCCTCGGCGAGCTGCCGGTCGGCGAGGTACTGCAGCCACGCGTGGTAGCCGACGAGGTCCGCGTTCTCCGCCGCGAAGGCCCGCACCGCGTCCGTGCCGGCCCGGCGATAATCCTCCGGCCAGTCGCCCAGCCAGTGGGCGCCCCGCTGCCGGAAATGCTCGGACAGCGCCTCGAACAGGGCGTGCGATTCGAGATCCTCGCCGCCCTCCTGGCGGAACTGCTCGAAGCCCGCATCGGTGCCGGCGCGGGCCGGCGACTCGGCCCAGAGCGCCCGGAGCACCGGGTCGAGCACGTCGTGGACGCCCTGGTGGTCGACGAGGGCCGCCTCGCGCAAGGCCGTGATCGCGTCCGCGCGC
Organism: Methylobacterium sp. 22177; assembly: GCF_052045615.1. Taxonomy (NCBI): domain Bacteria; kingdom Pseudomonadati; phylum Pseudomonadota; class Alphaproteobacteria; order Hyphomicrobiales; family Methylobacteriaceae; genus Methylobacterium; species Methylobacterium sp. 22177. The sequence continues at coordinate 407,487 of NZ_JBQEPK010000002.1, read as the reverse complement.
TCGGCGAGCAGCGCCTCGGCCCGGGACCCGGCGAGGCCCGGCAGGCTGCGCGGGGCGATGAACAGCGTCTCCAGGAACAGGCGCGAGGAGGGCGAGTAGGGCGAGATCTTGGTCCGGTCGGAGCCGAACAGGGCGTGGACCGGGCTCAAGCCCAGGAAGGCCGCCCCGCGCAGGGCGGCCTCGCGGGCGGCCTCGCCGGCATCCGCGTAGGTGCCGATGCCGATATTGGTCGCCGAGCGCAGGCCGTAGAGCTGGGCGGCCAGACCCCAGTCGGAGGCCCCCTCCTCCGTGTAGGGGCGCGGGCGCCAGCAGCGCTGGGGTGCGGCGATCACCCAGGATTCGGTGCGGGTCGGCCCGGCCTGCACGATGAGGCGGTGGTAGCCCGGCGTCAGCGGCGGCAGCTCGAAGCTCGGCTCCGACCCCTGCGGGTTGGCGCGTCCCTCGCGGGCGGTGCCGCGCTCGTCCACGAGACGCCAGACCAGCGTGTGCGGCGCGCCGTTCTGCGGCCGCACCGGGACGCGGGCGGCCCGGCGGGCCTCCACGGGCAGGAGCGGCGGGATCAGGCCGCGGCGCAGGCGCTCGACCTCGGCCAGGCTCCCGGCGATCGCGGCCTCGTCCTCCACCGCGAAGCCCAGCGCGGCGAGCAGGCCGCGGCGCACCTCGAGCGGCGTCTCGACGGGCTTGCCGAAGGCGTCGGTGTAGCCGGCGGCGACGCCGACGAGGTCGGCCAGCTGTTCCAGGGCGCTCACGAGCGGGACTCCGTCAGGAACACGCCGGTCCAGGATGGGAGATCGCGTCCGGCGCCGTCCGGGGCATTGGTCCAGACCGGCTCGGCACCGCCCGGATCCAGCGCGAAGGGCTCGGTCCCGACATTGGCCACGAAGCGCAGGGTCCCGGCGCCGAAGCGCCACGTGCAGTCGACCACGTCCGGGCGCGGCAGGGTGGCGGCGGCGCCCTCGTAGCCGGACTTCGCCAGGGGCACGACCGCGTCGCGGCGCAGCCCCAGGAGCCGGGTCGTCTCGGCCAGCACCTCGCGGTGGGGCGAGCGTTCCCGCTCGGACCAGTCGAGCTTGGACGCCGCGAAGGTCTCGGCCTCGGTCGGGTCGGGGATCTTGGAGGTGTCGTCCGCGAACGCCGCGAAGCTCTTGAACTCCCGGCGGCGGCCGTCGCGCACCGCCTTGTTCAGGTCCGCGTCGGGCGCGAAGTCGACGAAGAACAGGAACGGCGCCGAGGCCGACCATTCCTCGCCCATCCAGAGCATCGGGATCTGCGGCGCCAGCAGGAGCCCGGCCCGGGCGAGGTCGAGTTTCCGGGGATCGGCCAGGTGGTTGAGCCGCTCGCCGAGCGCCCGGTTGCCGACCTGATCGTGGTTCTGGAGGAAGGTCACGAAGGCGGAGGGCGGCAGGTGCCCGGAAGGCTCGCCCCGCGGGTGATTGTCGAGGGTCGGGAACGGCTCGCCCTGGTAGGCGAAGCCCTCGGCGAGGCAGCGGGCGAGGTGGGCGACCGGTTTGTCGGCAAAGCTTTTATAGTAGCCGGCGTCCTCGCCCGTCAGCAGGACGTGCCAGCAATGGTGCAGGTCGTCGGCCCACTGGGCGTCGTGCATCTTCGGGCGCCCGGCGGCGTCCCGCTCGAGCCAGCGGGCCTGGTTGGCCTCGTTCTCCAGCATCAGGTGGATCTGCCGGTCCGGGAAGGTCTTGCGGACCGTCTCGCCGAGCTCGGCCAGGAAGTGGCGGGGCGAATCGTCGAGGATCGCGTGGACGGCGTCGAAGCGCAGGCCGTCGAAGCGGTACTCCTCCAGCCAGTACAGGGCGTTCTGGATGAAGAACTGCCGCACCGTGGCGCCGCTCTCCTTGCCGTCGAAGTTGATCCCCGCGCCCCACGGCGTCTGGTGCCGCTCGGTGAAGAAGGTCTTGGCGTAGGCGTGGAGGTAGTTCCCGGCCGGGCCGAAGTGGTTGTAGACCGCGTCGAGATAGACCATCAGCCCGAGACCGTGGGCGGCGTCGACCAGGCGCTTGAGATCGTCCGGGCGACCGTAGGCGCCGTCCGGCGCGTAGGGCTGGACGCCGTCGTAGCCCCAGTTGCGCGAGCCCTTGAAGTCGGCGAGCGGCAGCAATTCGATGGCGGTGACGCCGAGCGCCTTGAGGTCGGGCAGCCGGGCCTGCAGGCCGGCATAGGTGCCCTCCGGCGTCGCGGTGCCGACATGGCACTCGTAGATCACCGCCTCCTCGAAGGGCCGCCCGGTCCAGCCCGCGTCGGACCACTCGAAGCTCCGCGGGTCGATCACCTCGCTGAGGCCCGAGACGTCGTCCGGCTGGAAGCGCGAGGCGGGATCGGGGGCGACGAGGTCGCCGTCGATGCGGAAACCGTAGCGGGCGCCGGGCTTCACCCCGGGCAGGGCGGTGCGGCGCCAGCCGCCGCCGGATTCGGGCAGGGGGTGGTCGGCGCCGTCGACGACGAGGTCGACGCTCTCGGCGGTGGGCGCCCAGAGGGCGAAGCGGACGCCGCCCTCGACCATCTCGGCCCCAAATTCCATGCTGTGGGCGCGCCGCATCGGGCCACCGTCCTCGTCATTGGCCGCGCGCACCGGGACGCAAGCGCGGCAGGATCATCTGTCGTGGGAGAAGGCCCCGGGCCCGATCCGGTTCCCGCAGCGCAGCTATGGCGGAGCGGCCGCGTGGCAATGGGGTGACGGCGGGGGGGACGGCGGGGCGTGACGGCGGGGGACGGCTGGGGCTGCGGGCGGCGGCAGGGATCACGGGCCGCGCGGAAACTAAGCCGCAGTTCCGTCGGCGCGGGGCGGCCCTATCTTGCCCGGCCGGCACTCTCGTCGGTCTGGGAGCGGACACTGGGTCGGGCGCACATCATCGGCATCCACGGGCTCGCCAACAAGCCGCCCCGGGATGAGAAGGCCGCCTGGTGGCGCGCCGCGATCCGCGAGGGGCTCGACCGCAATCTCGGGCTCCGGGTGGCGGAGGCCGACCTGTCCTTCACCTTCGTGTACTGGGCGGACCTGCGCTACCCGCAGCCGCTCGCGGGCGACCGCAACCGCGAGCCCTACCGCCCCGATCACGGCCTCGGGCCGTTCCCCTCCCCGGCGGGGCAGCCGGACCGCGCCGAGCCGACCCTCACCGACCGGATCTACCGCGGCCTGTCGCACCTGCAGGAGGCCGCCGGGCTGACGCCGGTGGACGACCTGATCCTGGAATACCGCCTCGACGACCTGTGGGGCTACTACGAGGACGCGGCGTTCCGGGCGGCGGCGCGGGCGCGCCTGCGCGACGCCCTGGCGGCGGCCGCGGCGGACCGCGTGCTGATCGCCGCGCACTCGATGGGCGGCCTGATCGCCTACGACGTGCTGCGCGCCGCCGAGGCGGACGGGACGCCGATGCCCCGCTGCGACCTCGTCACCCTCGGCGCCCCCCTCGGGCTCGCCGAATTGAAGCTGAAGCTCGCCGACGAGCACGGCGATCTCCGGGTGCCGGCGGCGCTCGCCGCCTGGACCAACCTGATGGACCGCCAGGACATCGCCACGGTGGGCGACGACCTCGCGGCCCTCTACGCGCCGAACGCCGCCGGCGTGCGGGTGCGGGACGTGCCGGTGATCAACGCCTACCGGAGGCCGGACGGCGCCGAGAACCGGCACAAGTCCTACGGCTACCTGCGGACCCCGGAATTTTCCCGGGTGCTCGCCGCGTTCCTGGACGCCCCGGGCTGAACGGGCCTCCGGGATCCGGTCAGAGCCGGCCCGGCACCGCCTCGCGCAGGACGCGCTCGGTGGCGGCGTCCTCGATCTTGTTGATCAGTCGCTTCGCCTCGTGCTCGTCGCGCAGGGTCTTGGCCAGGGTGAAGGTCGTGCCCGTGAGGAACAGCGACGCCATGGCGAGGTAGCCCTTGATCCAGATCTCGGCGGGCAGGAAGAAGATGCCGATCGTCAGCATGGCGGCGGCGGCGGCGAAGCTGACCAGCGTGAAGGTCTTCCAGGCGCCGGTATGGGGCATCTGCGGTGTCATGGTGCGGTCTCCAGTGGAATCTTCGGACGGGAAAACGTGCGGCGCCGGTCAGGCCCCGGCCCTGAGGCGGTCGAGCACCGCCCGCGGGTCCGTGCGGGGGCGGCCGTAGCCCGCCGCCTCGAGGTCGGCCTCAATCCCGCCCGCGGCCTCGGCCTCGAGCTCGGTCAGCGCGGCGGCGACGTCCGCCTCGGCCGCCTGCCGCTCGCGCAGGCGCGCCAGCGTCCGCTCGGCCTCCCCCAGCGCCCCCGCCGACAGGGTCGTGACCCGGCGGCCCTCGAGGCCGGCCCGCCGCAGCGCCTCGGTGGTGCGGGCGGTCTGGAGCCCGCGGTCGAGGTCCCGCAGCCGCTCGCCGCCCTCGGCGACGAGGCGCTTCAGCCGCTCGACCTCCGCGGCGAAGCGCTCGGCGGCGGCCCGGCGGTCGGCCCGCTCGTCCTCCAGGGCGGCGATGTGGATCGCCGCCTCGGTCCCGAGATCCTCGCGGCCGTCGCCGAGCGCCCGGCGCGCCCCATCCGACAGGGTGTCGATCCGGCCGCCGATCGCCGCCAGGGCGCGCGCCTCGGCGGCGTGGTAGGCCATGGCGACGGCCAGTTCCCGCCGGGCGGTCGCCAGGGCGCCGGCGGCGTCCCGGATCTGCTGGCGCAGGATCGTCACGGCGTGGGCGTCGTGGATCGCCTGGGCGTTGTCGGCGATCACGCCGCGCATCAGGAAGGAGAGGGTCCTCATCACGGTTCACCTCGCGGGAACGACGGGCCGGACCGCGTCCGGATTTGATTGAACGTCGTTCATAAAACAATTGAACACGGGACGCGCCGGGCCGCAAGGGATAAAATGAACGACGTTCATAAAAAAGTGAGGGGGCGGCCGCGGAAGGAGCCGGGCGACCGGGCGGCCGATCGCCGGGCCCTGATCCAGGCCGCGGTGGCGATCCTGAACGCGGGCGGCGCGGCGGCGCTGACCGCCCGCGGCGTCGCGGAGCGGGCCGGCACGGCGGTCGGCTCGGTCTACGCGCAGTTCGACAGCCTGGAAGCGCTGCGGCTGGAGGCGAACGCCGTCACCATGCGCCGCCTCCGCGACACCCTCGCGGGGGCGCTGGCGGCCTGTCCGTCGCGGGAGACGGAGGCGCGGCTCCTGTGCCTGGCCGACGCGTACCTCGCCTTCGCGGGCGAGCACCACGCGGCCTGGGCGGCGATCTTCGAGCGCCGCACGGTGCCGGCGCCGGACTCGGTGCAGGCCGACATCGCGGCCCTGTTCGGGATCCTGGAGGGGGTGCTGCGCGACGGCGGCCGCCTCGCCGAGGCGGCGATCCCCGTGATGGCGCGGGCGCTGTGGTCCAGCGTCCACGGCATGACCTATCTCGCCGATCTCGGCGGCCTCGGGCCCCTCGGCGTGGACGACGTGCGGCCGATGATCGACGCGCTGGTGCGGGCGGCCGTGCGGGGTTTTTCGGCGGGCTGAGCGCCCGGCCCCCGCCCAGGCCGCCGGGACCTCCGCCAGGACGCTTTCACCCCTTGGTCGAGCTCGTCCGAACCCGGGGCGAGGCCGCGGGCGGCCGCCAGCACCTGCGCGGAGGCGGTCCCGGTCTGGGCGGCGCCCCGGCGCAGGCCGACGGCGTTCTCCGACACGCCCTGGACACGCCCTGGACACGCCCTGCGCCCCGTGGCGGCGCTCGCCACCCCGCGGACGATCTCCTGGATGGCCGCGCTCGGGAGGCCCCGGCTCAGCGCGCCGGCCCGCGCCTCGCCCTCGAAATAGGCCGCGATCCCGTAGGCCACGTCCGTCAGGTTCCGCGCCTTGGCCATGCGGGCCTGCGCGACCTGGGATTTCAGGCTGACGAGGCCGATGCCCGAGACCGCGACGATGCCGAACGGCGCGGCGGCCGCGATGGTGTGGAGCTTCGCTCCGCGCCCGATCTTCGCCCGCGCCCCCGCGCAGATGATTTCAACAGGCAGGATTTTGCAGCTTCTGCGTTCGCGGACCGTGAGGACGGCCTTGCGCGCACCGGCCCGAGCCTGTCCACTCCCCGTCCAACGAAAGCCCGGCTCCGCTCAGGATGATGCCGGGCCACAGGGAGAAGCGTCATGGTGCGTACGTCGCGGACGAGCTCGTTTCTGCCGGGCCGCCGCCGGCTCCTGCGGACGGGATCGGCCCTCCTGCTGGCCGGGCTGGCGCTGGCCGCCCCCGCCCGGGCCGACGATGCCAAGGTCCGGATCAGCCGGCAGCCGGGTTTCGTCTACCTGCCCGCCGTGTTGGCCGAGCAGCACAAGCTGATCGAGAAGCACGCCAAGGCCGCGGGCCTCGGGGACGTCACCGTGGAGTGGGTCAACCTGACGAGCGGCGCCGCCGGCAACGACGCGCTGCTCTCGGGCAACATCGACATCGTCGACAGCGGCTCGACCAACATGCTGCTGCTCAACGACCGCACCAAGGGCGACGTGAAGGGCCTGTGCGGGGTCGGCACCACGCCGATGATGCTGCTCACCCGCAACCCGGACGTGAAGGAACTCAAGGACTTCTCCACCAAGGACAAGATCGCCCTGCCCTCCGTGAAGGTCTCGTCCCAGGCGGTGCTCCTCCAGATCGCCGCCAAGAAAGCGTTCGGGCCCGAGAACGCCACCAAGCTCGACCCGCTCACCGTCCAGCTCGGCCACCCGGACGCGGTGGCGGCCCTGGCGAGCCCGCACAACGAGGTCAACAGCCACTTCTCGCTGCCGCCGTTCCAGCAGCGCGAGCTGCAGGACCCGGCGATCCACAAGGTGCTCAACTCCTACGAGCTGGTCGGCGAGCCGGTGAGCAACGCGATCTTCTACGCCCGGACCGGCTGGTACAACCGCAATCCCAAGCTCGCCGCCGCCATCGTGGCCGCCATCGACGAGGCCAACGCCGAGATCGCCCGGGACCCGCTGAAGGCCGCCAGGGACTACGTGGCGGCGACCAACGAGAAGACCCCGCCCGAGACGCTGGTCGAGATCATGAAGGAGCCGGGGACGAACTTCTCCACCACCCCCTACGGCATCATGCTCCAGGCCCGGCACTTCTACGCGATGAAGACCATCAAGGCCGAGCCCAAGGACTGGAAGGACACGTTCTTCCCGATCGTCCACAACCTGCCGGGGAAGTAGGCCCCGGGCCGGTCAGTGCGCCTCCACGGGTCCGGCGGCGCGCTGCGGCTTCTTGAGGACCGCCACCACCGCGAGGCTCGCCACGAGGCTCACCCCCACCAGCCAGAACCCGTCCGCGTAGGCCATCACGTAGGCCTCGCGGCGGACCTGCGCGGCGAGCTGGCCGAGCGCGACGGCCTTGGCGGCGAGGGGGTCAGCGATCCGGGCGTGCATCCCGGCGGCGAGCGCCGCGAGCCGGTCCTGGGTGCGGGTGGCGTTGACGGTGATCGCCTCGGCCAGCATCGAGAAATGGAAGTGCTCCCGCCGATCGATCATGGTCGACAGCATGGCGATGCCGATCGAGCCGCCGAGGTTGCGCATCATGTTCGACAGCGCCGAGGCGTCCGCGGTGTCGCGCGGCGCGAGGCCGGCCGTCGAGAGCTGCGAGAGCGGGATCGTGAACAGCGGCTGGCCGATGGCGCGCATGATCTGCGGCAGGATCAGCTGGTCGGCGCCGACGTCGTGGGTCAGGCCGACATTGATCCAGCAGCTCGCGATGAAGAACAGCGTGCCGGTGACCACGAGCAGCCGCGCGTCCACGGCGCGCATGATCAGCGGCATCATCGGGAACAGCAGCAGCTGCGGCAGGCCCGACCACATCACCACGTAGCCGATCTGCTGGGCGTTGTAGCCCTGGATCTGCGCGCAGTAGACCGGGATGATGTAGATCGACCCGTACGAGACCGCGCCCAGCACGGTCATCAGCACGCAGGCGCCGCCGACCGAGCGGTTGGCCAGCACCCGCAGGTTGATGAACGGCCGCGCCGCCGTCAGCTCGCGGACGATGAACCCGGCGATGCCGGCCGCCGCGATCCAGCTCGCCTCGATGATCACGGGCGAGCCGAACCAGTCCTTGCGCTGGCCCTCCTCCAGCACGAAGGTCAGGGCCGGCAGGCCCGTCGCCATCAGGCCGATGCCGATCCAGTCGCCCTTGAGCAGCTCGCCCCAGCGGGCGGGCGCCTTCTCGAAGGCGCCGAGCTGGATCGCGGCCGCGATCGGACCGAAGATCAGGTTCAGGTAGAAGATGTAGTGCCAGGACAGGTTGTCGGTGAGCCAGCCGCCGACCGTCGGGCCGATGGCCGGCGCGAAGGTGGCGGTCAGCCCGAACATGGCGATGCCGACCGCCTGCTGGCTCTTGGGCAGCCGCGTGCGCACGATCACGATCGCGGTGGGGATCAGCACGCCGCCCGTGAAGCCCTGCCCGGCGCGGAACAGGATCATCTGGCTCAAGGACGTCGAGAGCGCGCAGGCCAGCGAGAAGGCGGTGAACAGGATGGTGTTCACCGCGAGGTAGCGGCGCAGGCCGATCACCGAGGACAGCCAGCCGGTGAGCGGGATCACGATGATCTCGGCCATCAGGTAGGCGGTCGAGATCCAGCTCCCCTCCTCGGTGGAGGCGCCGAGCGCCCCCTGGATGTCGGCGAGCGAGGCGTTGGTGATCTGGATGTCGAGGATCGCCGTGAAGGCGCCGAGGATCGCGCCGAACACGGCGAGCCAGTCCCGGGCGCTCGCCTTCGCCTCGGCCACCGCCACGGCCGGGACCGGGCTCATCGGGGCCGGGCTCATCGCGGCCGGGCTCATCGCGGCAGGGCCTCGCTGACCAGCGCCGGGGCGGGCCTCGGCCGGCGGCGGGCGGGATCCACCGGCTCCACCGGGTCGGCGGTGTGGACCGTGGCCTCCACCGACAGGCCCGGACGCAGGCGGGCGATGAGCGGGTCCGACGGGTCGAGGGCGACGCGCACGGGCACGCGCTGCACCACCTTGGTGAAGTTGCCGGTGGCGTTCTCGGGCGGCAACAGGGCGAACTGCGAGCCGGTGCCCGGGGAGAAGCTCTCGACCCGGCCCTGGAATTCATGATCGCCGAAGGCGTCGACCGTGAAGGTCACGTGCTGCCCCTCGACCATGCGGCCGGTCTGGGTCTCCTTGAAGTTCGCCACGAGGTAGATGTCGCGGCCCATCGGCACGAGGGTCAGGAGCCCGGTGCCGGCCGAGACGACCTGCCCGATCCGCAGCGCCCGGTCGCCGGCCACGCCGTCGATCGGTGCCACGATGGTGGTGTAGCTGAGGTCGAGCCTCACGCCCTCGACCTTCGCCTGCGCGCCCTCCAGGCTCGCCCGGGTGCTCGCCTCGAGGGCCTTCAGGCTGTCGATCTGCTTCTGCGCGGCGTCGAGCGAGGCGGCGGCCTTGTCGCGGGCGGCGTGGCGCTGGCGGAGGTCGGCATCCGCCTGCTGCTGGCGCTGCACCGTGCCCGAGCCGGTCTGCAGCAGGTTCTGGTAGCGGGTGTATTCCTGCTGCGCGAAGGTCAGGGCGGCCTCGGCGTTGGCGAGGTCGGCCCGCGACGAGGCGACCTGCGCCCGCTGCTGGACGATCGCCGAGGCGACGCCCAGGATCTGCGCCCGGTCCTTCTCGACCTCGGCCTCGGCCTGCTTGAGCTGGACCCGGTAGGACCGGTCGTCGAGGCGCGCGATCACCTCGCCGGCCTTCACCGGCTGGTTGTCGCCGACCAGCACCGCCGCGACGGTGCCGGCGATGCGCGGCGCCACCGTGACCTTGTCGGACTGGAGATAGGCGTCGTCGGTCACCTCGAGGAAGCGCCCCACGGTCCACCAGTGCCAGCCGTAGGTCCCGGCCCCGCCGAGCGCGAGCAGGCCGAGGAGGGGCAGCACGGTCCGCGCGCGGCGGCGGCGCGGCGCCGGGGGCGAGACGGGGGCGCCCGCGACCGGGTCGGCGCTCTTGAAGCTGTCGCTGCGACGTGCGTCCATCGGGTCTGGCCAGAATCAAAACGGTACGGTATCGTTTTGATAGGACGAACGGCGCCGGGGAGCAAGCCGGTGAGCAGGGAGGATCGCGGGGTGACGGTCACGGAGATCGAGCGGGCGGAGGCGGGCCCGCGGCGCGGCGGCCGGCCGACCCGCGCGGAGGCGGCCCGGCGCGAGGCGCACCTGATCGCCGTGGCGACGACCCTGTTCCTCGAGCGCGGCTTCGACGCCACCTCCATCGACGCGGTGGCCGAGGCCGCCGGGATGAGCAAGCCGACGGTCTACGCGCGCTACCGCGACAAGCGGGCCCTGTTCGAGGCGGTCCTGCGCGAGCGGATCGCCGCGTGGCTGGCGCCGCTCTCCGCCGCGGCCGAGGCCCAGGCCGCGCAGGGCGGGAGCGACGACGTCGAGACCGCCCTGGAGGATCTCAGCCGCACCCTGCTGGCCCACGGCCAGTCGCCGGGCGCGGCGATGCTCAAGCGCAACCTCGTGGCCCAGGCGCTGCAGTTTCCCGAACTCGCCCGCCTCGCCCACGAGGAGGGCTGGCTGCGCGGCGTGCGCGCCGTGGCGCGGCTGCTCGACGCCTTCGCCCGGCGCGGGCGGATCGCCGTGGCGGATCCCGAGATCGCGGCCGACCTGTTCCTCAGCCTCGTCCTCGGCCGGTCGTCCCAGGCGACCCTCTACGGCATCGCCACCGACCCGGAGGCGCAGGAGCGGCGGCGGCAGGCGGCGGTGCGGCTGTTCCTCGACGGGGTGCGCCCCCGCTGAGGGCGACCAGTCGGCGCCGGTGATCCGGCCGCCGGTGAATCGGCACGCCGGGCTCCGAACGGGCCCAACCCGCGATTGCGCCCCTCCCCGCCCGGGCCTATAGTGCCTCATCCCCATTCGACAGCGTGAGACGGGACATCCGGATCGGTCATCCGGAGCCCGCGGCCCGATGCCCGGCCCCCGTCCCGCCAGGCCGGAGCACGAGAAGCATGTCCCAGGGTCCGTTGATGCCCAAGGCGACCGCCGTCTGGCTGGTCGAGAACACCTCGCTCGCCTTCGAGCAGATCGCCGATTTCTGCAAGCTGCACCCGCTGGAGGTGAAGGGCATCGCCGACGGCGAGGTCGCGGCCGGCATCAAGGGGCTCGACCCGGTCTCCACCGGCCAGCTCACCCGCGACGAGATCGAGAAGGCCCAGAAGGCGCCGCACTACAAGCTGAAGCCCGCCGTCTCGAAGGTGAAGCTGCCGGAGGTGAAGCGCACCACCAAGGGCCCGCGCTACACCCCCCTCTCCCGCCGCCAGGACCGGCCGAACGCCATCCTGTGGCTGCTGCGCAACCACCCCGAGCTGAAGGACTCGCAGATCATCCGGCTGGTCGGCACCACCAAGTCGACGATCCAGCAGATCCGCGAGCGCACCCACTGGAACTCGGGCTCGCTCCAGCCGATGGACCCGGTGACCCTGGGGCTGACCACCCAGATCAACCTCGACTTCGAGGTCCAGCGCGCGGCGGCCGACCGCCCGGCCGCGGTGGCGGCCGAGTCCGGCGCCTCGCTGCTGCCGACCGAGGTCTCCACGGCCCGCGACGCCGACGAGCGGGAGCACGAGGACGATCACGGCGGCCGCGAGGAGCGGCTCGACGCCGATTCGGTCTTCGCCAAGCTCAAGGGCCGGCACCACGACGAGGACGACGAGGACTAGGAGCCGGCCGGCGCCCGCCCGGCCGAAG